>CAOJNB010000034.1 GCA_948439405.1 uncultured Coriobacteriaceae bacterium | reverse complement strand
CCAGCATAGCGCGCTTCGGTCGCGGCTTTGGCGGGGCGCCACCAAGACTCGTGGGCCAGGTACCAGTCGATGGTCGATCGCAGGCCCTCGGAGAAGTCGGTGTGGGCGGGGCGCCAGCCGAGCTCGCGGCGCAGCTTCGAGGCGTCGATAGCATAGCGGCGATCGTGGCCGGGGCGGTCGGGCACCCAGTCGAAGTCGTCGGCCCCCTTGCCCATGGCAGCGAGAATCGCCCTCAGCACGTCGATGTTGCTGCGCTCGCCGTCGGCGCCAATGAGGTAGGTCTCGCCATGGCACCCACGGGTCAGGATCTCCCACATGGCCGAAGAGTGGTCATCGACGTGAATCCAATCGCGGACGTTGCGACCATCGCCATAGAGTTTGGGGCACGCGCCGTCGATGATGTTGGTGATCTGCCGGGGAATGAACTTCTCCACATGCTGATAGGGGCCGTAGTTGTTCGAGCAGTTTGAGATGGTCGTCCTCAGGCCGTACGTGCGGGCCCAGGCGCGCACGAGCATGTCCGAGGAGGCCTTCGTGGAGCTGTAAGGAGAGCCCGGCCGATAGGGCGACCCCTCGGTGAAGCGCGCGGGGTCGTCCAGGGCCAGGTCGCCGTAGACCTCGTCGGTCGAGACGTGGTGGTAGCGAACCCCGTGCTTGCGAACCGCCTCCAGCAGGCGAAACGTCCCCTCCACGTTCGTGCGCAGGAACGGCTCGGGGTCGGCGATGGAGCTGTCGTTGTGGGTCTCGGCGGCGCAGTGCACGACGGCGTCGCACCCAGGGACAAGCCCGTCGAGAAGCCCGGCGTCGCAGATGTCGCCCACGACGAGCTCGACCCTGTCCGAGGGCAGCCCGGCGATGTTCTCCCGCCTCCCCGCGTAGGTCAGCTTGTCCAGCACGGTCACATGCACGCCGGGATGGCTCTCCACCACGTGCCGCACAAAGTTTGACCCAATGAACCCGCAGCCGCCTGTGACAAGGATGCTCTTGGGATTGAAGTGAGCCGCCACGCTCCCCTCAGGTTCGGGGATGGTGACAGCATCCCCCTCGTCCATGAAAGAGACCCCCGCATCCCCTTCACCCGTGAAAGAGACCACCGCATCACCTCCGCGCACGGAGGAAATCGTCGCATCCCCCTCGAACTCGAAAGCAGTCATCACATCCCTTTCGCGTTCGGGAGAGACCGCCGCGTCTCACGCACCCACAGGACACCCAAGCGCCCCGCCTCCCCTACCGGTAGTCCTGCACCGTCGGGGGGATGCGCACGCTCAGCTCCTGGGAGGCCTCGGGCGAGACGGTCACGTTGAACGCTATCTCCGCGGGCGCGCCGATCTGGACGTGGGCCTCGCCGCACACCACCTGCAGCCCCCTGTAGGTCTTGTCGTCGGCGAGGTCGACCTGCCCGTTGTGGCTCGTGACCTCGATGCGGCCGCCGGCCGGCGCGTAGAGGTTGAGCACCTCGAGCATGTCGTCCTCGGAGCGCTTCGCCGGGTTGCCGCCCGTGATGTTTGCGTTGCTCGCCTCGAGCTCCTCGGGCGTCATGGCGTTGGCGAGCCGCAGGCTGCAGGGGTACGTCCTCGAGCCGTCGGCGTTGCCCCTAGCCTCGCCCATGGAGAAGTCGAGGTCGAGGTACCACTCGAACTTCGACCAGGAGCCGTTGTTGAGGTAGACGCCGAGCTGGGGCGCGGCGGGGTCGAGGGTCACCTCGCCCGAGGCCCCGAGCCCCTCGATCACGGCCTGCTCCTCGGCGTCGGAGGCCCACATGAGCAGGTCGCCGCCGTCGATGCCTCGCCTCACGGCCTGCAGCAGGGCCCCCGGGTCCATGGAGGGGACGCCGCCCATGATGCAGTCGAGGGCCGCCGAGGCCGCCTCGGCGAAGTAGACGTCGGTGGCCGCGTAGTCGTCGAGGTTCCTCCAGTACGTGTCGTGCATGAGCACGCGCACGGTGCTCTCGCCGTCGAGCACGGTGCCGTCGCTCGTCTGGGTCCCTTGCGTGAGCCCCATGAGCATCTGCAGGAAGATGGGGTCGATGGCGACAAAGCCGTCCACGCGCTCGTTGTTGGTGGCGGACCACAGCTGGCTGAAGATGTCGCACACGCGGGGGAAGTCGGGGATGCAGTTGGTGTTGACCGACATGTAGCCCACCGACCTGCTGTAGAGCGCGACCTCCTCGTCGGTCAGGGGCACGCACATCGCCTCGTCGTCGCCCGGGTTCATGAAGTTCCTGACTCCCTCGACCTCGCTCAGGCTGACGAGGCCGTCTTTCACCTCGACGCGGCAGCACTGGCCGGGAAGGCCGCCGGTGGAGCGGATCTCCACGTTGTTCTGCGCGAGCACGCCGTACACGCGCTCCCCCGACGCGCCCAGGATCCCGGGGAGCACCCCGAGCAGGCTTGCGGCCTCGTCCAGCCCGCCCGCCAGGGGGACGAGCTTCTCCTTGGCCGTGTCCACGGCCTCGGTGAGCTGGGCGACGTGCGTCTCGCCCATGCCGCCGACCGCGGAGGCGGCCTCGTCGAGCACGGGGACCGCCCGCCTGACGGCGTCGGCCACGGCCCGGATCGCCGCGACGTCGAACCGGACCCGGTCAGAGCCCTCCGCGACAACGAGCTTGTCGAGCTCAATGGTAGAAAGCGCCTGGGACACGGGCACGAGGGCGCCGTCCACCAGGCTGGCGAGCACGTCCACGAGGGCGCGCGCCGCCTTGACGTCCCCGCCCAGGACGGGGATCCACTCGGCCGCGCCCCACAGGGGCCCCTGCATCTGCGACCGGAGGTCCGAGACGGCGGCGGAGGTCTTCGCCGCAAGCTCGCCGGCGC
>CAOJNB010000033.1 GCA_948439405.1 uncultured Coriobacteriaceae bacterium | reverse complement strand
AGATGCCGAGGCGGCCGGCCCCGTCGTCCTCATGGTCTCTGGCGGCGCGGACTCCACGGCCCTCCTTCTGCTCGCCGCGACGGACGAGCTCGACATCGATGACGGCCGTGGCCTCGCGCGCATCGCCCGTGAGCGCCTCCACGTGCTCCACGTGAACCATCAGCTCAGGGGTGACGCGGCGGACGGCGACGAGGCCTTCGTGCGCGAGCTCTGCGCGAGCCTCGGCATTCCCGTCGAGGTCGTGCGGGTGGACGTCGCGGCGCTTGCGGCTGACCCTGCCACCGGCGACTCCAACGTCGAGAACGTCGCGCGAGAGGTGCGCTACGCTGCGGCGACGCGTCTGGCGAACCGCCTGTGCGAGGAGGCGGGCCTGCCCCGCTCCGCCGCGCGCATCCTCACAGCCCACACGGCCAATGACCGTGCGGAGACCTTCTTCATGCATGCCATCAAGGGCTCCGGCACGCAGGGGCTCTCGTCCATCCCGCGCCGCCGCAACCGCATCGTGCGCCCGCTGCTCGACCGCACGCACGAGGAGCTCTGCCGTCTCCTCCGCATGCGTGGCATTACCTGGCACGAGGACGCGACGAATGCCGATACCCGCTACCTGCGGTCCTTCGTGCGCCACGAGGTTGTGCCGCGGGCGCTCGAGCGCAACCCGCGCCTCTTCGAAAGCATGGCCTCCACCTGCGAGATCCTCTCGGACGAGGACTCCTACCTCACGCAGGTCGCCTCCCGCGCGTTCCGCGCCCTCGAGCGCAGGCGGGAGGAGGGGCTCGTCGTGCTCGACGGCGCCCGCCTCGCCGCGGCGGACGTCGCCATCGCGCGCCGCGTCGTGCGCATGGCCGTACTCGCGGCGTGCCCGGGTTGCCGCCTCGATTCGCGCCACGTCACGCGCATGCTCGAGCTCGTTGCGGCGGGCGAGGGCTCTGCCACGTTGCCGGGCGGCGTCGACGCGCGCGTCTCGTACGGGATGCTCTTCGTGCGTGCCCGCGTGGCGCAGGCCAGCGTCGCTACCTCAGGTTGGATCGAGGTTCCCGCGCTCGAGGGGATGGCGGGCGCTTCGAGCGTGCTCGCGGCTCCCGGGCCCGAGGGGGCGCTCGCGCTCGCCGGTGGCACGCTGACGGCGCGCCTGCGCGAGGTCGCCCCGGGGAGCGACCCGGTGGCGCTCGCCCGCGCCTACGCCCGCGAGTGGGAGGGGGCGTCCGTGCTGCTCGATGCCGAGGCGTGCGGGCTTGGCCCCCTTGGCGGCAGCCTCTGGGTCTCCTCGCCGGAGGTGGGCGAGGTGCTCTGCCCGTTGGGGATGCATGGCCAGTCGAAGAAGCTCTCCGACCTGCTGATCGACGCGAAGGTCCCTGCGGCGGAGCGTGCTGGCGTGCCCGTCGTGCGCGCCGGCGACGGCGGGCGGATCCTCTGGGTGGCGCCCCTGCGCGCCGACGAGCGCGCCCGCGTGACCGACGCCTCCCGCGTCCTCCTCGAGCTCCGCCTCGTCCCCACGCGCCAGTGAGGCAGCTCGCAATGGCCACCTGAAAAAGGGACAGTCCCTTTTTCAGGTGGCTGCGGCGGGTTGACAAAGGGACAGTCCCTTTGTCAACTGATGGCGACCGCCTGCGCATCGTTTCCCGCGCCGTCCCGTTTATTGTCAGACGGGGCTGGTAGAATGGCAGTTCCCACCGTGAGCGCCGGCAAGCGGCGCCGTGGGGCAAATGAGGCGACCGGCCTCAGAGAGGAGCGCTCCCATGGAGCAAATCCATCCAGACGTCGAGAGCGTCGTGCTCTCCGAGCAGGACATCAAGGATATCGTCACCCGCATGGGCGCGGAGATCACGCGTGACTACGCAGGCAAGAACCCGCTGCTCATCGCTGTGCTTCGCGGCGCCGTCGTCTTTATGGGCGACGTCATGCGTGCGATTGACTGCGAGCTCGGCATCGACTTCATGGCCGTCTCGAGCTACGGCGATGGCGCCAAGAGCTCGGGCGTCGTCCGCATCGTGAAGGACCTCGACACTAAGATCGAGGGCCGCGACGTCCTCATCATCGAGGACATCCTCGATTCTGGCCTCACGCTGTCCTACCTCATGAAGAACCTGCGCTCGCGCAAGCCCGCCTCCCTCGAGATCGCGGCCTTCCTCGTGAAGGACGTCGAGGGTCAGACTGCCGCCGTCAAGCCGCGCTACGTGGGCGCGCACGTGCCTGATTCCTTCATCGTGGGCTATGGCCTCGACTTCGCCGAGCGCTACCGCAACCTGCCCTACATCGGAGTCCTCAAGCCGGAGGTTTACGGTAAGTAGCATGAGTGAGAACAACCAGAGCAACGGCCCTGAGCGCCCTGGCGCCCCGGTGCCTCCCGGCACGCCCAATCCTGGCGACCAGCGCCGCGGCATCGTCTACACCATCCTGACGCTCGCGCTTATCGGCTACATCGTCTTCTCCTTCATGTCGGGCTTCATGTCCGGCCAGGCGGGCGCGACGGAGCTCCCCACGAATGATGTCGTCACCGCCATCAAGGAGGACCGCGTCGACAACCTCACGTATCGCGCGGCGTCGGGCGAACTCGCCGGCGAGTACTGGGCCAACAAACAGGACGTCGGCGACGATTCCAAGCTCGTCGCCTTCAAGAGCTCCTACGTTGGCTCCGACTCCCTGTCTGAGCTCATGGAGGAGCACCCTGGCATCACCTACGTGGTGGATACCTCGAGCGATGACTGGATCGAGACCCTCCTGTTCACCGTCCTCCCGACGCTGATCATGGTTGCCGTCTTCGTCTACTTCATGCGCGGCATGCAGAACCAGAACGGTCGCGCCATGGGCTTTGGCAAGACCAAGGCGAAGACGACGGAGCAGACGCGCCCCAAGGTCAAGTTCGCCGACGTTGCCGGTGTGGACGAGGCTGTCGAGGAGCTCAAGGAGATTCGCGACTTCCTCGCCGAGCCCGAGCGCTTCCAGAAGATGGGCGCCAAGATCCCCCGCGGCGTGCTGCTCGTCGGCCCTCCGGGCACGGGCAAGACGCTGCTTGCCAAGGCCGTCGCCGGCGAGGCGG
>CAOJNB010000032.1 GCA_948439405.1 uncultured Coriobacteriaceae bacterium | reverse complement strand
CAGTCATCCCCAGCAAGACGAGGCGACGGATTGACATGCATCTCGATATTGAGCTCAGAACAGATGTCGTCCAGGTATGAGCTGGGTGTAGATGTGGCAAGGATGATGTTGCTGGGCACAGTCTGGGATTTGAGTGACGCGATGGTATCTCTGACATATGGGTTCTTCTTGTAAGCGGCGAGGACGAACGTGTGGTCACTGGGTGCGAACACGTCGGAAACCTCCAAAATGACTATCGCTGAAACAATGTCGATCAGCCTATAGGGTAGGGCAGGATGAGTCCCGTCGTGAGTCAGGACATTTCGCACGAGTTGCCAGACAAGAGATGCAGAGAGCGCGTTATGCTAATGCAACTCTCTTAGAATAAGAAGAACGAGGTCGTCTCGTCCTGGAGGTAGTTCGGCTTGTATGAGGGTTCTCATCGTTATCCCCGCATATAACGAGGAAGATGCCATCCTCGACGTAGTTCGTACGGTCGAGGAGGCCGGCTACGACTACGTTGTCGTCAATGACGGCTCCTCCGATGACACCCTGCGCATCTGCCAGGATTACGGGCTCAACCACATCAACCTCTTTTTTAATCTCGGTATCGGCGGGGCCGTCCAGGCTGGTCATCTTTATGCCCTGAGGAATGACTACGACGTTGACATTCAGTTTGACGGCGACGGCCAGCATGACATTACCTATGTCTCTGCCCTGCTCGAGGAGATTGAGCGTGGACGAGACCTCGTGATTGGCTCGCGCTTCGTACGTCCGTCCGAGGGCTTCCGGTCTTCGGGCCTGCGACGTCTGGGCATTCGATGGCTCATGCGTTGCATCCGTCTCGTCACGGGACTCACTATCACCGATTCCACCTCAGGTTTCCGTGCCTGTGGACGTGAGGCCATCCGCCTGTTTGCCAGCCACTACCCTATCGACTACCCGGAACCCGAGTCCATCGTCACCGCTCACAATGCGGGGCTCGACATCTGTGAGGTCCCCGTCACGATGCGCGAGCGCCAGGGCGGCGTTTCCTCTATCAACCTCTGGAAGGGCGCCTACTACATGGTGAAGGTGACGCTGGCCGTCCTGACCGAGGGCTGGCCCGGCCGTAGGAAGCGAGGGTAGCCATGTCGGCCCAAATCCGCATTGCCCTTGTCGTGCTTGCGGCTCTGTTGCTCACATGCATCATCGAGCTCGTGTTCAGGAGGCGCCTGCAGCTCAAGTATTCGCTCATGTGGCTCGTGCTCAGCCTGCTGCTCATCGTTGTCGCCCTATTTCCTGGCATCGTCACGGGGCTGGCGGGGCTGCTCGGCTTCCTTGCGCCGTCGAACCTCGTCTTGTTTGCCGCGGTGTTCTGCCTGCTGCTCATTTGCCTGTCGCTGACGGTCATCGTCAGTTGGCAGTCGCGTGACATTCGCTCTCTCATACAGCGGGTAGCGCTGCTCGAGAAGGATGCCTCAGAGTCTGCGAGCTGCGCAGATGAGGCGAACGACCGAGATTATGCGGAGTAACCCATGACCAGCACCATCACTTCCGGCAACTTCACCTTCATCCCCACCTCGATCGAGGGGGTCGCGATCGTCGACGTCAAGAGCTACGGCGACGAGCGCGGCTACTTCATGGAGACCTACAAGCGCCCCGACTTCGTGGCAGGCGGCATCGACTGTGACTTCGTCCAGGACAACCAGTCCCGCTCCACCCGCGGCGTGCTGCGCGGCCTCCACTTCCAGATCGAGCACCCGCAGTCCAAGCTCGTCCGCGTGGTCGAGGGCGAGGTCTTCGACGTGGCGGTGGACCTGCGTCCGGGCAGCCCCACCTTCGGGCAGTGGGAGGGCGTGGTCCTCTCCGCCGAGAACCGTCGCCAGTTCTTCGTGCCGCGCGGCTTCGCCCACGGCTTCTACGTGATGAGCGAGACGGCGACCTTCTGCTACAAGTGCGACGACGTCTACCATCCCAACGACGAGGGCGGCCTCATGTGGGACGACCCGTCGATCGCCGTCGCCTGGCCCGTTCCCGACGGCGAGGAGCCCGTCCTGTCCGAGAAGGACGGCCTGCATCCCTCCTTCGAGCAGTACCGGGCCGAGCGCGGGCTGTAGCGTGGCGGGCGACGGCCTCCGCCTCGAGCTCGAGGGCGTGCGGACGGACTACGAGCGGAAGCTCGCCCGCGTCCGCTGCTCCCAGCCCGCCGCGTCCGGAGGCGAGACTCGGCTCTCGGCGACGACCCGCACGATCCTGCCCGCACTGGATTCCCCCGTCCTGCTCGAGTCGGACCTCTGCGAGCTCGATGGAAGGGAGACGGTCGTCGAGCGATGGTCGGTGCCCTTCGACCGCTCGCAGCTCGGCCTGCGCGTCTCGTGCCGTGTGCGGGGAGGCGCCTCCTCTCGCCGCGAGCGCCTCGTCCTCTCCGGGGCCGAATGCCGCTCCGGCCTTGCGACCTGGTTCGAGGAGCGGCGCAACTGCCAGAACTGGGACGGCTACGACGGCTGGATGCGCGCGCATCGCGCCGACGACGCCGAGCTCGCGCGCCAGCGCGAGGAGGCGGCCACCTGGGACGACGCCCCGCTTCTGAGCCTCGTGTGCCCCACCTTCAACACCCCGGAGCCCTACCTGCGCGCGATGGTGGGGTCCGTGCTTGCCCAGACCTACGCGCGCTTCGAGCTCGTGGTCGTGGACGCGAGCGAGGGCGACCGCGTGCGCCGCGCGCTCGCCGGCTGCGACGACCCGCGCGTGCGCGTCGTCCCCGTGGAGAACGCCGGCATCGCCGGGAACACGAACCGCGGCATCGCGGAGGCGACGGGCGACTACGTGGGCTTCCTCGACCACGACGACTTCCTCGAGCCCGACTGCCTGTTCCGCTATGCGGAGGCCATCCGCGCGAATCCCGGGTGCGACCTGCTCTTCTGCAACGAGGACATGTGGGAGGACGACGCGGCGGGATCCCCGGACGCCCTCGCCGACGGCGCGGGCCGCTACTTCGGCCCCAAGTTCAAGGCGGGCTGGGACCTCGCGCGCCTGCTCGACGGCAACGTCGTGTGCCACATGCTCATGGTGAGCCGGGCCGCGATCGAGGCGAGCGAGCGCACGCCCGGCGAGCTCTCCGGCGCCCAGGACTACGACCTGACCTTCAAGGCCTACGAGCACGGGGGCGGGGTGGCGTTCGTGCCGCGCATGCTCTACCACTGGCGCAGCCACGAGCACTCCTCTGCCACCAACATGGGCGACAAGCCCTACCTCCTCGAGGCGGGGCGTCGCGCGGTGGCCGGGTTCCTGGCGCGCCGCGGCGTGGCCTGCGAGGTGGGCCCGGGCACCTACGACCTCACCTACCGGACGCGCTTCGACGTCGAGCGGGAGCTCGAGCGCGTCGCCGTCATCCGGGCCTCGCACGAGGACGGGGACGGCCGCACCTGGGTCGAGCGGGTGAACGACGCCGTCGCGCGCGCCTCGTGGCCCTACGTCGTCGTCCTGGACGCGGACGCGGGGGAGCCGTCGCGCGACCTGCTGCGCGTCCTGCTCGGCTACCTGCAGCTGCCCGAGTTCGGCGTCGCCGCGCCCGTCGTCCTCGAGGCGGACGGGCTCGTGTCCTCGTGCGGGCTCAGCCTCGCCGCCGACGGGTCGCGCGTGCGCATGTCGCGCGGGCTCGCGCCCGCCGACACCGGCTACATGCAGTTCCTGCAGTGCGCCCACGTCGCCTCGGCGGTGCCGGGGACCTGCCTCGCCTTCCGCCGGGAGGACTTCGTGGCGGCGGGCGGGCTCGACGCGCGCTTCTCCACCGAGGTGGCCGTGGCGGACCTCTGCCTGCGCCTGCGCGGGCGCGGGATGGCGACGGTGGTGGAGCCCTACGAGGGGATCGTCCACGTGCCGCGCGTCGGGCTCGGGCAGGCGCGGGCGACGGCCCGCGACGAGGCTCTGCTCGCCGAGCTCCATCCGGAAATCGCATGGGGCGACCCCTGCCTGGACCCCGCCCTCGCGCGCGAGGGCGCATACTATCAGCTCCCGGAGATGTCGAGCTAGACGGAGCACCATGGGAGACCTGACGAACATCCGGCGCGTCGCCGCCAAGCTTCGTGACGCGGAGGAGTACGAGGCGCTGAGGCGCCGGCTCGCCGCGGGCGAGGACTGCCAGCTCTCGCTCGCCCAGTCCGCCCGCCCCCTCGTGCTCGCCTCCCTGTGGGCGGCCGACCCGCGCCCCTGCCTGTACGTGGTGTCGGGCGAGGACGCGGCGGACCGCGCGGCCCGCGCGATCGCCGCCTGGCTCGGGCTGGACGTCGTGTGCCGCTTCCCGGAGCGCCGCGACATGCCGTGGTCCGAGAGGGCGGCGGACGACGCCGTGGTCGGCGCCCGCTGCCGCGCGCTCGCGCGCCTCGCCCACGGCGAGCCGTGCGTGGTCGTCGCCTCCGCCCGCGCGCTCCTGCGGTGCGTGCCGCCGGCCGGCTCCGGCTACTACGAGGCGTCGACCTTCTCCGTGGGTGACGAGGTGCCCTTCGACGAGGTCGCCCCGCTGCTCGTGGGGCTGGGCTACGCCGACGAGGGGGAGCTCGACCAGCCGGGCCGCTTCCTCGTCCACGGCGACGCCGTCGACGTGTTCCCCGCCCAGCAGACGAGCCCCGTGCGCATCGAGTTCTTCGGCGACGAGATCGACCGCGTGCGCCGCATGGTGCCCTCCACCGGTCAGACGATCGGCGAGCTCGAGGGCGTGGAGGTCGCGCCCTGCCGCGAGCTCGCGCTCACGCCTGACACGGTGGCCCGGGCCCGCAAGCGGCTGTGGCGCGCCGCCCAGGAGGACTCGCAGGTCGCCGCCGACCTCGAGCTCATGGAGGCGGGCTCCGCCGAGCCCTCGCTCGACCGCTACCTGCCGACCCTCTACGAGCGGACCGCCTGCGCGATCGAGCACGTCTCGCGCGACGCCCTCGTGGTGCTCGCCGAGCCCCGCTCGCTGTTCGATGACTGCATGCGTGCCTCCGACGAGCTCCAGGCCGCCGCGACCTCTGCGGGAGCCTCGCTCGAGGGGCTCTACCTCACGCCGCGCGACCTCGACTTCGGCCGCCAGCAGCGCCTCACGCTGGCCTCGCTCTCCGTGCGCGGCTCGTCGACCGGCCCCGAGCTCGGCGTGCGCCAGCCCGCCATCGCCGGCGCCGACTCGAAGATGCTCGGGAGGCTGCGCGGCCTCGCCCGCGACGGCTACGCGATGACCTTCGCCGTGCCGGACCGCTCGGCGCGCTCCTCGCTCGAGATGCGCCTCTCGGACGAGGGAATTCCCTTCGAGGAGTCCCTCTCCTCGGCCTCCGCCGACCCGGCCGTCGAGCCGGGCCCGCTCGCCCGCGGCGTCGTGACCTTCGTGGACGCCGCCGTGCCGCAGGGCTGCGTCATCCCCTCGGCCCGCTACGCCTCCTTCTCCGTGGCCGACCTCGCCACCCGCTCGGCCGCCCAGCGCTCGCGCCGCCGCGTCGACCCCACGACCGTCACCTTCCCGTTCAAGCCCGGCGACTACGTGGTCCACGCGACGCACGGCATCGCGCTGTTCGCCGAGATCGTCCGCCAGGAGGTGGACGGGCGCGAGCGGGACTACTTCCTGCTGGAGTACGCCGGCGGCGACAGGCTGTTCGTCCCGCTCGAGCAGGTCGACCGCATCACCCGCTACGTCGGGCCCGACGGCTCGAGCCCCCGGCTCACCCGCCTCAACACGGCGGACTGGTCGCGCGCCACCGGGAAGGCGAGGAGGTCCGCCAAGAAGCTCGCCTTCGACCTCGTGGACCTCTACACCCGTCGCGCGAGCGTCGCCGGGCACGCGTTCGGGCCGGACACCGCCGACCAGGTGCAGATGGAGGAGGACTTCCCCTACGACCTCACGCCGGACCAGGCCTCCGCCGTGGCCGACATCAAGGCCGACATGGAGGCGGCCCGCCCGATGGACCGCCTGCTGTGCGGCGACGTCGGCTTCGGCAAGACGGAGGTCGCCCTGCGCGCCGCGTTCAAGTGCTGCAGCCAGGACCGCCAGGTCATGGTGCTGTGCCCCACGACGATTCTCGCCCAGCAGCACTACGAGACCTTCCTCTCCCGCTTCGCCCCCTACGGCCTCAAGGTGGGCCTGCTCTCGCGCTTCGTGACGCCCGCCCAGCAGCGCAGGACGGTCGCCGGCTTCGCCGAGGGCCAGGTGGACGTCCTGATCGGCACCCACCGCCTGCTCTCGAGCGACATCAACCCGCACGACCTGGGCCTCGTCGTGATCGACGAGGAGCAGCGCTTCGGCGTCCAGCACAAGGAGCAGCTCAAGAACCTGCGCGAGCAGGTGGACGTGCTCACTCTCTCGGCGACGCCCATCCCGCGCACCATGCAGATGGCGATCAGCGGGGTGCGCGACATGAGCCTGATCATGACCCCGCCGCCGGGCCGCCTGCCCGTGCGCGTGGAGGTGGGCGAGTTCGACCCGGACAAGGTGAGCGCCGCGATTCGCGCGGAGCTCGCCCGCGGCGGCCAGGTGTACTACGTCTCCAACCGCGTGACGACGATCGACGACGCGGTTGAGACGGTCCGCGAGGCGGCTCCCGAGGCCCGCGTGGCCGTGGCCCACGGTCAGATGAGCGCCCGCGAGGTCGAGGACGTCATGCTCTCGTTCACCGAGGGCGAGGTCGACGTGCTCGTTGCCACCACCATCATCGAGAGCGGCATCGACAACGCGCGGACGAACACGCTGATCATCGAGGACTCCCAGCGCTTGGGCCTCGCCCAGCTCTACCAGCTCAAGGGGCGCGTCGGCCGCGGCCGCCAGCAGGCCTACGCCTACTTCATGTTCCCCGGCGAGGTGCCGCTCACCCAGGAGGCCACCGAGCGCCTCACCGCGATTAACGAGTTCCAGGAGCTCGGCAGCGGCATGCGGGTCGCGATGCGCGACCTCGAGATCCGCGGCGCGGGCTCGCTCGTGGGCGCCGAGCAGCACG
>CAOJNB010000031.1 GCA_948439405.1 uncultured Coriobacteriaceae bacterium | reverse complement strand
CGCAGATCGAGGTCACCTTCGACATCGACGCCAACGGCATCGTGAAGGTCACCGCGAAGGACAAGGCCACCGGCAAGTCGCAGGAGATCACCATCTCCGGCTCCACCGCGCTCTCCGACGAGGAAGTCGACCGCATGGTCAAGGACGCCGAGGCGCACGCCGAGGAGGACAAGGCCAAGAAGGAGGAGACCGAGGTCCGCAACCAGGTCGACTCGCTGGCCTACTCCACCGAGCAGACGATGGCCGACCTGGGCGACAAGGTCCCGGAGGACGTCCGCGGCGAGGTCCAGGCCGCCGTCGACGAGGCCAAGAAGGCCCTCGAGGGCAGCGACGTCGACGCGATCAAGGCCGCCGGCGACAAGCTCCAGGAGGTCGGCCACAAGCTCGCCGAGGTCGTCTACTCCGCCAACGAGGAGGCCGCGCAGGCCGGCTCCGACGCCGGCCAGGCCGACGACGACGTGGTCGACGCCGAGTACGAGGTCGTCGACGACGACAAGGACGAGTAGCCATGGCGGAGCCGACTGACGAGACCCGGGACGAGGTCCGCCCGGACGCCGGCGAGGCGATCGACCCCGAGTCGATGACCGAGGAGGAGATGGTCGAGGCGGCGAAGCGCGCCGGCGAGCAGGCCGCGGCCGAGGAGCTTGCCGCCGAGCGCGACGCCCAGGCCGACGAGGCCCGGGACCTGCGCCTGCAGGTGGCCAAGCTCGAGGAGGACCTCGAGGCGGCCCGCGCCGAGGCCCAGGCGGCCTCCGACCGGATGCTGCGCCTCCAGGCGGACTGGGACAACTTCCGCCGCCGCACCGCCGAGGAGCGGCTCGCCGAGAAGGCGCGCGCGGCCGAGGGGCTCGTCTCCAACCTCCTGCCCGTCGTGGACGACCTGGAGCGCGCCGTCGGGCACGCCTCCCAGGCGGCCGAGGGCGACGAGGTGGCCTCGCAGCTCGCGAGCGGCGTCGACGCCGTGCTCCAGAAGCTCGTCGGGGTCCTCGCCAGGGAGGGCGCCGAGGTGATCGACCCGGCCGGGGAGCCCTTCGAGCCGCTCGACCACCAGGCCGTCGGTCGCGTCGAGGACGCGGAGGCCTACGAGGAGACGGTCCGCGACGTGTACCAGCGCGGCTGGCGCATGGGTGGCAAGGTGATCCGGCCCGCGATGGTGACGGTCACCTTCGGCGGCCCCAAGCGGCCTGCACCCGAGCCCGAGCCCGAGCGAGAGGCGGCCGGGGAGGCCGCGGCGGGCGACGGCGACGGCTCGTCCGGCGGCGCCGGGCAGGCGCCCGAGGGCGACGAGAGCTAGAGAACCGACCTGGCGCCCGGGCCCGTCCCGGGCGCCGTCAGATGGACGCGAGACACGAGAGGAGGCGACGGCTTCATGGCGCAGGGAAGGAACTACTACGAGGTGCTCGGCGTGGGCCGAGACGCCTCCCAGGACGAGATCAAGCGGGCCTTCCGCAAGCTCGCCGTGAAGTACCACCCGGACGCCGGGGGCGACGAGCAGCGGTTCAAGGAGATCAGCGAGGCCTACGAGACGCTCTCGAACGAGCAGAAGCGCAAGGAGTACGACCAGCTCCTCATGTTCGGGGGCATCCCCGGGGCCGACATGGGCGGCGCCGGCGGGCGCGGACGTACCTACTCCTACGCAGGCCAGGCCGGGAGCTGGGAGGACATCCTCGAGGGCATGCGCGGGGCGGACGGGGGCTTCGACTTCTCGTCCTTCTTCGGCGGGCGCGCCCGCCAGCAGCAGCGCAACCGCCCGACGCGCGGCAGCGACGTCGCGATCTCGCTGGAGGTCTCCTTTGACGACGCGTTCAGGGGCTGCGAGCGGCGCGTCTCGGTGACGAGCCCGGCCACCGGCAAGCGCCAGACCCTCAAGGTCCGGGTCCCCGCCGGCTCCGTCGACGGCGACCGGCTGCGCTACCGCGGCCGCGGGGACCCCGGGACGAACGGCGGCGATGCCGGCGACCTGGTGGCGACCGTCCGCGTGGGCTCCCACCCGCTGTTCCGCCGCGACGGCGCCGACGTGCGCATGGAGCTGCCCGTGAGCGCCTACGAGGCGGCGCTCGGCACGAGCGTCGAGATTCCGACGCCCGAGGGCAAGACGATTCGCGTGAGGGTGCCGGCGGGCACGCAGCCCGGCAAGGTGTTCCGCTACAAGGACCTCGGCGCGCCCAACGCCAAGCACCCGGAGCGCCGCGGCGCCCTGTATGTGACGATCAAGGTCGAGGTGCCCACGAGGCTCTCCGCCGAGGAGCGCTCCGCGCTCAGGGGGCTGCGCGACGCGGACTCCCGCAGCTACCGCGGGGACGTCGAGCGATACATGGAGAAGGGCGCGTAGGCGCGCGTCGCGCCGGGCGCCGGGGAGGTAAGGATGACGAAGACGAGGGACGCGGGCAGGGACCGCGACAAGCCGCTCTACATGATCAGCGTGGCGGCCGAGCTCACCGGCATGCATCCGCAGACGCTGCGCGTCTACGAGCAGAAGGGGCTGGTGAGCCCCGGCCGCTCGCGCGGCAACACCCGCCTGTACTCCCAGGCCGACATCGACCGCCTCAACCTCATCAGCCGCCTCACGGACGAGGGGATCAACCTCGCCGGCGTTATCCGCGTGCTCGACATGCGCGAGCGCGCCCAGGAGCTCGAGCGCGAGGTCGACGAGCTGCGCGCCCGCGTCCGCGAGCTCGAGGACGAGCTGCGCGAGATGCGAACCCGCGAGCGCATCGTGGCGCTCACCCCCTACGAGGGCTCGACCCCCGAGCAGGTCATGCGCGGCCTGCTGTGGAGCGGCGAGGACGGAGAGTGACAGGCGGCAAGCATGCCTATGGAGAGGGGAGCCTCCGCATGGGAGCGCTGATTCGACAGTTCGCGAAGTTCGGGGTCGTGGGCGTCGTCGCCACGGCCATCGACTTCGCCGTCATGGTCGCCCTCACCGAGCTTGCGGGAGTGCCTCCCGTCGTGAGCTCGTCGGTGTCGTTCGTCGTCTCGCTGCTGTTCAACTACCTGGCGTCGATGCGATTCGTCTTCGAACGTCGCGGCGACCTGAGCCGGGCGGCGGAGCTCGCCATCTTCTGCCTACTCTCGCTCGTGGGCCTCGGCATCAACGTGGCGCTCATGTGGCTCGGCACGGAGCTCGTCCAGCTCAACTACGTGCTCGTGAAGGTGGGCGCCACCTGCGTCGTCATGCTGTGGAACTTCCTCTCGCGCAAGCGCTGGCTTGAGGGTGGCGGGGATGCCTGAGGTTCGCCTCCATTAGAATGGATGCCTGCAGCCTATTTCCATCTTCGGGGAGAAGCATGATGCAATCTGCCGCGGAGGCACGCCCGCCCGTTCTGTGGGTCGTTGTTCCGTGCTACAACGAGGAGGAGGTCCTGCCGGAGACCTCAAAGAGGCTCGCTGCGAAGGTTGCGAACCTTGTGGGGCGATCTGTAATTTCGCCCGAAAGCAGGATTCTGCTTGTCGATGATGGCAGCTCGGATGGTACTTGGGAAACCGTTGTCGCGCTTCACGAAGCCCATCCTGCAGCTCCTGTCAGGGTCCCCGATTTGTTCGTGGGCATCCGCTTTGCTCACAACGCCGGTCATCAGAACGCGCTCTATGCAGGCCTCATGCAGGCACTCGAAGAGGGCTGCGACTGTGCCGTGTCGCTGGATGCTGACCTGCAGGACGACATCGACGCCATTGACGAGATGCTCGTGCGCTTCGCTGAGGGCGCTGAGGTCGTCTATGGCGTGAGGGACAACCGAGACAGCGACACCGTGTTCAAGCGCGGGACGGCAGAGGCGTTCTACGGGCTCATGCGACGACTCGGAACCGAGGTCGTTCCGGATTCTGCCGACTATCGCCTCATGGGTAGACGGTCACTCCAGGCGCTTTCCGAGTATCAGGAAACCAATCTCTTCCTTCGTGGTATCGTCCCAGCCCTTGGCTTCCGGACGGCGAAGGTGTACTACCGACGCGGCGAACGATTTGCAGGCGAGTCGAAGTATCCGCTCGGAAAGATGATCTCGTTTGCTCTCGAAGGGATCACCTCCTTTTCAATCATGCCGATTCGCCTCGTCACGTTCGTGGGCGTGTTGGCCATTCTTGCGAGCGTCGCCATGATTGTCTATGCACTTGTCAGTATCGTTGCCGGTTCGGTCGTTCCCGGATGGACGAGCCTCATGGTCTCGATTTGGCTTGTGGGAGGCATGGTGATGGTCTCCCTTGGCATCGTCGGGGAGTACGTGGGCAAGACGTACCTTGAGACGAAGCGCAGGCCGCGCTACGTGATCGGAGAGGTGCTCGACTAGTGGAGGAGACGACTAAGGCCCAGCACGTCTTGGGAAGGCTTGCCACGACCCTTCTGTGCGTGACGCTCGTTGTGGTGCTCACCATGATGGTATTTTTTGCTGGTGGGATGGAGTACGCCTGCAAGCAGGTTTTCTTGCTCCCGAACTGGGCGCTGTTCCTCGTTGCCGTTGCCGTGGTCGCTGCAGTGATTTATCTCTCGCTGGGCGGCCGAGTCGTCTGGTGGGTCGAGGCGCACCCAATGGCCGTCGACAGGAGTGTGGGTATTCTGACGCTCGTCCTGCTCATCCTCCAGATTGCCCTCTGCCGCTCCTATGCGTTCAACACTGGGTGGGACTCAGGGGTCGTGCTCGGAAACGCTTGGCAACACCTGCATGGCGGATCGCTTGACGCTGGCTATTTCTCGCAGTATCCGAACAATCTGTTCCTACTATGGATTACGCTCCGATGCGGGGAGCTCGCTATGGCTCTCGGGGCAATCGACCTCATAGGCGTCGTCTACGTGTTCGCAGCTCTCAACTGCGTCGCCGTCTCCCTTTCGCTGTGGATGACGTATCGGGTTCTTGTCCTGATAAGCGACCGGAGGTCTGTTGCTCTGTTTGGGTGGATGCTTTGCGTCCTAATCGTATGGACGTCCCCATGGGCGATCATACTGTATTCTGACGCACCGGTGCTGTTCGTGCCCGTGTGCCAGGTCTACCTGTACGTGCACTACCTGAGATCTCAAGGCCGCTCGTGCGCTGCGTGGCTGGGCCTACTTGGGATCGTTGCCATCGTCGGATACCGGATCAAACCACAGACGCTCTTCGTCATGCTTGCGGTGGCGATATTCGAACTGGTCCGTTTGATCTCTCTCGCCAGACGCCGACACCTCGGTGACGAGAATGCCGTCACAGGCTGGGTCGCTTCGTCTCTCGTCTCGTTGTCACTCGGCGCAGCGCTCGCCTTCGGCGCGACGGGTGTGCTTATCGCAACGGTTCCGGTTGAGTTGGATGAAGACAGAGCAGTGGGGATGACGCATTTTCTGATGATGGGACTCAACCCTGAGACACAGGGCGTCTACTATGGTCCTGATGTCACTTTCTCCTCTTCGTTTCCCGATCAGGCCTCGCGCGCTCAGGCGAACTGGGCAGTGGTTGGAGAGAGACTCTCGAACTATGGACTTGTGGGGACGCTTTCGTTGTTTTCGAACAAGCTTATGACCAACTTCAACGACGGAACTTTCGCTTGGGGCGTCGAGGGACACTTCTTCGATGCTGCTGGTGTGCGCTCCGCTTCGGGGCCACTTTCGGCCATGACGAGGCAGGTTTACTATCGGGGCGGTGTGGCCTACGACCTTTGGCGGACGTACGCGCAGCTTGTGTGGATTGGGGTCCTTCTGCTGTGTCTCCCTGCGGTGATATGGCGCCGGAAGGACGTTGGACCCGTACGGACTGTCACGGATGGCCATGTGACAATCGGGGGTGCCTCCTGCAAGTCCGAAGACAAGCGTCTCATTGCTGTGGACGTGATGGCGGCCTCGCTGCTCTTGCTGGTCGTCTTCGAGCTGCTCTTCGAGGCCCGGGCGCGGTATCTCTACACCTACGTTCCCGTTTTCGTCGTGCTTGCTGCGCTCGGAATGGCTCGAATTGCGGCCTGGGCTCGGGAATTGAGGTCCGCACGGACGACTCCGATGCCCCGGCGTGCATGAATTCCGGAGCCGGGGCGAGTGACGTCACAACTCTCGGGCCTTCTTGGCATTTCCGCCAAGAAGGCCCGAGAGTTGTGCAACGATGCCTGTCCGTTGCGGTTCGCCGTCTCACGAAACCGCAGGTCGAATAGGGCATCAGTTCCCATGATGGGGCGAGAGCCGCTGCGATTCGGGAAAATCCGGGCCAAACCCGGCTCAGAACGTCACAAAGCTCGGGTCTTCCTGGCGCATGCGCCAGGAAGACCCGAGCTTTGTACATCCACGGCACGCCAACGTCCGTACTCAGAAAATCTAAACACATAACACTTAGATTTGTGCATAGCCCCAGCTCTGCCGGGGAATAACTACCTACGAACAACGAAGCAAGCGAGAAGGAGGACACATGAGGCTCGACAAGTGGGCCGTCACGGCCCAGGAGGCGCTGCAGGCATCGCTCGGCATCGCGGCCGACGCCGAGGCCACCCAGCTCGCGCCCGTGCACCTGCTCAAGGCCCTGCTCAGCTCGGGGGAACGCAACATCCGCGCGATCGTGGAGCGCGTCGGGGCGGACCCGGCCTCCGTGGAGGCGCAGGTCGACGAGGCGATCGCGCGCCAGCCCAAGGTGTCCGGCGACGTCGGCCAGATGGGCATGGGCAGCGACATGCTCCGCGTCGCCAACGAGGCGGAGCGCCTCGCCGGCGAGATGGGCGACGCCTACGTGACCAGCGAGCACCTGCTGTGCGCGCTCGCCGACGACAAGGGCGACGCGGGGTCGGTGCTCGAGGCCGCCGGCGTCACCTCGAAGCGGGTCCGCGAGGCCTACGACGACCTGCGCGGCGACGAGCGCGTCACCGCCCAGGACGCCAAGCCGCAGTTCGAGGCCCTCGAGCAGTACGGCCGCAACATCACCGACCTGGCCCGCCAGGGCAAGCTCGACCCCGTGATCGGCCGCGTCGAGGAGATCCGCCGCACCATCCAGGTGCTCAGCCGCCGCACCAAGAACAACCCC
>CAOJNB010000030.1 GCA_948439405.1 uncultured Coriobacteriaceae bacterium | reverse complement strand
TGTATCCATCAGGTATTTTGACAGAGATGCACTCCTCGATATCGCTCTTGAGCTTATCGAACGAATTGCATTGGGCAGTGGTAAATGGGATGAGAATAGCTTCATTATCGGTCAGGCTATGGGCATCTGGAGTACCCTTCGTCGGCTTATTGGTCCCAAGCTGCGATCCAAGCGTTACAATCGACTTAAGATGAAACTTGCGATACGCATACGCCTCGGCAAGCTTTTGAAAAGAGCCTCCGTCTAGTTGTCCCAGCTCTCTTTCAACAAGATTCAATCGAGACATTGTGCCCTTCTTCGCTGTGCAAATTTGAAAGCCTTACAACCCTAGTAGCTCGCTATGGCTCCCTGTGCGTGTGGCGACGAGAACGAGTCCTTCCTCGTCGATACGGTAAATGAGCAGCCAGTCCGGCTCGATGTGGCACTCCCGGTGCCCGCGATATGTCCCGCCCAGAGAGTGGTCACGCATCACCTCGGGCAGGGCTTCCCCGCGCACGAGCACCTCGAGGGCCGACTCGAGCTTGGCGATGTCCTTGCCTTGCCTCTTTATGCGCTTGTAGTCCTTCTTGAACTTCGTCGTGAACCTTAGCTCCATCATGGTCTACTCCTCGTCGAGCGCGGCCATGGCCTCCTTGACGGTGCGGTAGGGGCCGGAGAGGTTCCTGCCCGTCGCCGCGTCGTCCATCGCGGCGAGGGTCTCGGGGCTGAACCCGTAGGGGTTCGACGGGTCGAACGGGAAGCCGCCCCGACGGTTGAACGCGGAGACGAACATGCGAATGGCGTTGCTCGGCGAGGTGCCGATCTCGTCGCAGATGGCGGAGAAGCGGTCCTTCTCGTCCTTGCGGAGCTTGGCGGAGATTGACTCAGTGGTAGCTGCGATAGCCATGGTGACCTCCGATTACATAATCTTACTTTGTCTGATATTGTATACCCATAATTGTTGCGTTTCTGCAACGAAAGCGTCGACGTGATAGGGTTATCTCATTGTGAAAAGCTAGGGGCTTTTGGCGGTCGCGGGCGCCTGCGCCTTCGGCCGCGCTGTTCTTGCTCATTCACATTCTTCACCCAGCCCTTTCCGCTGGCAGAGCGAAGCAAGCCAGAACGAGCAGCAGCGGCCTTGGCCTATTCAGGACATTTCCCAATTGTGTCCAGAACAGTGTCCAAATTAGTGTCCAGATTATGTCCAGAATCACGATTACTGTTTCCCAACAGCTCGACTTGAGCAGAAACCTCGGCCCGAACTTTCGTGGCAAGCTTTTCGCACTCCCTCATCTTCTCAACAAGATCCCGATGTGCGTTCCAGTATGTCTGCCACAAGCCTCTGCTCACAACCTCCTCGAGGTCGATTTTGACCGGTGGAAACAGCCGCTCGTACTCCACAATCCGCGCAGCACGCGTCTCAATGGCCTCGATGCCCCGCGTTTTTGGAGATCTCGGTGCGTCTCCAAACATCCACTCTCGCCAGGGTTTGTTCCCCTTCGATTGGTTGCACTTCCCACAAGCAGGAACGAGATTGTGTATCTCGGAGATGTAACCCGTTGGGCGCCTGTTCCGCACGATGGCGTTGAGATGGTCCCACTCAGTTGCGGGATCACCGCAATAGGCACAGCGCACATCCGATGCATCCATGCCGAGAACCTCGAGCGCAAGGGCAACTTCACCGTCACTAGGCATAATTGCGGGAATGATCCCGTTTACAAATGAGTTCGTGATGCTGGATGTCCGACCGGTTATCTTAACCGGTGTCGGCATCCTGAACGCATTGGAAAGGGCGCTCTTCGTCAACGGCACCTCCAAAACAAAATGGGGCTGCAGAAATGACGCAGCCCCAGTTACCTGTTATTATATTACAATTACGAACATACGTTCGCTACTCCCACTCGATCGTCGCGGGGGGCTTCGGGGTCACGTCGTAGGCCACGCGGTTCACGCCGGGGACCTCCGCGACGACGCGGCTCGAGATGCGCCCCAGCACCTCGTAGGGCAGCTTCGCCCAGTCCGCCGTCATCGCGTCGCTGCTCTCCACGGCGCGCACGATGACGGGACGTTGGTAGGTGCGCTCGTCGCCCATCACGCCCACGCTGCGGATGTCGGGCAGCACGGCGAAGTACTGCCAGCAGCTGTGCTCGCTGTTGCGCTCGCCGGTCTCCTCGAAGAGGCGTCGGTTGTAGGCGTCGAGCTCCTCGCGCACGACCGCGTCGGCGCCCCTCAGGATCTCGAGCTTCTCGGGAGTCACCTCGCCGATGACGCGGATCGCCAGGCCGGG
Source organism: uncultured Coriobacteriaceae bacterium (assembly GCA_948439405.1). GTDB lineage: Bacteria > Actinomycetota > Coriobacteriia > Coriobacteriales > Atopobiaceae > CADBMC01. Next base: position 4,879 of record CAOJNB010000030.1, on the reverse strand, counting down.
GCCGGGGAAGGGCTGGCGGAACACGATGTGCTCGGGCAGGCCGAGCGCGAGCCCCAGCTCGCGGACCTCGTCCTTGAAGAAGTGGTCGAGCGGCTCGACCAGGTCGAAGTGGACGCCCTCCGGGAACGGGATCAGGTTGTGGTGGCTCTTGATGGTCGAGGCCTTGCCGCCCGTCTTGCGGGCGCCGCTCTCGATGATGTCCGGGTAGATCGTCCCCTGCGCCAGGTAGCGCACGGGGCGGCCGTCCCGCTCGAGCTGCTGGGCGACGGCGAAGAACTCCTTCCAGAACTGCGTGCCGATGCGGCGACGCTTCTCCTCCGGCTCGGTGACGCCCGCCAGGAGCTCCGCGTAGCGCTCCTCGGCGTGCACGTGGATGAAGTCCACGTCGAACTGGTGGGTGAAGACCTCCTCCACCTGCTCGGGCTCGCCGGCGCGCAGGAGCCCGTGGTTCACGAACACGCAGGTCATCTGCCGGCCCACGGCGCGCGCCCCGAGGGCCGCGACCACGCTGGAGTCCACGCCGCCGGAGAGCGCCAGGATCACGCGGTCGTCGCCGACCTGCTCGCGGAACTGCGCGACGAGCGTCTCGGCGAGGTCGTCCATGCTCCAATCGCGCTCGAGCCCGCAGACGCCGAACAGGAAGTTCTCGAGGATCCGCCGGCCGCACTCGGTGTGGCGCACCTCGGGGTGGAACTGCGTGGTGTAGATGCGGCGCTCCGCATCCTCCATCGCCGCCACCGGGCAGGCCTCGGTCGAGGCCGTCACGCGGAAGCCCTCGGGCACGCGGCTCACGGAGTCGCGGTGGCTCATCCACACGACCTGGCTCGCGGGCGTGCCCTCGAACAGGGCGGACTCCCCCTCCGGGCGCAACTCGGCCGGGCCGTACTCGCCCACCTCCGAGTGGGCCACCTCGCCGCCGAGCGTCACGGCGGTCACCTGGTGGCCGTAGCAGAACCCGAGCACCGGAACGCCGAGCTCGAGGACGGCCGGGTCGATCGAGGGAGCGTCCTCGGCGTAGACGGAGGCCGGGCCTCCCGAGAGCACGATCGCAGCGGGGGCGGCGTCGGCGAGCTCCGCGGCGCTCACGTCGCAGGGGAAGATCTCCGAGTAGACGTGGAGGTCGCGGATGCGGCGGGCGATGAGCTGGCCGTACTGGGCGCCGAAGTCGAGGACGGCGACGAGCTGGCGGGGCGTGGTGGATGCCATGGGACCTCCGTTGCGTGCGTGGTCGGACGGGTGCGGCGGCGAGCGCTAGACGTTGAACCTGAAGTGCATGACGTCGCCGTCCTGGACGACGTAGTCCTTGCCCTCCATGCGCAGCCTGCCGGCCGCGCGGCAGCCCTGCTCGCCGCCGAGGGAGACGTAGTCGTCGTAGCTCGCGACCTCCGCCTTGATGAAGCCGCGCTCGAAGTCGGAGTGGATGGTGCCGGCGGCCTGCGGCGCCTTGCAGCCCACGGGGACGGTCCAGGCCTTGACCTCCATCTCGCCCGCGGTGAAGAAGCTCTGCAGGCCGAGCAGGGAGTAGGCGGCCCGGGCGAGGGTCTCGAGGCCGGAGCGCTCGAGGCCGAGCGCCTCGAGGTACTCGGCGGCCTCCGCCTCGTCGAGCTCGATCAGCTCGGACTCGACCTTCGCGGAGATGGGCACCACCGTCTGGCCGCCGATCTCAGCGGGGGCGTCGGAGAGGGCGCCCTCGTCCACGTTGGCCACGTACATGATCGGCTTCATCGTGAGCAAGAACAGGTCGTGCGCGGCGGCGCGCTCCTCGTCGGTCATCTCCATGTCGGCGGCGCGCCGGCCCTCGTCCAGCCACGCCTGCAGCCGCCGCGCGACCTCGAGCTGGGGGGCGGCCGCCTTGTCGCGCCGGGCCTCCTTCTCGAGGCGCGGCAGCGCCTTGTCCACGGTCGCGAGGTCGGCGAGCACGAGCTCCGTCTGGATCGTGTCCACGTCGCCGAGCGGGTCGCGGCTCGACTCGTGGCGGATCACGTCGGGGTCGGAGAAGTAGCGCACGACCTCGCAGATGGCGTCCGTCTCGCGGATGTTGGCCAGGAACTGGTTGCCCAGGCCCTCGCCCTCGCTCGCCCCCTTGACGAGGCCGGCGATATCGACGAACTCGACGGTCGCCGGGACGATGCGTCCCGGGTCCACGATCTCGGCCAACGCCTGCAGGCGCTCGTCGGGGACGTCGACCACGCCCACGTTGGGGTCGATCGTGGCGAAGGGGTAGTTCGCGGCGAGGCCGCCCTTCTTCGTGAGGGCGGTGAAGAGTGTGGACTTGCCGACGTTGGGCAGGCCGACGATGCCGATGGACAGGGACATGTGACACCTTTCGTTCGGGTGGCGTAGGCGGTTCGGCCGCGGGACGGGCTAGGAGCCCTCCCCGTCGTCCGTGTCGAGGCGCTCGAGGAAGTCCAGGGCGCGGTCGAGCTTGCGCCGCCCCTCCTCCTTGAGGCGGGCGACCTCCTCCTTCTGGCGCTTGGCCTCCTCGGCGCGCGACTTGGCCTCGTCGTCGGGGACGAGCAGCTCGGCCGGCTCGCCCGGGCGCATCGCGAGCGCGCCCTCCCTGCAGGCGAGCACGCAGGCACCGCAGGAGGCGCAGTACACGTCGGCGACGCTGAAGTGGCCCGTCTCGTCGACGGCGCACGCGTTGAGGAGGCAGGCCTTGGCGCACTCGCCGCACATCGTGCACAGCGAGGAGTCGCAGACGGGCACCTCGTGGGCGATGCGGGAGGCAAGCTTCGGGCGGCGCTGCAGGGCGCCAAGCAGCAGCTGGCGGCGCTGCGTGAGGGTGCGGCGGCGCCTCTGGGCGTTGGTGGGGCCCACCATCTTGTCGAGCTGGCGGTTGATGGCGTTGAGGCGCTTGGCGTGGTTCTGCACGCGCCGGGCCACGGCGGCCGCGCCGGCGCCGGCGACGCTCGTGGTGGCGAGCATGCGCTTGCCGGCCCCCACGAGGCCGTCGACGAACTGGCTGCGCTCGTAGGAGCGCTTCATCTTGTGCTCGAGGGCGTCCGCGTCCATCTCGAGGCCCATCGATCGGCCGCTCCAGGCCTCGGCGGTGCCGATGTGGTCCACGTAGGCGGCCTCGCCGGTGGTGGTCCGGCAGCGGTCGCACACGCCGAAGGGCAGGTAGACGCTCACGTTCGGGTAGTCGCACATGACGGCGAACAGCGTCTCGGGGCCGAGGGCCGCCACGCAGGGCAGGACGACCTCGTTGGGCTCGGGGTTGCGCCCGAGCGCGCGCGTGCAGGTCACGTAGCAGCGCTCGTAGGCGCCGGCGGCCTTCGCGATCCGGTCGTAGAGGCGCTTGGGGGTGTGCGTGCGGTCGGCGAGGGCCTCCATCGGGCAGACGGCCAAGCACACGCCGCACTTGCGGCAGGACGGCCCGATGGTGACGGCGTCGCCCTCGACCGAGATGGCGCCCACGGGGCACGCGTCCATGCACGCGGAGCAGGCCTCGGGCGAGCCGGTGGTGCAGCGGATGCAGCGCAGCGCGTTCGCGCGGGGGCGCTCCTTGTAGGCGGAGGGGTCCCACTCGGGCTCCTGGGGCGCCGACTCGGAGTCGAGGGCCCCGACGACAGCGTCGAGCGGGCTCTGGATGGCCCTGAGGTCCTTCTGGATGTCGATGACCTCGTCGAGCAGGTCGCGCTTCTCCTCGGCCATGCCGCCTCCCCTCCCGTAGCGCACGGGCCCCATGATAGTTCCTGCGACGTGCGAGGGGGCCGCCCGGACGAGCCGGACGACCCCCTGGTCGCTTCAATTCACGACAGGCTCACACCTGCCGCGCCGACGGGTCGGCCTAGTACATGCCGCCCTGGCCGCCCTGCGCCGCGGCGGCGGCGATGGCGTCCTCGATGTTGGTGTTCTTCGGCTCGTCGGAGACGGTGGCCTCGGTGATCAGGATCAGGCTGGCGACCGAAGCGGCGTTCTGCAGCGTGGTGCGGGTGACCTTCACCGGGTCGAGCACGCCCATCTCGAGCATGTTGCCGTAGGTGCCGGTCGCGGAGTCCAGGCCCTCGCCCTGCGGCAGGTCCTTGATCTTCTCGACCACGACGGAGCCCTCGAAGCCGGCGTTGTTGGCGATGGTGCGCACCGGGGCCTCGAGCGCCTTGCGGATGATGTCGACGCCGATCTTCTCGTCCGCGTCGGCGCACTCGACGCCGTCGAGGGCCTTGGAGGCCTCGAGGAACGCGACGCCGCCGCCGGCGACGATGCCCTCCTCGACCGCGGCGCGGGTCGCCTGCAGGGCGTCCTCGATGCGGTGCTTGACCTCCTTGAGCTCGACCTCGGTGGCCGCGCCGACCTTGATGACGGCCACGCCACCGGACAGCTTGGCGAGGCGCTCCTGGAGCTTCTCGCGGTCGAAGTCGGAGTCGGTGCGCTCGATCTCGCTCTTGATCTGGGCGACGCGCTCGTCGATGGCCTCGGTGGCGCCGGCGCCGCCGACGATGGTGGTGTCGTCCTTGGTGACCTTGACGGACTTGGCGCGGCCGAGCATCTCGGCGGTCACGTCGGTCAGCTTGATGCCCAGCTCGTCCATCGCGGCCTGGCCGCCGGTGACGATGGCGATGTCCTCGATCATGCGCTTGCGGCGGTCGCCGTAGCCGGGGGCCTTCACGGCGCAGACGTTGAGCACGCCGCGCAGCTTGTTGAGGATCAGGGTGGCGAGCGCCTCGCCGTCGACGTCCTCGGCGATGATCAGCAGGCTGGATCCGCTCTTCTGGACGGCCTCGAGGATCGGCAGGACGTCCTGGATGTTGGAGACCTTCTGGTCGGTCATCAGGATGTAGGGATCCTTCAGCTCGGTGACCATGTTCTCCATGTCGGTGGCGAAGTACGGGGAGATGTAGCCCTTGTCGAACTGCATGCCCTCGACGGTGTCGAT
>CAOJNB010000029.1 GCA_948439405.1 uncultured Coriobacteriaceae bacterium | reverse complement strand
CTTGTGACCTCTTCCGTGTCAGGGAAGCGCTCTCCCCCTGAGCTAAACGCCCTTGCGTGCGATGCGGCGGGGGTGCCGCAGCGGAGCTAAGTATAGCAAAGCCGCTCCGCGTGTAAACCCCCTTTACGCAATCGAGTCGGTGCCGTAGGCCTCGTGCCACACGGCGGAGAAGTCGTCCACCACGTCGGTGACGGTGGGGTTGTCGATGATCGTGCTCAGGATGTTGGGCGGCAGCGTGACGGCCTTGCAGCCGGCCTCGATGAGGTCGCGCACCTGGCCAACGTTGTGGAAGGAGGCGCCCATCACCTTGGTGTCCATGCCCTGGACGTCGAGCATCGCGGCCAGGCGGGCGGCCGTCTCGGTGCCGTCGCCGTACATGGAGATGCGGTTCACGTACGGGGCGAGGTACTCGGCGCCGTTGACGGCGGCGAGCATGCCCTGCTCGGCGGTGTAGACCACGGTGCCGAGGGTGCGGATGCCCTCCTCGGTGCACGCCTTGATGGCCTGCAGGCCGACCTTGGTGACCGGGATCTTCACGATCGCGTTCTTGGGGCGCAGGCCGGAGATGAGACGCGCGTCCTCCATCATGCCCTCGAAGTCGGTGGCGACGACCTGCATGAAGAACTTCTGGTCGTCGTCGAGGCAGGCGATGACGTCGCGGACGGCGTCCATCGGCTGCTTGCCGGAGGCGACGATGATCTTCGGGTTGGTCGTCACGCCGGCGACCTTGCAGGAGGTCGAGAGGTCGCGGATTGCTTCGACGTCGGCGGTATCGAGAACAAGCTCCATGTCTTCTCCCTCGTACGGAACGGGCTTACCTGCCACGACAAGGATACCGCGCGCGGGACGCGTCCTGGAGGAACGGCCGGGGCGAGAATTCGGAACGGATTTCAAATCTCTCCTTGCGCCCCGCGGGAACTTCGCGTATAGTTTTTTCCCGCAAGCGGGCTTGGCGCAGTTGGTAGCGCGCAACCTTGCCAAGGTTGAGGTCGCGGGTTCGAACCCCGTAGCCCGCTCCAAGCGAACCCAGGGGCCGAGCAATCGGCCCTTCTCATAAGCGGCGAAGTAGCCAAGTGGTAAGGCACGGGCCTGCAAAGCCCTGATCCCCGGTTCGAATCCGGGCTTCGCCTCCAGAAGGTCACGGGACCGGGCGCGCGCCCGGTCCCGTCTTCGTATGCGGCCGCGGGCGCCCCGGGCGCCGGGTCCTCCCCCGCGGGGCCCCTACAGCAGCTTCACCAGGGTGACGACAGTGCCCGCCCGGTCCGGGCGGCGGTCGATCGAGACGAAGTCGGCGAGCATGCGCATGAGGGTGATCCCCCTCCCCCGCAGCTCGGAGCCTGTCTCGCTGGCAGGCGTCTCGCCGTCGGCGACCTCGAAGCCGGGACCGTCGTCGGTGACGGTGGCTACCACGCGGTCCGCATAGGTCTCCAGCGCCACCGAGACGCACTCCGAGGCCGCGTGGTCCACCGCGTTGCCGATGGCCTCCCCGCAGGCGAGCAGCACGTCGAAGGCCTGGTCAGGCGTGAGGCTCGTGGAGTCCAGCACCGAGCGGATCCTGTCGCGCGCCGTCGCCATGCCGCCGGGGCACACGCTCAGCGCCGTGCGGGAGCGCGGGCGGGCGGCGGGCGGCAGCGCGGGCACCTCGCGACGCGAGCCGGCGCGCGAGGCGGGGATGAAGTCGACGAGGCAGGCCACCGACAGCGCGTGGTAGACCTCCGGCGAGACGTTCGAGAGGGAGAGCAACCCGCCGAGCGTGCGCAGGCGGCGCGCCACGGCCAGGAGCGACGCCGTCGCGGCCGAGTCCATGTAGCCCACGTCCGCCATGTTCACCACGAGGCGGCGGCACCCGTCGGCCACGAGCGCGTCGAGGTGGGCGCGCAGCGGCGCCACAGAGACGACGTCGAGGTCGCCCGAGGGGTTCGCGATCGCTATGTAGGGGGCGCGGCTCATGCTCACATGATTCCCACATTCCCCCGACGCGATACCCCGGCGCCCGCACGCGTCCCGCGGGGCGCCCCCCGGCGCGGGTCAGCCCTCGGGCAGCACGGGGTCGTGCTCGCCGCGCTCCTCGGGCGTGTCGGGCTCGATGTGGACCGTCACGTCCTCCACCTGCGGGAAGCGCTCGTGGATGCGCCGCTCGATGCTCTCGCCGAGCGCGTGGGCGAGCGCCAGGCTCATCGTCGGGTCGAGCAGCACGTGCAGGTCCACGTAGACCTCGCTCTCGGTGCCGCGCGTGCGCACGTGGTGCACGGAGCGGACCCCGGGCACGGCGAGGGCGGCCTGGGCGACCTCCTCGGCAGGGATGCGGGCCTTGTCGGAGAGGGTCTCGTTGGCCTGCTGGAACACCTCCCAGGCGGAGTGCAGGATCGCTGCGACCACCACGAGCGAGCAGGCGGCGTCGGCGACGCCGAGGCCCGCCTGCACGAGGGCGAGCGAGGCGATGACGGACAGCGACACGAGCGCGTCCGAGGCGGTGTGGCGCGCGTCGGCGGAGAGCACCTCGCTGCCGAGCTCGGCGCCCACGCGCCGCTCGTAGAGGCACACGCCCACGTTCATCGCGAGCGTGCCGACCATGACGGCGTAGGAGACGGGCGTGACCCGCACGCCGTGGGCCTCGCCCCCGAGGGCGGCCAGCGCGTCGCCGAGCACGTTCCAGGCGGCCAGCAGCAGCATCACGCCGATCGCGACGCTCGCGTAGGTCTCGAACTTGGCGTGCCCGTAGGGGTGCCCCTCGTCGGGCGGGCGCGTCGCGAGCGCCATCCCGACGATGCCGACGAGGTTCGAGACGCCGTCGAACATCGACGCGATGCCGTCGGCGCGCATCGAGACCGAGCCCGAGAGCGTGCCCCAGGCGAACTTCGCGGCCGCCACGGCGAGGTTGAGCCCGAGCGTCACCAGGAGGGCGCGCTGGATCGTGCGGTAGCGCTTCGCGTGGTCCGCGGCGCGCGCCGCCCTCACGTCATTCATCTTCCCCATCTCCCAGGGTGTCGAAGGTCACGTCCACGAGGGCCACGTCGTCGTCGAGGCGGCGCCCGGTGAACTCGTCGATGGCCTCGAGGACGTCGTGGGCGAGGTCCCCGCTGCCGGCCGCGCACAGGGACAGGACCAGGTCGCGCAGGCCCTCCTCCCCGAAGAACGCCCCCGCCGGCGAGCGCGCCTCGGTGGCGCCGTCGGTGTAGAGCAGCAGGACGTCGCCCTCGGCGAGCGCCACCTCGCCCTCGCGGTAGAACATCCCGGGGAAGGCGCCGACCACGCCGGACTGCACGTCCAGGGGGTCCACGAGCGCGCGCGAGCGCACGAGCAGCGCCGGGGGGTGTCCGGCCGAGCAGTAGCGCAGCGTGCCGGAGACGAGGTCCGCGACGCCCACGAAGAGGGTCGCGAAGGTCTCCAGGCGCGAGAAGCCCAGCAGGAAGTCGTTGAGGGAGCGCACCATCCGGGCGGGCGGCAGCCCCTCCCACGCGTAGGCGCCCAGGGCCGTCCTGAGGGCCGCGGAGACGCTCGCAGCCTCGATGCCCTTGCCGCTCACGTCACCCATGATCACGCAGGCCCTGCGCCCCGGCAGGCGGATCAGGTCGTAGAAGTCGCCGCCGACGAAGGCCTGGGCCGTCGCCGAGGAGTAGGCGCCGTGCGCGGTGAGGCCCTCGACCTCCTGCAGCTGGTTGCGCATGCCCCGCATGAGCGCCTGGCCGATCCTGCGGTCGCCCTCGCGCGCCGTGAGGCCCGCGGCGAGCGAGCGCACGTCGTCGGCGACGCGGCGCAGGAAGCCGAGCTCGGCGGCGTCCAGGGCGGGCTCGCCGGCCTCGCGCAGCACCAGCAGCGAGGGGCAGTCCGCGAGCCCCGTCCCGGCGTCCACGTAGGCGCCGACCGAGGGCTCGCCGCGCTCCGCAAGCCAGCGGCGCAGGCGCGAGGAGGGCCCCAGGGGCACGAGCGTCGTGCGTCCCTCGCGCGCCTCGGGCGCGAGCTCGGAGGGGCCGAGGGGGAGCTCCGAGAGGCCCGCCCGCGGCAGGTCGCAGCGGGCCGCGCCGGAGGGGTCCGCCACCACGGGGCACACGGAGGCGCCGAGCGCGGCGGCCACGCCCGAGCGCAGCTCCTCGACGCAGGCGGGCTCGAAGGCCTCGTGGGCGGCGAGGCGCGCGTGCAGCTCCTGGGCCGCCCGGTCGAGCTCGCGGGAGCGCCGCTCGCGCAGCTGGTTGATCGCGCCCATGATCTGGGCGGAGAGGTACTGGGTGACGGCGTCGAGCAGGCGGGCGTCGTCCGGGCGCGCGGCGTGCGGGACCGTCCAGCCGATCACGAGCAGCGCGATCACGTGCGAGCCGAAGCGCACCGGCACGAGGAAGAAGCTCGACAGCGGCGGGACGCAGGAGGCCTCCACCGCGCACACCTCGTGCGTGCGCTCGACGACGAGGTCCCGCGTGGGCGACGCCCCCTGGCGCAGGTCCGCGCGCGACGGGCTCGCGAGCCGCAGGTGCACCGCCCCGCGCATCCGCGAGGCGAGCCGGGCGAAGGCGCCCTCGAAGGGGATCGCCCGGGCGATGCGGTCCGCGGCGAGCGCCCCCGTGTGGCCGGCGAGCAGGTACTCCTCGTCGCCCGCGACGTAGACGAGGACGTCGGAGGCGCCCACGAAGTCGTGCAGCTCGGAGGCGACGCGGGAGAACAGGTCGTCGAGCTCGGCGGAGTTCAGGGTGTCGAGGACGATGTGGAGCACGCCCGTGAGCCGCCGGTTGGCGTCGGAGAGCTCCTCGACGAGGCGCTCGCGCTCGGCGGCCTCCCCCCGCGCGGCGTCGGCGGCACGCAGCGTCATGAGGCGGACGGAGCCCCCGGACCCCACGGGCTCGCAGCGGGCGGTGGCGCGCGCCGGGGCCGAGCCGTCGAAGGCGCGCGCCTCCACGACGGAGGTCCCGTCGAGCTCGAAGGTGAGCCTCGGCTCCTCCCAGGACGTCCCCTCCCCCGGCGCGTGGACGAGCTCGCGCACGTCGGCGCCGACGAGGGCGCCGCGGGCGCAGCGCACGAGGCGCTCGGCCGCCGGGTTGGCCATCAGGACGCGGAAGGAGGCGTCGAAGGCGATCACGCCGTCCGACGCCATGCGCACGAGGGTCGAGAGGGCGTCCGCGAGGTCGCGGGCGTCGATCCCCTCGAAGCGGATGGTGGGCTGGTCGGCTGCCATGGGGCGCCTCCGTGACGTGGGCGGGCGCGACGCCCGCATAGCGAAGCGGGGCCCTCTCGGGCCCCGCTGGGTGCTCTGGTGTCGGAGGCGGGACTTGAACCCGCACGCCCTTTTAGTCAGGCACTAGCACCTCAAGCTAGCGCGTCTGCCAATTCCGCCACTCCGACTTAGCAAGGGAATGATACCACAGCGCTCGCGGCGCGCCGCGAGAATTTCGAAGGAGCTACCCGATGACGCCCTGCGGGTAGAGGACCATCATCAGCAGGACGCAGACGCCGAACGCGACCGCGAAGACGAGCGTAATGCGGTCGAGGTTGCGCTCGAGCAGGCCCGTGCCCGCCTGCGCGTTGTACATCGTGCTGGCGATCATGTCCGAGACGCCGGTGCCCTTGCCCGAGTGCATGAGCACGAGCAGGATGAGGCCCAGGGCCGAGACGGCCCACACGACGAGCAGGAGAACGGTGAGGACGCTCACGGATGACGCTCCTTGTCCACCGGGCGGCGGGGCCGCCCCAAACCAGGTACAGCAGTAAGTAAATCTAGCACAAGCGAGCCCCGCCCCGCATGCGCGGGACGGGGCTCCATGCGCGGCGCACGAGGCCGCGCGGCGGGACCGGGCCCTACTCGGAGAGGCCGGAGACCTCGGGGGCCAGCGGCTTCTTCAGGAAGGACAGGATCAGCGCGCCCACCAGGGAGCCGACGACGAGCGCCAGCAGGTAGCCCAGCGGGTTGCTGATGACGGCGATGACCCAGACGCCGCCGTGCGGGGCCGGGCTCGCGCAGCCGAACGCGCAGGACAGCACCGCGGAGACGGCGGAGCCGACGATGCAGCTCGGCAGGACGCGCAGCGGGTCGGCGGCGGCGTAGGGGATGGCGCCCTCGGAGATGAAGGAGCAGCCCAGGACGTAGTTCACGACGCCAGCCTTGCGGTCCTCGGCGGTCCAGCGGTTCTTGAAGAACGTGGTGGACAGCGCCACGACGATCGGCGGGACCATGCCGCCGATCATGCAGGCGGCCATGATCTGCTGGCCGGTGAAGGTGTTCTCGGCGAGCATGGCCAGCGCGAAGGCGGAGGCCACCTTGTTGACCGGGCCGCCGAGGTCGACCGACATCATGCCGCCGATGATGGCGCACACGAGCGCCAGGTTGCCCGTGCCCATGGAGTTCAGCGCCCCGGAGAGCAGGGTGTTGATCCAGGCGAACAGCGGGTTGAAGGCCAGCATGATGAGGCCGATCAGGAACACCGAGATCAGCGGGTAGATCAGGACCGGCTTCATGCCCTCGAGGGCATCCGGGAGGCGGTCGAAGAGCCTCTCCATCGCCAGGGTGAGGTAGCCCGCGGCGAAGCCGGCGAACATCGCGGCGAGGAAGCCGCCGGAGACGAGGGCCGCCTGGGCCTCGGCGTCCATGGCGGTGGACAGGTAGGCGAAGGTGAAGCCCTGCTTGGCGATCCAGCCGCCGACCATGCCCGGCGCGAGGCCCGGCCTGTCTGCGATCGACATGGAGATGTAGGCGGACAGGATCGGCAGCATGAAGTTGAAGGACTGGCTGCCGACGACGTTGAAGAACGCGGCCAGCGGCGTGGAGCTGCCGTAGGAGGAGGTGCCGACGCCGGCCTGGTCGAACAGGAAGGACAGCGCCATCAGGATGCCGCCGCCGACGACGAACGGGATCATGTGGGAGATGCCGTTCATCAGGTGGCGGTAGATGGTGCCGCCGATGCCGATGCGGTCCTCGCCGGCCGCGGGAGCGGCGGCGCCGCCCTTGCCCTCGTAGACGGGCACGTCGCCGTGCAGGACGGTCTCGAGGAGCTGCTCGGGCTCGTTGATGCCGGAGGACACGCTCGTGGTCAGGACGCGCTTGCCGCCGAAGCGGGCGTAGTCGACGGCCTTGTCGGCGGCGACGATGACGCCCTCGCAGGCGGCGATCTCCTCGGCGGTGAGCACGTTCTTGGCGCCCACGGAGCCCTGGGTCTCGACCTTGATGGTCACGCCCATGGCCTCGGCGGCCTTCTCGAGGTTCTCGGCTGCCATGTAGGTGTGGGCGATGCCGGTCGGGCAGGCGGTGATGGCCAGGATCCGCGGCAGGTCGCTCGAGGCGGCGCGGGCGGCCTCGTCGGCGGCGCGCTCCTCGTCGTAGGCGGCCTCGGCGCGGTCGATGACGGCGAGGAACTCCTCGGGCGTCTTCGCGGCGCGCAGGCCGGCCGGCACCTCCTCGTGGACGAGCAGGGTGGCGAGCTTCGAGAGGACCTCGAGGTGTTCGTTGGCCTGGTCGTCGCGGGCGGCGATCAGGAACATGAGGTCGGACGGCTCGCCGTCGGGGGCGTTCCAGTCCACGCCGCCGGGGACGGTGATCGCGACGAGGCCGGGCGCCTTGACCGCGGGGGTCTTGGCGTGCGGGATCGCGACGCCGTCGCCCACGGCGGTCGAGGTCTCCGCCTCGCGCGCGAGGACGGCCTCGCGGTAGGCGTCGCGGTCGGCGATCTTGCCGGACGCGACCTGGAGGTCGATGAGGGCGTCGAGCGCCTCCTCGCGCGTGGACGCGTCGACGCCGAGCCTCACCCCCTCGGCGGTGAGCAGGTCGGTGATCTTCATCAGACCGACTCCTTCCAAACGCATGGCTTATGGGACGGAGCTAGTCTAGGGAAAAACGGGCCGGAAACTTTTAAAAATAACGTCACGCATCATGGAGATTTCTTGACGCTCTCGTAAGCGCGCAGGTAGCGCCGGCAGGCGGCAGACAGGCGAAGGCCCCGGCCCGCGGGAGCGGGTCGGGGCCTCGGAAGCCGTGCTCGAATGCGAGCGAGCCGCTAGGCGCTCTTCTCGATCATCGCGGAGAAGCTGTCGGCCTTGAGGGAGGCGCCGCCGACGAGCGCGCCGTCGATGTCCTCCTTCTCAAGGAAGCCGGCGATGTTCTCGGGCTTGGCGGAGCCGCCGTAGAGGATGCGGATGCCGTCGGCGGTCTCGGCGCCGAAGACCTCGACGAGGGTCTTGCGGATGGCGCCGATGACCTCCTGGGCGTCGTCGGCCGTGGCGGTCTTGCCGGTGCCGATGGCCCAGAT
>CAOJNB010000028.1 GCA_948439405.1 uncultured Coriobacteriaceae bacterium | reverse complement strand
CCTGCTCGGCCTTGGTCTTGGGCTCGACGGCGACGTCGATGACGGGGTCGGCGAAGTCGATGGACTCCAGCACGATCGGGTTCTTCTCGTCGCACAGGGTGTCGCCCGTGGTGGTGTTCTTCAGGCCGACGCAGGCGACGATGTCGCCGGTGGAGCACTCCTCGCGGTCAACGCGGTCGTTCGCGTTCATCTCGAGGATGCGGCCGAGGCGCTCGCGGTCGTCCTTGACCGGGTTGTACACGTAGGAGCCCGCCTCGGCCTGGCCGGAGTACACGCGCAGGTAGGTGAGCTTGCCGACGTAGGGGTCGGTCATGATCTTGAACGCCAGGGCGCTGAAGGGCTCCTTGTTGTCCGCCTTGCGGGAGATGGTCTCGCCGGTCTTGGGAGCGGTGCCCTCGGTGTCGGGGATGTCGAGCGGGCTCGGCAGGTAGTCCACGACGGCGTCGAGGAGCTCCTGGATGCCCTTGTTCTTGTAGGCGGAGCCCACGAGGACGGGGTTGAGCTCGCCGGCGATGGTGCCGCGGCGGATGGCGCGCTTGAGGACGTCGACGGGGATCTCCTCCTCCATGAGGGCGAGCTCCATGAGCTCGTCGTCATAGTTGGAGGCGGCGTCGATGAGCATCTCGCGGCGCTCGGAGACGACGTCGGCGAAGTCCGCGGGGACCTCGTCGAGCTTCTCCGGGTAGATCATGCCCTTGGCGTCCTCCTTGAAGTCCCAGGCCTCCATGGTCACCAGGTCGACGATGCCCCAGAAGTGGTCCTCCTCGCCCATCGGGACCTGGACGGCCACGGCGTTGGCGTCGAGGCGCTCCTCCATGGTCTCGATGGCGTGCCAGAAGTCCGCGCCCACGCGGTCGTACTTGTTGATGAAGGCGATGCGCGGGACGCCGTAGGTCGTGGCCTGGCGCCAGACGGTCTCGGACTGCGGCTGGACGCCGGCGACGGCGTCGAAGACCGCGACTGCGCCGTCGAGGACGCGCAGGGAGCGCTCGACCTCGGCGGTGAAGTCCACGTGGCCCGGGGTGTCGATGATCTGGATGACGTAGTCCTTCCAGAAGCAGGTGGTGGCCGCGGACGTGATGGTCACGCCGCGCTCCTGCTCCTGCGCCATCCAGTCCATGGTGGCGGCGCCGTCGTGGACCTCGCCGATCTTGTGGGTCTTGCCCGTGTAGTAGAGGATGCGCTCGGTGGTGGTCGTCTTGCCCGCGTCGATGTGGGCCATGATGCCGATGTTGCGGAGGTGCTCGAGCGACCCGTACTTGCTCTTAGCCATTCTCGTTTGCCTCTCTCGCGACTAGAAGCGGTAGTGGGAGAAGGCCCTGTTGGCCTCCGCCATCTTGAACAGGTCCTCGCGGCGCTTCACCGAGGCGCCGACGCCGTTGGAGGCGTCCATGATCTCGTTGGCGAGGCGCTGGGCCATCGTCTTCTCCTTGCGGGCGCGGCTGAAGTTGACGATCCAGCGGATCGCGAGGGTGGTCGCGCGGCGGGAGTTGACCTCCATGGGGACCTGGTAGGTCGCGCCGCCGATGCGGCGGGGCTTGACCTCGAGGGTCGGACGGACGTTGTTCATGGCCTTCTTGAACACGGACAGGGCGTCCTCGCCGGTCTTCTCGGCGACGATGTCGAAGGCGCCGTAGACGATGCGCTCGGCGGTGGACTTCTTGCCGTCCAGGAGGACCTTGTTGATGAGCTGGGTCACGAGCCGGTTGTTGTACACGGCATCGGGCTGGACCTCACGACGGACTGCAGCGGTGCGACGCGGCATGATGAATCTCCTTGGTTGTTGCGGATCGGGGCGTTAGGAGCGCTTGGCGCCGTAGCGCGAGCGGCTCTGCTTGCGGTCGCTGACCGCGGCGCAGTCGTAGTTGCCGCGGATGATCTTGTAGCGCACGCCAGGCAGGTCGCGGACGCGGCCGCCGCGGATGAGGACGATGGAGTGCTCCTGCAGGTTGTGGCCCTCGCCCGGGATGTAGGCCGTGACCTCGATGCCGTTGACGAGGCGCACGCGGGCGACCTTGCGCAGGGCGGAGTTCGGCTTCTTGGGCGTGGTGGTGTAGACGCGGGTGCACACGCCGCGCTTCTGCGGGTTGCGCTGCAGGGCGGGGTTCTTGGACTTCGACTTCTGGGTCTTGCGGCCCTGGCGGACGAGCTGGTTGATGGTAGGCAAGGCGTCTCCCTCGTGATTCGTACCGGTCTTCGTTCCATGCTCAAAATGCAAAGGCGAGTCAGCACACACGCCCAGAATTTGCGCAAGTTGGAACGATACCCCGCTCCCGCGCGTGGCGTCAAAACGCCACGGCCCCGGGCGTATCCCTTCTTCACGAGGACGTCACGCCCCAGCCCCGCATTGGTCTATTTCTCGCGCGGGCGCGCGCCATGTTTGCGTATCGTTATGCCCATCGGTTCCACGGGCGGGGCGCGTGTCCCGACCTCTCAGAGAGAAAGGGACAGCATGCTGGATAGAAGGCGCTTCCTGACCGCTTCCGCCGCAGGGGTCGGCGCGCTCGCCCTCGCGGCCTGCAGCGACGACTCCTCCGCCGAGGGCTCCGGCGGCTCCGAGGCCTCGGGCGCGGGCAGCTACACCGTCGGCATCTGCCAGCTCACGCAGCACGCCGCGCTCGACGAGGCGACCCAGGGCTTCCAAGACAAGCTCGCCGAGCTCGTCGAGGCCGAGGGCGGCTCGGTCACCTACGACCTGCAGAACGCCTCCGGCGACTCCGCCACCTGCGCCTCCATCATCAACGGATTCGTCTCGGCCGGCGTGGACCTGATCATGGCCAACGCGACCGCCGCGCTCCAGGCAGCGCAGTCCGGCACCTCCGACATCCCCATCCTGGGCACCTCCGTCACCGACTACGGCACCGCCCTCGGCATGGACGACTGGTCCGGCACCTCCGGCACCAACATCTCCGGCACCTGCGACCTCGCCCCGCTCGACCAGCAGGCCGCGATGGTCCAGGAGCTGTTCCCCGACGCCACCAACGTCGGCATGCTGTACTGCTCCGCCGAGCCCAACTCCGTCTACCAGATCGACGCCATCACCCCGATGCTCGAGGAGATGGGCTACACCTGCACGAACTACGGCTTCGCCGACTCCAACGACGTCGCCTCCGTCGCCCAGCAGGCGGCCGACGCCAGCGACGTGATCTACATCCCGACCGACAACACCGCCGCCTCCTGCACCGAGGCCATCCGCAACGTCGTCGTGCCCGCGGGCGTGCCCGTGGTCGCCGGCGAGTCGGGCATCTGCTCGGGCTGCGGCGTCGCGACGCTGTCGATCAGCTACTACGAGCTCGGCGAGGTCACCGGCGAGATGGGCTACGACATCCTGGTGGGCGGCGAGGACGCCGGCTCCATGGAGGTCCGCAGCGTCGAGGCGACCACCAAGTGCTACAACCCCGAGGTCTGCGAGGAGCTCGGCATCGAGCCGCCCGAGGACTACGAGGCCCTGGAGGCCTAGCCAGGGGACGCTGCGTCGCCAACGGCTAGCAAAGGCTCGGCCAACGGCTAGAATCTGTGGGGCGGAGGGGAGACCCTCCGCCCCGTTCTTGTCCGCAGCCCCGGCCCCGCCGGGGCCTCCTCACGAGGGAGTCCTCCCCCATGGCATTCTTCGCCACGCTGACGAACGCGCTGCCCGGCGCCGTCGCCCAGGGCCTCATCTGGGGCATCATGGCGATCGGCGTCTACATCACCTACAAGGTGCTCGACGTCGCCGACCTCTCCGTCGACGGCACGATGTGCACCGGCGGCGCGCTCTGCATCGTCCTCATGACCCAGCACGGGACCAACCTGTGGGTCGCCCTGCTCGCCGCCTTCCTCGCCGGCCTCGTCGCCGGCGCGGTCACGGGCGTCCTGCACACCTTCTTCGGGATCCCGGCAATCCTCGCGGGAATCCTCACTCAGCTCTCTCTGTACTCCGTCAACCTGCGCATCATGGGCGGGCGCGCCAACGTCGCGGTCAACCCGGACAACTACGACCTGCTCGTGTCGCTGCGCGACGTCAAGGCGGCGGCGCTCGACAACCCCATCCTGGTGTGCGCGGTCATCACCGTCGTCCTCATCGCCCTGCTGTACTGGTTCTTCGGGACGGAGCTGGGCAGCTCGATCCGCGCGACCGGCGCCAACCCGTCGATGAGCCGCGCCCAGGGCATCGACGTGAACCGCAACAAGGTGATCGGCCTGATGATCTCCAACGGCATCGTCGCCGTCTCGAGCGCGCTCTACGCCCAGTACCAGGGCTTCGCCGACATCAACATGGGCCGCGGCGCCATCGTGATCGGCCTGGCCGCCGTGATCATCGGCGACGTCATCTTCTCGCGCATCTTCACGAACTTCGCCCTGAAGCTCTTCGGCGTCTCAATCGGCGCGATCGTGTACTACATCGTCATCCAGATCGTGCTCACGCTCGGCCTCGACTCCAACGACCTCAAGCTGTTCTCGGCCATCGTGGTCGCTATCTTCCTGGCGGCGCCGTACTGGAAGGGGAAGTACTTCCCCGCCAGGCCGAAGCTGCCCGCCGCCGACGAGAAGGGCGGTGAGCCCCGTGCTTAGCCTCAAGGGGATCTACAAGACGTTCAACGCCGGCACGGTCAACGAGAAGCGCGCCGTCGACGGGATCGACCTCACGCTCGAGGACGGCGACTTCGTCACCGTGATCGGCGGCAACGGCGCCGGCAAGTCCACCCTGCTCAACCTGATCGCCGGCGTCTACACGCCGGAGGCCGGCACCATCGAGCTGGACGGGGTCGACATCACGAACCTGCCAGAGCACCGCCGCGCCCGCCTGCTGGGCCGCGTGTTCCAGGACCCGATGATGGGCACCGCCGCCACGATGGAGATCGAGGAGAACCTCGCGCTGGCCTACCGCCGCGGCAAGCCGCGCGGGCTCAGGCGCGGCATCAGCGCCGCCGAGCGCGAGCTGTACCGCGAGCGCCTGGCCACCCTGGGGCTCGGGCTCGAGGACCGCATGACCTCCAAGGTGGGCCTGCTCTCCGGCGGCCAGCGCCAGGCGATCACCCTGCTGATGGCGACGCTCGTGAAGCCCGAGCTGCTGCTGCTCGACGAGCACACGGCGGCGCTGGACCCCAAGACGGCCGACAAGGTCCTCTCCCTCACCGACGAGATCGTGCGCCGCGACGGGCTCACCACGCTCATGGTCACGCACAACATGCGCAACGCCATCGAGTACGGCAACCGGCTCATCATGATGGACTCCGGCCGCATCGTGGCCGACATCCGCGGCGAGGAGAAGCGCAACCTGGACGTGCGCGACCTGCTCGAGAAGTTCAACATCGAGAGCGACCGCATGCTGCTCTCCGAGTAGCCCGCACGGGCGGGACCGCAGCAGCGCCGCACGTCACAAAGCTCGGGGTTTCTTGGCGGTTGCGCCAGGAAACCCCGAGCTTTGTGCAGCAGGTGACCTAGAAGACGGCGGCCCAGGAGGCTCGCCGGGCAGCGGACGCGCGGCTACGCGAGGTCGCGGAAGCGGAAGCTCGAGCGCCCCTCCGCGTAGTCGGCCACGACCTGGCCGTGCCCGCGCAGCTCGTACTTGTAGGTGACGAGCCCGTCGAGGCCCACCGGGCCGCGGGCGTGCAGCTTGCTCGTGGAGATGCCCACCTCGGCGCCGAAGCCGTAGCGGAAGCCGTCCGCGAAGCGGGTCGAGGCGTTGCGGTAGACGCCGGCGGAGTCCACGAGCTGCATGAAGCGCTCGGCCGCGGCGTCGTCCTCCGTCACGATCGCGTCGGTGTGGTGCGAGCCGTGGCGGTTGACGTGCGCGATCGCCTCGTCGACGCCGTCGACGAGCTTGACCGAGATCTTGAGCCCCAGGTACTCGGTGTCCCAGTCCTCGTCGGTCGCGGGAGCGCAGCCCAGGATCGCCCGCGCCCCCTCGTCGGCCACGACCTCGACGCCCGCCTCCGCGAAGGCCGCCCCCATCGCGGGCAGGAAGGCCTCGGCGACCGCGCGGTCCACGAGCAGGGTCTCGCAGGCGTTGCACGCGGCGGGGTACTGGGTCTTGGCGTCGATGACGAGCGGCACGGCGAGCCCGAGGTCCGCCGCGCGGTCCACGTACACGTGGCAGATGCCGTCCGCGTGCCCCATCACGGGGATCTTCGTGTTGTCCATGATGTAGCGCACGAACTCGTTGGAGCCGCGCGGGATGAGCAGGTCGACCAGGCCGTCGCAGGACAGCAGCTCGGCGATGTCGCTGCGCGCCTCGACCTGGTGCATGCAGAGCTCGGGCAGCCCCGCCTCGCAGGCGGCGGCGTGGATCGCGCGGAACAGGGCGCGGTTGGTGCGCAGCGTCTCGCTGCCGCCCTTGAGGACGGCGCAGTTGCCGCTCTTCACGCACAGGGAGGAGATCTGGACGAGGGCGTCGGGGCGCGCCTCGAAGATGACGCCGATCACGCCGATCGGGCAGCTGCGGCGGGTGAGCACGAGCCCCTCGTCGAGCTCGCGCTCGAGCAGGACGCGGCCCACCGGGTCCGGCAGGCCCACGAGGCTCTCGAGGCCGGCGCACACGTCGGCCAGCTTGTGCTCGTCGAAGCGCAGGCGCCCCATGACGGCAGGGGCGACGCCGGCCTCCTCGGCGGCGGCGAGGTCGGCGGCGTTGGCCTCGAAGAACTCGTCGGCATGCGCCAGCAGCTCCTCGCGGATGCGCAGCAGCGCGGCGTCGCGGACCTCGACCGGGGTCGCGGCCATGTCCGGGCTCGCGAGCTTCATGCGGCGTGCGACGGCCTTGATGTCCTCCATGCGGGTGCCTTTCTCGTCGGGTGCGCCCACCCAGTGTATCCCGCGGCGTCCGGGCGCGCCCCGCACGGCGGTCCCTACAGCAACGCGGCCTCCCACTCCGCCTCGCGGAAACCCACGAGCACGAAGTCCTCGCCCACGACGATGGGACGCTTCACGAGCATGCCGTCCTCGGCGAGAAGGGCGAGGGCGTCCTTGTCGGACATGCCGGCGTCCAGCATCGCCTTGACGCCGCGCTCGCGGTAGAGCCTGCCGCTCGTGTTGAAGAAGCGGCGGACGGGGAGCCCCGAGCGGGCCTGCCACGCGGCGAGCTCGGCGGCGGTGGGGTTGTCCTCGACGATGTGGCGATCCTCGTAGGGGACGCCGTGGGCGTCGAGCCACGCCTTGGCGCGGCGGCAGGTGCTGCACTTCGGGTACTCGACGAAGAGGACGCTGGGCATGGCGGTCTCCTTGCGGCGCGGGACGGACAGGCTGACGTCCCGAGGATAGCAGCGGACGGCGGGCAGGGGTTGCGCGTCCCGGTCCGGCTCACACCATCCCGAGCTCGTCGGTCTCAGTATAGAAGGCGTGCTCCGGACAAAAGGTCGGATCTGCCACCGCCGCCCTGATCTCGCCCACCGTCATTTGAGCAACCTCGTCAAAGCTGTACTGCCCGTTGTCGGTGAGAAGCCAGGCGTCCTGCCACCACGAGGGATAGGTCGCCCAGACGCCCAACCAATCCTGTTCAGTAACGTATTCGCCGCAGTCGTCAATCCGATACACGCCTTCGCATGGCGTGAACTCTTCACGAACGTGTTCGCGAAGCTCCTGTGAAACGCCAAGGATCTCGTTCAGGGCCTTCTTGCCGATGCCGCCCATGATTGTCCTCTTGTCGCCCTCCTGACACCGCATAGGCTCAGGACGTCTCACGGGGGTATGGGAATGACGAACTCCGTCCCCCGGCCCACACGTGGTGCCCCTGATGCTAGGTAGGTTCGTTTCGAGGCTAGAATACAGTCTCCATGACCATCGATTCGAGAACTGGGCGAGGTGAAGATGAGGACCATCAAGGTTGCTGCAGCGATCATTCATGACGGAGACAAGATCCTTGCCGCGCAACGCGGCTACGGCGACCTCGCTGGTGGCTGGGAGTTTCCGGGCGGCAAGCTCGAGGAGGACGAGACTGGCGAGATGGCGTGCGTGCGCGAGATTCGCGAGGAGCTCGGCGTCCTCGTCGGCAACCTCTCGCCCCTTTGCACGGTCGAGCACGACTATGAGACCTTCCACCTCTCCATGGAGTGCTTCCTCTGCACGATCCTGGAGGGGACGATCGATGACACCGAGCACTCGAGCCTGCGATGGCTCGATCGCACGCAACTCTGGGAGATTGACTGGCTACCCGCCGATGTGAAGGTCGTCCGTGAGCTGGAGTCTCGCATAGGAAGCTAGGCCATCCCGTCGGCTACCTCTTGCTCGATGACTTCGAAGTTGCTGGTCAGGTACTCATAGAGATCGTGACGCACGGGATCGCGAAGTTCGTATCCGATCTCGACGGCGGTCTTCGTCGTTCCCGGCATGACGATCTGCTCGAATTCCCCGGTTGGGCGGATCTCGCCCAGGAAGTAGAACTCCTTCCCACCGACCTTGTCGTTCTTGTTCTTGCGAACGAAGAGATAGGGACGTATCCCGCTGTTCGGCCAATCCTGCAATCTGGTGATCTCTGGTGAGGTGAGCTTCCTACTCTGCTTCGAGATGGCGACGAGCCTGCGCTCGGACAGGAAGCGATCCTCGTACTTGGTCGTCTCCGAGATGTCCGGCTCCTTCTCGTAGTTGATGAACACGGGGAACGTCCTCGTTCCCTTGTCGAACATGTATCCGCCGATGTTCTGCGCGCTCTGGTTCTTCTCCCAGTTGAGCAGGTAGCAGACCTCCTCGTAGGTGTACTTCGCATTGAGCACGAGGCTGGTTCCGCGGTACGTGTCGCCATAGCGACTCTGGTTGCGACGAGTGGCGAACTCGAGAAGTTCGCGGAGTTGCCGACGAAACTCCTCGTCCTCCATCGCATCGTCGAACTGGAGCGTCCTACGGCAGAGATCCTCGTCCCTCTCGAGAATGGGAACGAATCCCTTCGGCTTCGCAAAGGTTCCGTCGAGCAGTGAGGCGGCCGCTCTCCATGGCGCCAGGTCGCCGCCCGCCGCAAGCTCCCTCAATGAGACGCCAGCCTTGCCCGCATCCTTTCCCATGAGCTCCAGGAGCAGGAGGAGGTCCTCCTGACGCTTTCCGCTTCCCATCTTCCTCGACACGAACTCGAGAATGCTCTCCTGCTCGCTCGTGAACTCGATCTCGTACGAGTCCTCGTACTTCGAAAGGAAGGCGTGATAGCTGCCGAACCTGTCGAACAGGCGAAGGGGATCGATCGAGCCGTTGGA
>CAOJNB010000027.1 GCA_948439405.1 uncultured Coriobacteriaceae bacterium | reverse complement strand
GGGATAGAAGTAGTGCTTGCGGTAGAACATCGAGTGGCGCTGGATCTCGCAGTTCGTGGCGAGGCCCGCCATCACGATCGACTCGATGGCCTTGCGGTTGGGCACCGGCAGCGCGCCGGGAAGGCCCAGGCACACCGGGCACACGTTCGTGTTGGGCTCGTCGTCGTGGCTGAGCCGGCAGTCGCAGAACATCTTGGTCTCGAGCGCGGTGAGCTCGGTGTGGACCTCGAGGCCGATCACGGCCTCCCAGTCGCGCAGGACCTCCTGGAGCTCCCTCATGCGAGCTCACCCCCCTTCCCGGCGAAGCCGGGCGCGACGGCTCCGCGGGCGTCGTGGGCGCGCTCGAGCGCCCGGGCGAAGCGCAGCAGCTCGCGGTCGCGGAAGGCCGGTCCCTGCAGCTGCGCGGACACGGGCAGGCCGGACGTCGCACCCAGCCCCAGCGGGACCGAGACCGAGCCGTTGCCCGCGATGTTGGACGAGATGGTGAACGTGTCCGAGAGGTACATCTGGGTGGGGTCCGAGATCTCGCCGAACCTGAACGCCGTCCGCGGCGACGCGGGCATGAGGATCGCGTCGCAACGTGCGAACGCGCGGGCGTAGTCCTCGGTGATCAGGGTGCGGGCCTTCTGGGCGGGGTAGTAGTACTCGTCGTACACGCCGCTCGCGAGCAGGTAGGCGCCGAGCATCTGGCGGCGCTTGGCCTCGGCCCCGAAGCCGTGGGCGCGCGAGAGCGCGCTCTGCTCGGCCAGGGTGTCGCAGCCGGGCTCCTGGTAGCCGTAGCGCACGCCGTCGAAGCGGGCCAGGTTGGAGAAGGCCTCGCAGGGCCCGATCACGTAGTACGCGGAGATGGCCGCGTCGATGTGGGGCAGCTCGACCTCGACGACCTCGGCACCCTGGTCGCGCAGGGCGGAGACGGCGCCCTCGACGGCGGCACGCTCCTCCGGGTCGAGGCCCTCGGCCTCCATGAGGCTGGGCACGACGCCCACGCGGGCGCCCTCGACGCCGTCCTCGAGCCCGTCGAGGAAGTCGACCGCGCAGTCCTGCGAGGTCGAGTCGAACGGGTCGCGCCCGCCGCAGGTGAGCGCGTTCATCGCGAGGGCGACGTCCTCGACGCTGCGGCCGAAGGGGCCCACCTGGTCGAGCGAGGACCCGAAGGCCACGACGCCGTAGCGCGAGACGGCTCCGTAGGTGGGCTTCAGGCCGACGACGCCGCACAGGCTCGCCGGCTGGCGGATCGAGCCGCCGGTGTCCGAGCCCAGGCTGAGCGCGACCTCACCGGCCGCCACCGCGGCGGCCGAGCCGCCCGAGGAGCCGCCGGGCACGCGGGAGGTGTCCCAGGGGTTGCGGGTGGGGTGGAAGTGGCTCGTCTCGGTGGAGGAGCCGAAGGCGAACTCGTCCATGTTCGCCTTGCCGACGGGGGTGCAGCCCGCCTCGAGCATGCGGGCCACGCAGGTAGCGGTGTAGGGGGACGCGTAGCCCTCGAGCATGCGGCTCGCGCAGGTGGTGTGGGTGCCCACCAGCTGCATGTTGTCCTTGAAGGCGACGGGCACGCCCGCGAGCGGGCCCACCGGCTCGCCGGCGGCGCGGCGCGCGTCGGTCGCGCGGGCGGCCTCGAGGGCGAGCTCGGCGCTCACCTCGAGGAACGCCTGGACCTCGGCGTCGCGGGCCTCGATGGCGTCGAGTGCGGCCTCGGCCACCTCGACGGCGGAGAGCTCGCCGGACGCGACGGCGGCCGCGATCTCGGCCGCGGAGAGGGTGTCGACGTTGGCCATCAGAAGTCGCCTCCTTCCTCGCCGAGGATGGAGGGCACGCGGAAGTAGCGCTCGCGCGAGGAGCCGGCGTTCTCGAGCGCGACCTCCACGGGGAGGTGGCGGCCGTCGGCCGTCGGGTCGTCCTCCCCCATCACGTTCGAGAGGTCCCCGATCGGGTGGAAGGTGGGCTCGACGTCTTCGACGTCGAGGTGACGGATGGGCTCGAGCATCTCGACCGCGTCGTTGAGGTAGGCGCGCATCTCGACGAGCTCGTCGTCGGTGAGCGCCAGGCGCGCGTAGTCGGCGATGCCTCGAACGTCCTCGAGGCTGAGGGGCATGGCGACCTCCTGCCGTGGCATGCGGGTTTCTGGTACCGGACCATTCTAGGGCAGCCGGGACGCGGCCCGCGCGGCGCCGGCACGGCCGCGCGGGGACTCCCGGTCCGCTCTCGGGGCAACACGCACCCGGATGACCCGGAACCTGTGTGCGATTCCCGCGGCTCGCGACGGGATGGGGCCCCGCTGCCAGGAAGGGCCGGCTTGTGCGGGCTTTTTCGTGACGCCGTGGCAGGCAATGCCGTTAAGTGCGGTGCCCTCTGCGGCGATTCCGCCCCCAAAAGGCCGAAATCCACCGCACAAGACGCTCCATCCTGCCATCGAAGGCCGTCGACTCCCGCACTTGACGCACTTTCCTGCCATCGCCTCGCGGAAACGACCGCACTTGACGCTTCTTCCTGCCAATGCCGGGCGCGCGGGCGCGCCCCGCCATAATTCCCCCAAACCCGGAGGGGTTTATCGGCACGAAATATCCTCTCTTGGGGTAGGATTCACCAGAACGATCAGACACCACCCCGCTAGAGAGGCAGGGAGCGCACATGTCCAACGAACTCCTCGAGGTCCGCGGCCTCACGGCGACGACCGACGACGGGACGGAGATCCTCCACGACGTCGACCTCGTCCTCGGCACCGGCGAGACCCACGTCCTGATGGGCCCCAACGGCGCCGGCAAGTCCACCCTCGGCCGCGTCGTCATGGGCGACCCGGCCTACAAGGTCGCCGCCGGCACCATCTCCTTCGACGGCGCCGACGTCACCGCGCAGGCCGCCGACCGCCGCTCGCTGGCCGGCATCTTCATGTCCTACCAGGCGCCCGTCGAGATTCCCGGCGTGCCGCTCAACAGCTTCCTGCGCACCATCATGCAGAAGCGCCCGGAGCTCAAGATGACGGGCAGGCAGTTCCGCCGCCGCCTCGCCGAGGTCGCCGAGCAGCTCGACATGGACCCCTCCTACCTCTCCCGCGACCTCAACGTGGGCTTCTCCGGCGGCGAGAAGAAGAAGGTCGAGATGCTCCAGCTCCTGCTGCTGCGTCCCAAGCTCGCGATCCTCGACGAGACCGACTCCGGCCTCGACGTCGACGCCCTCTCCGTCGTTAGCCGCGGCATGCGCGCCTACCTGGAGGAGTGCGACGGCACCCTGCTCGTGATCACCCACAACACGCGCATCCTCGAGCGCCTCGAGGTCGACCGCTGCCACGTGATGGCGCGCGGGCGCCTCGTGGCCGACGGCGACGCCGGGCTCGTCTCCCGCATCGACCGCGAGGGCTTCGAGCAGTTCGAGAACGACGGGGAGGCCTAGCGATGGCGGAGCAGGTTCGCGACGTCGACCGCCGCCTCTACGACTTCGTCATGCCCGAGGAGGGCTACGAGCGCTTCGACGACGGGCTCGACGAGGAGGTCGTGCGGACGATCTCGGCCAAGAAGGACGAGCCGGACTGGATGCTCGAGCTGCGCCTTCGCTCGCTCGAGCTCTACCACGAGATCCCGATGGCGCCCAACTGGGGGCCGTCGATCGCGGGACTCGACATGGACAACATCTCGACCTACGTCTCCTCCGGCGCCGAGCAGGCCGCGAGCTGGGAGGACGTCCCCGGCGAGATCAAGGACACCTTCGAGCGCCTGGGCATCCCCCAGGCCGAGCGGGCCTACCTCGCCGGCGTGGGCGCCCAGTACGACTCCGAGCTCGTCTACCACAACATGCAGGACTCGGCCGCCAAGATGGGCGTGGTGTACTCGGGCATCGAGGAGGCGCTCCACGGCGAGTACGAGGGGCTCATCCACGACACGTTCATGAGGCTCGTCCCGCCCACCGACCATAAGTTCGCCGCCCTGCACGGCGCGGTGTGGAGCGGCGGCTCGTTCGTCTACGTGCCCAAGGGGGTGCGCGTGGACTACCCCCTGCAGAGCTACTTCCGCCTGAACGCCAAGGGCGCCGGCCAGTTCGAGCACACGCTCATCATCGTGGAGGACGGCGCCGACCTCCACTTCATCGAGGGCTGCTCGGCACCCAAGTACAACGTGGCGAACCTGCACGCCGGTGCCGTCGAGCTCTTTGTGGGCAAGCGCGCGCACCTGCGCTACTCGACCATCGAGAACTGGTCCAAGAACATGTACAACCTCAACACCAAGCGCGCCCGCGTCGAGGAGGACGGCGTGATGGAGTGGGTGTCGGGCAGCTTCGGCAGCCACGTCTCCTACCTCTACCCGTCCACCCAGCTCGTCGGCGCGCGCTCCAGCTGCGAGTACACCGGCATCACCTTCGCCGGCTCCGGCCAGGACCTCGACACGGGCTGCAAGATGGTGATGACGGCCCCCGACACGCGCGCCTCGGTCTCGGCGAAGTCGATCTCCAAGGGCGGCGGGGTGTCCACGTTCCGCAGCGAGGTGGTCATCGGACGGAAGGCCGACCGCGCCGCCGCGAGCGTGAGCTGCGCCTCCCTGATGCTCGACGACGAGAGCCGCTCGGACACCATCCCCGCGATGGACATCCGCAACGCCACGGCGCAGGTGGGCCACGAGGCGACGATCGGGCGCATCTCCGACGACACCGTCGCCTACCTCATGAGCCGCGGGCTCAGCGAGGCCGAGGCCCGCACCATCGTGGTGAACGGCTTCGCCAACCCCATCTCCAAGGAGCTCCCGATGGAGTACGCCGTGGAGATGAACAACCTGATCAAGCTCGAGATGGAGGGGGCGATCGGCTAGATGGAGAACGTCACGCTCACCCACGCCAACCCCACGGTCGCCCAGACGTGGAACCACCTCGCGATCAACGACTGCCGCGTGACGGTGCCCGCCGCGCCCGCGACCCCGACGGCCCCCGCGCCCGACGCGCGCGTGGCCGGCGTCGAGACGGGCGCCGGCGAGGCCGTCACCGCCTGGGTCGACGCGAGCGCCGCGGAGCGCCGCCTCGTCGAGGTCGCGCCCGGGACCGAGGAGACCCACGTGGTCGAGGTTTCCGGCGCGACCGTCTGCGACGTCGTCGTCGGCGAGGGGGCGCGCGCCCGCCTCGTCGTGGTCGCGGGCCCCGGCCAGCCCTCCGGCACGGCCGCCGTCGCGCTGCGCGTGGATGCGGCAGCCGGCTCCCGCGTGGAGCTCTGCGAGGTTGCCGCCCCCGGCCCGGACGCGACCTTCCTGGACTCCTGCGGCGTCCGCGCCGGCGAGGGCGCGACCGTCGAGGTGCGCCACTTCCTGCTCGACGCCGCCACCTCCGTCGTGGGCTTCTGCTGCGACCAGGTCGGCGACGCGAGCCGCCTCGAGCTGTCCTGCCGCTACCGGGCGGCCGGCGGCCAGCGCCTCGACATGAACTACCTCGACCGCATGCGCGGCCGCGAGACGAGGAGCGACCTCGCGTTCTCCGGCGTGCTGGGCGAGGGGGCGCGCAAGCGCCTCGCCGACACGATCGACCTCGTGCACGGCGGCAAGGGCGCCAAGGGCGCCGAGTCCGAGACCGTGCTCGTCACGGGCGATGACGTCCGCAACCAGTCGCTGCCGAGCGTGCTGTGCGACGAGGACGACGTCGAGGGCAGCCACGGCGCCACGATCGGCTCCGTCTCGCCCGACCAGCTCGCCTACATGGCCGCCCGCGGCCTCGACGAGGCCGAGGCGGAGGCCCTGTTCGTCCGCGCGACCTTCGACGACTGCGTCGCCCGCGTGCCCGAGGCCGCCGAGGCCGCGCTCGCCGCGGCCGCGCGCGTGCTCGGCGAGGAGGCGGCGGCCGAGATCGGAGCCGACGCGCTCCGGAAGGAGGACTAGCATGACGCAGACCACGGCGCCCGCGGAGATCCGCGAGAACCCCTACCGCGCCGACTTCCCGCTGCTCGCGGGCAACCCGGAGCTCGCGTTCCTCGACAGCGCGGCCACCGCGCAGCGCCCCGCCGCGGTGCTCGACGCCCAGCGCCGCTTCTACGAGACGATGAACGCGAACCCGCTGCGCGGGCTCTACCGGCTCTCCGTCGAGGCGACCCAGGCCATCGAGGACGCGCGCGCCCACGTCGCGCGCCACGTCAACGGCGGCTCCGCCTCCCAGGTGGTGTTCACCCGCAACGCGAGCGAGTCGCTCAACATCTGCGCCCAGTCGCTGGGCCGCAGCGTCCTGCGCCCCGGCGACCAGGTCGTCATCTCGATCATGGAGCACCACTCCAACCTCATCCCGTGGCAGCAGGTGTGCCGCGAGACGGGCGCCGAGCTCGTCTACCTGCGCCCCGAGCGCGACGGGACGGTGACGCCCGCCCAGGTGGAGGCCGCGATCGGCCCCCGGGCGCGGATCGTGTCGATGACGCACGTCTCCAACGTGCTCGGCGTCGAGACCCCGATCGCCGACGTGGTCGAGCGCGCCCACGAGGTGGGCGCCTACGCCGTCGTGGACGGCGCGCAGAGCGTCCCGCACCTCGCCGTCGACGTCGAGGCCATCGGCTGCGACCTCATGGCCTTCTCCGCCCACAAGCTCATGGGCCCCATGGGCGTGGGCGTGCTGTGGGGCACCCCCGAGGTCCTCGACGCCATGCCGCCCTTCCTCACCGGCGGCGAGATGATCGACTCCGTCACCGAGACCGACGCCGTCTGGGCGCCCGTGCCCGCCAAGTTCGAGGCCGGCACCCAGGACGCCGCGGGCATCTACGGGCTCGACGCCGCCCTCGCCTACCTCGAGGGGATCGGGATGGAGGCCGTCGAGCGCCGCGAGCGCCTGCTCGCCGCCTACCTCTGCGAGCGTCTCCTGGAGGCGCCCCACGTCGAGGTGTACGGCCCGGCCGAGCCCGAGCGCCACGTGGGCGCCGTCTCCTTCAACGTCGAGGGGATCCACCCGCACGACGTGGCGAGCCTGCTCGACATGCGCGACGTCGCGATCCGCGCGGGCCACCACTGCGCCCAGCCGCTGCTCGCCTGGCTCGGCGCCGAGTCGACCTGCCGCGCCTCGGTGGCGCTCTACAACGACGCGTCCGACATCGACCGCCTCGTCGAGGGGCTCGACTACGTCTGGGGGACCTTCCATGCCTGCTGACGGCCTGTACAGCGAGGCGCTGCTCGAGCACGCCACGCATCCCGACCACAACCACGAACTCGCGGACGCGACCTGCTCCCACGAGGGGGTGAACCCCTCCTGCGGCGACGACCTCGTCCTGCACGTCCGCCTCGGCGCAGACGGCACGATTGAGGAGGCGAGCTGGACCGGCTCGGGCTGCGCGATCTCGCAGGCGTCCGCCGACATGATGAGCGACCTCGTCGTCGGCATGACGCCCGACGAGGCGCGCGAGGCCTGCGCCACGTTCGGCCGGATGGTCCGCGGCGAGGAGACGGACCCCGACGTGCTCGAGGAGGAGCTCGACGAGGCGAGCTGCCTGGTGACGATCAGCCGCATGCCGGCGCGCGTGAAGTGCGCCGAGCTCGCCTGGAACACGCTCGACGAGATGCTGTCCGAGGGAGGGGGCGACCGCTCGTGAGCGGGATGTTCACGACGAAGGGACGCTACGCGCTGCGCGTGATGGCCGACCTCGCCGTGCACGACGGGTGGGTCCCGCTCGGCGACGTCGCCGAGCGCCAGGGGATCTCCCGCAAGTACCTCGAGCAGGTCATGGCCCTGCTCGCGAAGGCCGGCTACGTGCGCGGCCAGCGCGGCAAGGGCGGCGGCTACCGGCTCACCCGCGACCCCGCCGACTACACCGTCGGCCAGATCCTGCGCGCCTGCGAGGGCACGCTCGCGCCGGTGAGCTGCCTCGACTGCTCGAACGACGAGATCTGCCCCCACACGGGCAGCTGCCAGACGATGCCGTTCTGGCTGGACCTGGGGCGCGCCACGAGCGCCTACCTCGACTCGAAGACGCTCGCCGACGTCGTCGCGGCCGGCGCCGCGGAGGCCGGGGAGGCGTCCGAGGGCTAGGCCCGGCGTCGCGTCCCCGCGATGGCGGCGGCCTCGTCCCGCCACGAAGAAGGGGGCCGCGGCACCTGGTGCCGCGGCCCCCGTCGCTAGCTGCGGTCCGTCGCCGGGCGACGGGCGACGGGGCTAGTTCCAGCCCTTGCCCTCGGAGCCGAACAGGGCGATCTTCTCCTTGGCCTTGTCGCACACGGCGTCGAAGCCGGGCTTGAGGCACTTGCGCGGGTCGAAGCCCTTGGGCTTGTCGACCTCGCCGGAGGCGAAGTGGGCCTTGGTGGCGTCCGCGAAGGCGATCTGGCACTCGGTGTTCACGTTGATCTTGGAGACGCCGTTCTGGATGGCCTTCTTGATCTGGTCGTCGGGGATGCCGGAGCCACCGTGCAGGACGAGCGGCAGGTGGCCGACGGCCTCCTTGATGGCGGCGAGGACGTCGAACTGCAGGCCCTCCCAGTCATCGGGGTAGACGCCGTGGATGTTGCCGATGCCGCAGGCGAGGAAGTCCACGCCCAGGTCGGCGATGCGCTTGCACTCCTCGGGGTCGGCGCACTCGCCGCGGCTGGTCACGCCGTCCTCGGTGCCGCCGATGCCGCCGACCTCGGCCTCGATGGAGACGCCCTGCGCGTGGGCGAGCTTCACGAGCTCGGCGGTGTTCTTCAGGTTGGTCTCGAAGTCGGCCTCCTGGGAGCCGTCGTACATGATGGAGCTGAAGCCGGCGTCGAGGGCGGCCAGGCAGCCCTCGTAGGTGCCGTGGTCGAGGTGCAGCGCCACGGGCACGGTCATGTGCTGGGACTTCAGCATCTCGGCGACCATGAGGGCGTTGCACTTGAAGCCGCCCATGTGGGCGCCGGCGCCCTTGGACACCTGCAGGATGATCGGGGACTGGGTCTCCTCGGCGGCCCTCAGCAGCGAGGTGGTCCACTCGAGGTTGTTCAGGTTGAAGGCGCCCACCGCGTAGTGGCCGGCCTCAGCCTTCTGGAGCATGTCGGTTGCGCTGACGAGCATGGTCTCTCCCTTTCGTCGAAACTTATATGGATACTTGCGCGCATGACGATGATACCGCTCCGCCGCCCCGCGCCGTCCCTGATGCGGAAAGTGCGCGGCGCGCAGCGTCCGGGACTCGGCCGCCGTATCATGGGAGGGACTGCCGACGACCCGGCGCACATGAGCGCGCAGGAAGGGGAACCCATGGTCTTTCGCGTCTACGTCGAGAAGCGCGACGGCTTCGACGTCGAGGCACGCCAGCTCGCGGACGAGCTCCGCCTCACCCTGGGCCTCGAGGGCCTCCGGCGCGTGCGCCTCGTGAACCGCTACGACGTCGAGGGGATCTCGCGCGAGCTCTTCGAGGCCTGCGTCCCCACCGTCTTCTCCGAGCCGCCCGTCGACGTCGCGACCTTCGAGGCGCCCGAGCCGAACGGCGCCGCCGTGTTCGCCGTCGAGAGCCTCCCCGGCCAGTTCGACCAGCGCGCCGACTCCGCCAGCGAGTGCATCCAGCTCGTCAGCCAGGGCGAGCGCCCCGCCGTGCGCGCCGCGAAGGTCTACTGCCTCGAGGGCGAGCTCTCCGAGGCCGACGTCGAGGCCGCCAAGCGCTACGTCATCAACCCGGTCGAGGCCCGCGAGGCGTCGCTCGACCTTCCCGCGACCCTGCGCGCCGACTATCCCGAGCCCGCCGACGTCGAGGTCCTCGACGGCTTCCTCGGCCTCGACCCCGCCGGCCTGGCCGCCTTCCGCGAGGGGCAGGGCCTGGCCATGGACCAGGCCGACATAGAGTTCTGCCAGTCCTACTTCGCCGGCGAGCGACGCGACCCGACCATCGCCGAGATCAAGATGATCGACACCTACTGGTCGGACCACTGCCGCCACACCACCTT
>CAOJNB010000026.1 GCA_948439405.1 uncultured Coriobacteriaceae bacterium | reverse complement strand
GCAAGTCCCTTGTCTAGGCGATTGTTCCTTCCCACTCCCCAGTTGATACAAAACATGCCTGACATGAAGAACTATAGCAGCCTCGGGGGACAAGATGAAGCGGACGATCTGCATTCAGAATCCTGCCAGCCTGTCAGTGGAGAGTTCTTCTCTCGTGGTTACTCAGAACGGCAGGAAGGTTCCTGTCCCGCTCGAGGACATATGGGTCGTCATTCTGGAGACCAATCGTGCAAATGTGACGACCTCGGCCCTTTCCAGGCTGGCGGATGAGGGTATCGGCGTGATGATGTGCGGCAGGGACCATATGCCAAACGCTCTCATGCTGCCCCTCGGCGCCCATTCGCGTCACGCCGCGATCGTGGAGGATCAACTCGCGATTTCCAAGCCGCTCAAGAAGCGGCTCTGGCAGAGAATCGTCAAGGCGAAGATTCTGAATCAGGCCACCGTTCTCGAGATGACCGAGCACCCGGAGTCTGCAGCCAGACTCCGCTCATGGGCAAAGGAGGTCCTTTCGGGCGACACATCGGGGCGGGAGGCAGTCTCTGCCGGCCTGTACTTCCGTCATCTCATTCCGGTCGGCGGCCGCCGAGCCGGCCCCTATGCGGCTGCTCTGGACTACGGGTACACCGTGTTGCGTGCGGGCGTCGGCCGGATGGCCGTCTCCGGAGGATGGCTCGTTTCCCGGGGAATCCACCACTCGAGCGATCTCAATGCTTTCAATCTCGTGGATGACCTCATCGAGCCCTTCAGACCGGTAATCGACCTTCTTGTTGTTGTAGAAGGCCTGTGCGGCGACCTGACCTCTGCTGTTCGAGCTCGGTTGGCAAGCGTCTTCGAGCTCGAGGTGCGAATGGGAGCATGCAGGGTGACCGTCCAGACGGCTATCGAATCCCTCGTCTCGTCGCTCAGGGAGGCCATTCTCGGCGCGGACGCGTCTCTGCTCGAGCTTCCTCAGGTGATACCGCTTCAGCGGATTGTGGTGGAATGAGGGATGAGGATGAGGATTATGCGCATGCTCGTGTTATTCGACCTTCCCACTGGCAGCAAGGCCGAGAAGAAGGCATATTCCGAGTTCAGGAAGTTCCTCATCAAGGACGGCTACCACATGGAGCAGTACAGCGTGTACTCTCGCATCCTGCTCTCTCGTGACAGCGTCGACGCCCACATGCGGCGTCTGAAGACAAGCCTTCCTCCCTCAGGAGCGGTGACGGTCATCACGCTCACCGAGCGACAGTACGAGTCGCGGGAGGTGCTCGTCGACACGAGACCTCCCGCGACGAAAGGCGTCGACCTTACGGGGCAACTGACGCTTACGTTCTAGGGGCGATTACTTGTCTTCCCCTCGAAGCTCGAAGGTCGAGTCATCCAGGTTCAGGACGTACTTGCCGAAGGAATGTCCGAGGCAGTCCTGCTCGATGACCTCGACCTCTGTATTCTTTCCCCAGCTGTCGAAAGAGGGGAAGTCGGTGATACGTTCGTTTGACAAGATGTTCTTGAGTTCGAGATTGCAGTTGGTAATTCCCATAGATACGTAGCGCGCGATATGGTTGCCGACCCGAAGGACGTCGCCGGGGAACAGGATCACCGGGTCGGACGACAGGGCGGTGTCCGGCACGGGATTCCATGCGACCCTCGCGACACGGATCGTGCAGGCGCGCGGTACGTACGCGCCCGCGAGCATGTCGGGGATGTCGGCATAGTAGACGGGCTCCGCGTACCACTTGCCCTTGACCTTGCCCTTGGGGCGAGCCGTCTCGTCGAGCCAGAGCCTTAGGAACGCGATTCCATCGACCAGGCGCGCCGACCCGTCGTCGTTGACGC
This sequence comes from uncultured Coriobacteriaceae bacterium, assembly GCA_948439405.1. Lineage (GTDB taxonomy): Bacteria > Actinomycetota > Coriobacteriia > Coriobacteriales > Atopobiaceae > CADBMC01. Next base: position 10,303 of record CAOJNB010000026.1, on the reverse strand, counting down.
GAACGTTGCCCTTCTTCGAAGTCTTGTCCTTTGCCCGTACGAGCGGGTATGCACCCTTGTCGTCGGTGTATCCCTCGAGGTGGTACAGCGTGTCCTCGAAGGCGCGTCCGGTGACACCGTGGCTCACCATCCTCGTCGGCACGACGTGCTCGCGCAGCTCGAGGACGTCCGTGGCGAACGTTTCCCAGGGCTGCGTGTCCGCGAGACGGCTCTTGCGAAGGTGCTTGAACGTCTCGGGGCCCACCTTGCGTGCGTCGGCGACCTTGCGAATGGTTGCATCGTCGCAGGCGGCGATAACCGCCGCATCGACCGCATGGTGGCGGTCGTCGGAGCGGTCCTTGCTGTTGTGGTCCCCGAGGTTGAGTCCCCAGACCCATCGGAGGGTCGCGGTGGCGCCGCCCTGGACGGTGGTGACTCGACGCACCCTCCCGTCGCCAGTCGGGAACTCGAGGCAGTCCTCGAGGTAGCCCTTGACGGCGCGTGCCATGTAGCGGGTGTCGTTGAGGTTGCGCGCGATGAAGTCGGAGTCCTGCCCGGGCGCGAGCGTCGTGTTGAGCAGGTTCGCCCGCTTGCGCGGGTTTCGAACGAGAGCCGAGACGCGGGCGCGGTACTCGTCCCAGTCGGGGGCGCCCGCCTCGCCCGAGCTCATCCACTCCCACGGTGTGCGCTCGCGCTTGTTGCGGTTGCTGGCCTCGAGCACGAGGACCTTGTTGGCTCGGCTGTCGTCGCAGGTCCGGGAGTAAGGGAGCACGTGGTCGATTTCGCAGTAGCGGTCGTCGGTCACGAGCCTGTGAAGGTCGATGGCCTCGCCGGTGTACACGTCCTTCTCGCCCTGCTCCTCGCGCAGCGCGAGCTTCCGGAGCACCTTGCCGGGAACCTCCGCGGGCTCGATTCCCAGGATGCCTGCCGCAAGCCCGGCCCATCGCTCGTTGTTCGCCCGGTTCTCCCGGTTGCGGCGGGCGATGAGGCCCTTCTCGCGCTTCGACTGCTTGAGCTCCCTGCCGAGCTCGATGTGGATCTCGTCGGGGACGCCGTGGATGCGGATGATTGCGTTGACGATCCTCCGCATGCGCGACATCGCCCTGAGCACGACGGGGTTGTTGCACGTGGGGTCGTATGCGACGTACGGAGGCAGGAGCTTCGTGCGGGCGCGCCCGCTGCCCGCGAGGCGCAGCTCCAGGAGGCCCGAGGCATCCTCTGCGTCCGTGAGCGTCAGGACCTCGTCCTCCTCGAAGGCCTCGAGCAGCAGATCGAGCGCCTTGCGGCTCCTCGACCCGTAGCCTTTGAAGAGCCTTCCGGCGAAGGGCACCGACTCGGCAACGAGTCGCGCTTCGGCTTCAGAGAGGTCCGTCTCCCCGAGGCGGTTCAGCAGGCTCTCCTCGGTGCTTGCGTAGGTGAGCGCCTCGCAGACGTCGTCGCCGAGCACACGGTCAGAAAGCATTCGCCCGAGGAGCTCCTCGGGAAGACCGCTCTTCCTAAGCGACCGCCATGCTTTGGGCACGAAGAGCTCGCCCTTCTCTTCCTCGGCGCTCACGCCCTTGAATTTCGATCTGGATGGCAGGTCGAGGTCGCGACGGATGTCGGTATAGCGGACCTTGCAGTCCTTGTTTCCCTTGATAGGGGCCGTCGCGAACAGCGTTGCGACGTAGCGGTCACGCTGCGCAGCATCAAGACGATGCTCCTCGCCAGCAGCATCTACTATGACGAGGTGTCCGAGGCGCTCGTACGCGCGACACAGCTCCGAGGACACGTCGGCCAGCGCTGCGCGCTTCTCCTCGGGGAAGTACGAGCAGAACCCTACCTTCTCATAGGTCCTCTCGTCGTTGTCGAGGGTGCTCTTCTCCCAGGTGAGGACCTCGAGGTAGCTCCTCTCGAAGTCCTCCGTCAGCGCTTCGTTCCCGAAGGAGCGCTGGGCTGCGATGAGCGCGCGCCTCGTCCTGAATCTGCGAGTTAAGGACGCAGTGCGTGTAGGCTCCGCCGCTGTTCCGTGATGATCCCTGGCTGGCGAGCATCTCGCCGACGGTGCGCCACGCTCCCTCCTCGAAGAGACGGTTGTTCTTCTTGATAGCCTTGAGCACCTTGCCGCCTTCGGCGTCATCCGTCTCAAGGTTGCGACCCTGGCCGTGTGGGATGTAGCCGCGTCGGGAGCAGAGCGCGTAGAGGACCTGGGCGATCTCGCGGTCGTTGAGGAGGTAATCCAGCCCCTTTCTTCGCAACTTTAGGAGCGGTTGGTCGCCCTTCCGGGATTGGAACCAGCCCTTGCCGGCATCCTCGGGGACGAGCCCTGCCTGCTTGAGCAGCCTCATGCAGTGGGTGAGACGATCCCTGGTTCGTTTGGTGTTCCGACGCACGCTGCGTGCGTTCCTGCGCGTGGTCGCAAGGCTTACCTTCGTCTTGTCATCCTGGGGCGCGTCGAACAGGTGGGCGCCGAGCTCCAGGAACCCGTGGTTGTTCTTGTCGAAGAGGCAGAAGCCGCAGCTCGAGATTCCCGGGTCGAGGCCCAAGACGAGGTACGGCTTCCTGCCGGCAGAGCATTCGGATGTCATGTCATCCTCGATTCGTCGGAAGACGGAGCCACTGATAACTCACATGGTACGGGGGCTTCCGGACGGAATGGGGGCCGTCTCTCCGGCAGTCGCCGGGTGGGGGCGCCTTTTCCGTCCCCGTCCCGAATACGATTCGTCGAGGTGAACGACGGGTTTGCGCTTGGCAGCTACGGCCTGGACGCCGTCGCCTGCGCCCTGCCGCTCTCGGCGCGCTGGGCGGGGCTCGTCGGGGCGGAGGACCCGTTGCGCGGCCGACCCGTCCCGGGCATGGCCTGGCCTCCCGGTCCCCCTACGAGAAGAAGAGCCTGTTGACCAGGATGTAGCCCATCGCGAGGAGCACGATGAGCACCCCGATCAGGGAGATGATGTTTCCCGAGTTGCCGTTCCTGCCCATCTGCGGCCTCCCGTCGCTACTGGAAGCGGACCTCGATCGTCGCGCCCTCCGGGATGGCCTCGGAGAACAGCGACTCGAAGGTGACCCTCGCGTTGCGCTCCGCCTCCTCGTAGAGGCCGAGCGAGATCGCGCGCTCCTCCATCTCGGATTTCTGCCCCTCGATCCAGGACGACTCCTCGCCGGCCCGGAGCGGGTTCGCGATGTTCTGCTGCTCGTAGACGACCGCGACGTCGCCGGTCTCGTGCGAGAGCACCTCGGGCTCCGGGAGCTCGATGACGACGGTGTCCTCGCCCTCCCGGTAGGGCACCACGTCCCGCAGGTCGTAGCCCGCCTTGATCTCGCCGTCGAACTCGAGGATGTAGGTCGCGTCGGTCCAGGGCAGGACGACGTCGTCGAGGCCGAGCGCCGCCAGGGTGTTCTGGTCGGTCACCGAGACGGAGCTGGTGTAGAGGTAGCTCGCCGTCGAGAGCTCGTTGTTCTCCTCCATCGACTCCTCGAGGACGGTGAGGTCGATGTCGGTCCTCCCGTTCGGGTGGGCGAGGGTCGCGTTGAGGACCTGCAGGAGGACGAGACCGCCGACGGCCCCGACGAGGGCGCCGAGGAGCACGAGCCTGACGCTCTTGCCGACCTTCATGGCGTCCTCCCGTCCCCGTGGCCCGGATGCGGCTCCATTCTATGCCCGCGCCCCCGCGCTCAGACGCCCAGCAGCGCCGCCAGCTCGCCGGCGTCGCGACAGAGGGCGTCGGCGCCGGCCTCCACGAGCTCGGCGCGCGCGGGCTCGTCGCGCCACACGCCGACGCAGGGCACGCCCGCCTCGTGGGCGCCCTCCACGTCGTTGCGCCGGTCGCCCACCATCACGGCGTCCCCGGGCGCGAGGCTCAGCTGGTCCAGGCAGGCTACGACGGCCTCGGCCTTCGTCATGCGGTCCGGCTCGACGCGCCCGGCGAGCACGTCCACGCGGGGCAGGCGCGCGGCCGCGGCCATCGCCCGCGCCCGGTCCTCCAGGCGCGAGGTCGCGATGCCCACCCTCCGGCCTGCGGCGGAGAGGGCTCGCATCAGCTCGGGCATGCCGGGGAAGGGAGGGTAGTCGGCAGGCGTCACGGCCCGGTCGAAGAAGGCGCGGTAGGCGTCCACGAGGGCGTCGACCTCAGCGTCGTCCGCGCCGGTGACGAGGCGGAACCCGTCCCTGAGGGGAGGGCCGATCAGCAGGCGCAGCTCCCCCACGCCGTCCGGGTCCCAGCCGCGCTCGGCGAGCGCGTGGCGCGCGCAGCGGATCACGGAGGGGCCCGTGTCCACGAGCGTCCCGTCGAAGTCGAACAGCACCGCCTCGCGCGCGAGGCCCCCCGCAGCGTCGTCCTCCCGTGCCATGCCGCCTCCCTCCCACGCGTCCGGTCCCGAACAGTCTAGACGTACGTCTCCTCCCGGCGCTCGTCGCCGCTCGGGTCTTCGTTCGGTCATGGGGGCCGACGGGGCGGCTCGCGGGGCCGCGGGCGTGGTACAAGTCCCTATGTGACGGAACGAAGGCTGCGGCAGATGGGCAGGCGACAGGCATGGAGCACCGAATCGCGATCGTCAACTCGTCCTCGTTCGCGAGGCGCTATCCCGACCAGCTGGAGCGCCTCGAGCGCGTGGGCTCGGTCGAGCGCGTCACCGTCGCGGGCGACGCCCACGGCGTCGAGCTCGCGGAGGCCCTGCGCGACTTCGACGTCGTCGTCGCCTCGGTGACCCCCGTCTTCGACGCGGAGTTCTTCGAGCGCAAGCGCGACCTGCTGTTGCTCGCCCGCCACGGGATCGGCTACGACAACGTGGACGTCGCGGCCTGCGAGGCGGCCGGCTGCGTCCTCACCACGGTGCCGCCGCTCGTGGAGCGCGACGCCGTCGCGGAGACGGCGGTCGCCCTGCTGCTCGACGTCATGCGCCAGGTGAGCGACTCGCGCGCCGCCGCCGCGGAGGGACGCTGGTCCGAGCGCGCCCGCTTCGTGGGCGCGGGCCTCTCCGGCAAGACGCTCGGCATCGTCGGGTGCGGCAACATCGGCTCGCGCGTGGTGGAGATCCTCGCCCGCGGCTTCGACATGCGGGTGCTCGCCTGCGACCCGCGCCCGCGCGAGGAGTGGGCGGAGGGCCTGCGCGCCCGGGGGGTCGACGTCTCCTACGCGCCCCTCGAGGAGGTGCTCGCCGCCTGCGACGTCCTCTCGCTCAACGCCGACCTCAACCCGACCTCGTACCACATCCTCGACGCCGAGTCGCTCGCCGGGCTCAAGAGGGGAGCCTACGTGGTGAACAACGCCCGCGCCGACCTTATCGACCAGCAGGCCATGCTCGCGGCCCTCGACGACGGCACGGTCGCCGGCCTCGCCCTCGACGTGATGCACGACGAGCCGCCCGCCGCGGACGACCCCTACCTCGCGCACCCGAAGGTGCTCGTGTGCCCGCACATCTCCGCCTACACGGAGGAGTGCCTGCGCGGCATGGGGGAGAAGTGCGTCGCCGACGTGGAGCGCCTCGCGGCGGGCGAGGAGCCGATCCACGCGATTCATTCCTAGGCGGGACGCCTACAGCCCCAGCCACGCCCTCGCGTTCGCCGCGACCAGCTCGCGGCATCCCTCGCCGCGGACCTCCCCGAGGCCCTCCAGCGTCGCCTCGAGCGACGCCGCGATCCGTCCCGCGTCCCAGGCGACGTCCTCGCCGGGGGGCTGGTCGGTCTCGGTGAGCAGGCGGTCCCCGGGCAGGATACGCGCGTACTCGCGACCGCGCCGCGTTGCGAGCGAGCGCTCGCCCAGCGACACCAGGCACCCCATGCGCACCGCGCGCCACAGCTCGTCGCTCGGGCCGGCGTACCAGTGCAGCACGCAGCGTCAGCGCTCGGCGCAGCCCGTTTCCTCCAGGACGTCGAGCACCTCGGTTGCGGCCCCCACGGCGTGGACGGACACCGCGGTCGGGTGCCCCGGGTCCGACGCCGCGGCGGCCAGGGCGGCGACGCGGCGGAACGCCTCCCGCTGGGCGCCGAAGCTCGCGGGGTCCGCGTGCCTGGGGGAGAGGTCCAGGCCCACCTCGCCCACGAGGCGCGCCCGTGGCAGGAGCCGCCGGAAGGCCTCCAGGTGCCCCTCGAACTCGGCTGCGGTGGCGCGCGCCACCCACCAGGGATGCAGGCCCAGCCCGCAGACGACGTTGGGGCGACTCCCCACCTCGGCCCGGAGCCGCTCGTAGCCGTCGGGCGTCACCGTCACCGCGGCGAGCGCCAGGCCCAGCGCCTCGGCCTCGTCCGCCACGCGGGCGGGCTCGCGCATGAAGTCGAGGTGCACGTGGGCGTCGAACAGGCGGAGGGGCCGCGACGCTGCGGGGGCGTTCACGGACGCTCCCTCCCCGGCCACAGCAGCTCGCGGATCACCTTGCTCGCGAGCGCGTGGCCCATGATCGGGGGCAGGTAGCTCATCGTTCCGAGGATCTGGCTGCGGTCCGCCGGGCGCTCGCCCGCGAGCTCGTCGATCGCGGCCACGCGCAGGGGCGGCTCCTCGCTGTAGAGCACCTCGAGCGGGCCGATCCCGCGCAGGCGGCACTCCTTGCGCATCACCTTGGCCATGGGGTCCACGCGGGTCTCGGACACGTCCGCGAAGCGCAGACGCAGCGGGTCGACGCGGTTGGCCGAGCCCATGCAGCTCACGAGGCGCAGGCCCCGCGCGTTGGCCCAGGCGGCGATCCGCAGCTTCTGGGCGATGGTGTCGATGGCGTCCACGACGTAGTCGGGGCGGGGGAGGGCGTCGAGCTGGTCGGCCAGGGTGTCCTTGGCGAGGTAGGCGACGTGGGCCTCCACCTCGCAGGCGGGCGCCGCGTCGGCGAGCAGCTCGCGCATGGCCTCCGCCTTGGGGCGCCCCAGCGTGCTCGCGCGCGCCACGACCTGGCGGTTCATGTTCGAGGGGGCCACGACGTCGCGGTCCACGAGCACGAGGCGTCCCACGCCGCCGCGCGCGAGCGACTCGGCGCAGGCCGACCCGACGCCGCCGAGCCCGAGCACCATCACGCGCGCCTCGGCGAGCCGCGCCAGGCCCTCGGCGCCGACGATCGTCTCCAGGCGCGTCGTGGGCGTCTCCTCCGGCATCGTGCCTCCCGTCGTCCGGCGCCCTCCCCGCGGGGCGCGTCCTCCTGATTGTAGGGTCGCGGCCCCGCTCGCTCCGCCCCCGCGCGCGTTCGGGCACGGCCGGGGCCGCGTGCCGGCGCCGGGGCGTACGGTGGGGATGCAACGGGTTCGTAAGGCATCGCGCCCGGCGGGGCGCCGGCTCCCCCCGGAGGTATAGAACCGTGCGGGACGGGGCGGCGCCAGCCGCCCTTGCGCGCGGACAAGGAGGCATCCCATGCCATCAGGCGCCAAGGCCAAGGCCGACAGGGGCTACTCGACGTCGCAGCTCGTGCTCGCGAGCCTGGCGTTCGGCTCGTGCATGGTCTTCTGGGCCATCTACAACTCGTACGTCCCGCTCATGCTCGACTACGAGCTGAGCCACCTGGAGAACGTCGCCCTCTCCGCCACGGTGGTCTCCACGCTGACCGGCTTCATCATGACGTTCGACAACTTCTTCGGGCTCATCTTCCAGCCCATCTTCGGCAGGAGGAGCGACCACATGCGCTCGCGCTTCGGCAAGCGCATGCCCTACCTCATCGTCGGCATCCCGGCGTGCGCCGTGCTGTTCGTGCTCATGCCGCTCGCCATGCGCCTGGGGGGCATGGCCGGCATCGTGAGCATGATGGCCATCATCATCCTCTTCAACTTCGTGATGAGCACGTGGCGCGCCCCGTGCGTGGCGATCATGCCCGACATGGTGCCCGTGGAGTACCAGAGCGATGGCAACGCGGTCGTCAACATGATCGCCGCCGTCTCGCAGATCATCGCGACCCTGTCGGCCACGATCCTCACCCTCATGGGCTTCGGCGAGGCGCTCGACTCCGGCGACTACCTCTCGGTGTTCGTCTTCGGCGCCGTCGTGTGCCTGCTGTTCCTGGTCATCCTCCTCACCTGCGTGAGGTGGCGCGACAACCGCGGCGAGGCGGTGGAGGCCGCCGAGGAGGCGACCGAGCACGAGAGCATCCGCCACCTCAACATCCCGCGCGCGGCCAAGGTGAGCATGGCCTTCATGATGGTGTCGCTGTTCTTCATCTCGGGCTCGAGCGACGGCTTCAACACCTACTTCACCCTCTACGCCACGAAGCTGCTCGGCATCAGCGCCACCAACGCCACGCTCGTGCGCACGGTGGCCACCCTGGGCGGCGTGCTGCTGGCCGTGCCGGCGGGCGTCATCGGCCGCAGGTTCGGGCGCAAGCGCGCCATCAGCGTCGGCATCGTGGGCGTCGTGTGCTGCCACGCCCTCATGCTCGCCCTGCCGCACGTGGTTGGTTCGGGCACCGGCACCATGGTCCCGCTCGCGGCCATCAACTTCGCCTACGCGATCTTCTTCATCCTGGTCAACATCAACACCCTGCCGATCATGCTTGCGATCGGCGGCCCCGAGCGCTTCGGCGCGTTCACGGGCTACTACTACATGGCGACCTTCAGCGCGGCCGTCGTGTGCCCCACGGTGATCGGCTTCCTGATCGGCGTCTCGGGCACCTACAACGCGCTGCAGGCCTTCGGCCTCGTCACCATGGTGCTGGCGCTGCTCTGCCTGCAGCGGGTGCGCCACGGCGACGTCGTCGAGGGCGAGGGTGCGGCCGCGGAGGAGGCATAGCATGACCTACGTGATCGCCCACAGGGGCTTCTCGCACGTCGCCCCCGAGAACACGGTCCCCGCCTTCGAGGCGGCCGTCGAGCTCGGCGCCGACGGCATCGAGTGCGACGTCCAGCTCACCCGCGACGCCAGGCTCGTCATGCACCACAACTACTTCGTGGACGGCACCACGAGCGCGCACGGCAGGGTGTGCGACTTCACCCTGGACGAGCTGCGCGCCATGGACTTCGGCAGCCACAAGGGCCCGGAGTTCGCCGGCACCCGCATCGCCACCTTCGACGAGTGCCTGGAGGCGTGCCGGCCGCTCGCGGTGGTGAACGTGGAGCTCAAGGCCCCGCGCGACCGTGAGGTGCCCTACGTGCGCATGGTCGTGGACGCCGTCCGCGACCACGGCATGGTCGGGCAGGTCCTGGTCTCTGCCTTCGACCACGCGCTGCTGCGCGAGGTCAAGGAGCTCTGCCCCGAGCTGCGCTGCGGTGCGCTCACCTTCGCGCCCTCGCTGGGCGCCGGCTCCTCGAGCGACGGCCTCATGGCCGCCGTCCGCGCCATCCCGCCCGAGACGCGCGTGTCCGACGTCGCGCTGGACGACCTGCCCCTGGAGGCGATCGGCGCGAGGATGGGCAAGGTGGACGTCGTCGCACGCGACGCCTCCGGCGTGGTCGCCGAACTCCTCGAGGCCCTCTCCGCGATCTACCCCACGGCCACGGTCGCCGAGGTGGGCGCCGCCTTCGCCGCCCAGGCTGACCTCGCCGCCTACGCGGCCTCGCTCGACTTCCCGCTCGACTTCGTGCACCCGGACTACCGCAGCCTCACGGCCGACCCCTCGCTCGTCGCCCGCCTGGGCGGGCTGGGCCTGGGCGTGAGCCCCTACACCCCGGACGAGCCCGGGCTGCTGCGCGAGCTGCTGGCGCAGGGGTGCTGGTCGATCATCACGAACCGCCCGGACCTGCTGATCCCGCTGCGCGACGCGGCGGAGGGCCGCCCGTAGGGCGACGGGGCCCCGAGCGCGCGTGCTATCCTGGTCTGACGCGTCCCTTGCGGGGCGCGTCTGCCATCTGCCGACCCATCGCCGCCCGCGGGCGGCCGGATTGCGAGGACCAACCGTGGAAGAGATGCCCAAGACCTACGACCCCCAGGCATCGGAGCCCGAGCTCGTCGAGCGCTGGATCGAGGCAGGCTGCTTCGAGCGCAGCGAGGGCGAGGGGGACTGCACCGTCGTCATCCCGCCCCCCAACGTCACCGGCGTCCTGCACATGGGCCACGCGATGGACGACACCATCCAGGACGCCTTCGTGCGCTACAACCGCATGCGCGGGCGCTCCACCCGCTGGATCCTCGGCACGGACCACGCCGGCATCGCCACGCAGACGAAGGTCGACAAGCGCCTCAAGGAGCAGGGCGTCTCGCGCCTCGAGATCGGCCGCGACGCCTTCGTCGAGGAGTGCCACAAGTGGCGCGAGGAGTACGGCGGCATCATCGTCGACCAGATTCGCCGCATGGGCTGCTCGATCGACTTCGCCGACGAGAAGTTCACGATGAGCCCCGAGTACGCGCGCGCCGTGCGCAAGGTCTTCTGCGACTGGTACCACGACGGACTGATCTACCGCGGCAAGCGCATCGTCAACTGGTGCCCCAACTGCTGCACCGCC
>CAOJNB010000025.1 GCA_948439405.1 uncultured Coriobacteriaceae bacterium | reverse complement strand
CGAGCAGGATGTGCTCGCGGGTCTGGGCCATCGGGCCGTCGGTGGCGGCGATGACCAGGATCGCGCCGTCCATCTGGGCGGCACCGGAGATCATGTTCTTGATGTAGTCGGCGTGGCCCGGGCAGTCGACGTGGGCGTAGTGACGCTCCCAGGTCTCGTACTCGACGTGGGCGACGGAGATGGTGATGCCGCGCTCGCGCTCCTCGGGAGCCTTGTCGATGTTCTCGAAGGCGGTGAAGTTGGCGTTGCAGCCGTCCGTCTCCGAGAGGACCTTGGTGATGGCGGCGGTAAGGGTGGTCTTACCGTGGTCGACGTGACCGATCGTGCCGATGTTCACGTGCGGCTTGGTGCGCTCAAACTTCTCCTTGGCCATTGCCATCCTCCTCATGGATGCTAGCTTTAGGCCTTGACGGCCCTTTTGCCTATTTATATGTCCAGCGGCGCCGCTTGCGCGACGCCGCGAGGGCTCTGGTAGCGGTGACTGGATTCGAACCAGTGACGCCGCGGGTATGAACCGCGTGCTCTAACCAACTGAGCTACACCGCCGTGCTTGAATGGAGCCCGCGACCGGATTTGAACCGGTGACCTCTTCGTTACCAACGAAGTGCTCTACCTACTGAGCTACACGGGCTTGAAGTGGTGGGGGTGCCTGGACTCGAACCAGGGAACCCGAAGGAGCGGATTTACAGTCCGCCGCAGTTGCCGCTGTGCCACACCCCCGACTTCACCTTTTCAAGCACTCACGGGAAGGCGTGCCTCCCACATGAGCAGGGAGATGATATGCCGCGTTTTTCGGGTTGTCAACGCAACACACCCTGTCGGGCGTATCCACGAGCCCCGAATCACCGTTCGTCCACATGGACGGCGGGTCCCGGCGCCTCCGGGACCCGCCTGCGTCGCCTGGAGCCAGCGAAGGGAGTCGAACCCATAACCGTCGGTTTACAAAACCGGTGCTCTGCCATTGAGCTACGCTGGCGCGCTCCCCATGGTAGCGCGGGGCGCGCGGACCGGCTAGCGGCCGAGCAGGCGCCGGAGCTTCTCCCGGTCCGCCGGGCTGAGGCGGTCCTCCAGGGTGAGCCGCTGGTGGGTGCGCTCCTGCCGGGCGACCTCGACGTCGCGGTCCATCTCGTCCATGTTCGAGGCCAGAAGCGAGCTCGACACGGTGGCGACCGGCCGGCCGCCCACCGTCGCCCGGATCGTGTTGTCCGAGGTCACGAGGACGACGCCGCGCCCCTGGCGGCGCGCGTCGCTCACCATGCGCTCGATCGCGCTGTCGGCGGACTCCCCGGTCGCGCTGAACACGCAGCGCACGCCGGCCACGCGGACGTCCGGGCGCTCCGGGTTGAGGTTGTTCGCCCCGTCGAAGACGACCACCGCCTCGTGGGTCCCCTTGGCGTAGGCGGCGACGTCGGCGGCGAGCGCCTCGCGGGCGCGCTCGAAGGGGTCGTGGCCGTAGGGGTCGCGCGAGAGGTGGGCGACGTCGGGCAGGGCGTGCGCCTCGCCCTCGACGAGCGAGCGGTAGCGCTCCGTGCCCCACACCACGTTGTAGCCGTCCACGACGAGCAGCGGCAGCCGGCGGCCCTGGCTCACGACTCGGCGCCTCCCCAGGTCCTGCGCGCCCACTCGTAGCAGAGCACGGAGGCGGCCTGCGCCACGTTGAGCGACTCGACGCGGCCGCGCTGGGGAATCAGGCACGCGTCGTCGCAGCGCTCGAGCACGAGGCGGCTCACGCCGGAGCCCTCGGAGCCCATCACCACGGCGACGCGGCCGTCGAGGGCGGCGTCCCAGCAGGGCTGCTCGGCGTGCTCGGTGGCCGCCACGCACCAGAAGCCGGCCTCCTTGAGGGCGTCGACCGCGGAGGCGACGTTGGGGACCTGGGCGATCGGCAGGTGCAGCACGGCGCCGGCCGAGGTCTTGTACGCGCCCACGCCCACGCGCGCGGCGCGGCTCTTGGCCACGACGACGCCCGCCGCCCCCATCACCTCGCAGCTGCGCACGATGGCGCCGAAGTTGCCCTCGTCGGTCACGTGGTCGAGCACGACCACGAGCGCGTCGCCCGCGCCGGCGGCGCGCACCACGTCGGCGAGCGAGGCGTACCCGAACGGGGCCGCGGCGACGGCGATGCCCTGGTGGTTGCCGCGGTCGGTGAGCTGGTCGAGGCGCTCGAGGGGGACCTCCTCCACGGGGACGCCGCGCGCCTCCAGCTCGTCGACGACGCCGCGCAGCTCCGCGACGTCGCCCGCCGCGCGCGCCTGCAGGTAGGCCTGGCGCAGCGGGACGCCCGCGGCGAGCGCCTCGGCCACGGCGCGGCGCCCGCAGATCACGTCGCGCGGGGCGCCGCCGCGCCGGCGGCCCCCCTTGGGGTGCGGGCCGCGGCCCTGCCGGTCCCGGCCGTGCGACGCGCGGCTGCCGTCCTGGCCCCTGCCGCGCAGGCCGTTGCGGCGCGAGTCGCGCCGGGGGCCGGCGCCTCCCCTGCCTCCGCGTCCCACGGCTACTCCCGCGCGTGGACGCGGGCGCCGGCGGGCGTGTCCTCGATCACGAGGCCGAGCCCCTGGATGCCGTCGCGGATGGCGTCGGCCGCGCCCCAGTCCTTGGCAGCGCGGGCCTCGGCGCGCGCGGCGAGCAGGGCGTCGCAGGCGGCCTGCGGGTCGGCCCCGTCGTAGCCCACGAGCTCGGCCGCGAGCCCCACGAGCTCGGCAGGCAGCCCAGCGTCGTCGCAGGAGAGATCGATGCCCAGCACGCCGAGCATCTCCTCCACGGCGTCGGCCGCGGCGGTGCAGCACGGGCGGGCGGCGGCGTCGCCGGCCTCGTCGAGGTAGGTGTTCGCGCGGGTCACCAGGTCGAAGATCGCGGCCAGGGCGCCCGCGGTGTTGAAGTCGTCGTCCATCTGGCGCTCGAACTCCGCGCGGGCGGCGGCGACGGCCTCGAGCGCCTCCGGGTTCGGGATCCCGTCGCAGTGGTCGGCGGCCCAGCGCAGGTTGCGCACGCAGGCGCGCAGGCGCTCGGTGGTCCCCACGACGCCGTCGAGGCGCTCGAAGGAGAAGTCCAGCGGCGAGCGGTAGTGCGTCTGCAGCATGAGCAGGCGCACGGCGCAGGCCGGGTAGCGGTCCAGGATCTCCTTCAGGGTGTGGAAGTTGCCGAGGCTCTTCGACATCTTCTCGCCGTCCACCATGAGCATGCCGGTGTGCATCCACACGTTGGCCAGCGGGGCCTGCCAGGCGCATCCGGCCTGGGCGGCCTCGTTCTCATGATGCGGGAAGGAGAGGTCCGAGCCGCCGCCGTGGATGTCGATGGGCGTGCCCAGATAGCGGTGGATCATCGCGCAGCACTCGGTGTGCCAGCCGGGGCGCCCCTCGCCCCACGGGCTCGGCCAGCTCGGCTCGCCGGGCTTGGCGGCCTTCCAGAGCGCGAAGTCGAGCGGGTCGCGCTTGTCCTCGTTCTCCTCGATGCGCGCGCCGACCATGAGGTCGTCGACGTTGCGTCCCGAGACGCACCCGTAGTCCGGGTCGCTGCGCACGGAGAAGTAGACGTCGCCGTTGCCCGGGGCGTAGGCGTGGCCCTGGTCGATCAGCAGGGAGATCATCTCCTGCATGGCCTCGATCTCCTGCGTGGCGCGCGGGCGGACGTCGGGGTCCATGATGCCGAAGCGGCGCATCTGCTCGATGAAGGCCTCCGAGAACTCCTCGGCCACCTCCTCGCTCGTGCGGCCCTGCTCGTTGGCGCGGTTGATGATCTTGTCGTCCACGTCGGTGAGGTTCTGGGCGAAGGTGACCTCGTAGCCCTTGTGGATCAGGTAGCGCCTGATCACGTCGAAACACAGGAAGGTACGGGCGTTGCCCACGTGGATCTGGTCGTAGACGGTGGGCCCGCACGCGTACATGCGGACCTTGCCCTCCTCGATGGGCACGAACTCCTGCTTCGCGTGGGTCTGGCTGTTGTAGACGAGCATGGGGGCTCCTCGCGTGTTCGGCATGCATCGTCCCAGTATACCCCGCCCGCACGAGGCGGCGAACAGGGGCGATGCACGAGTTCGAAGCCGAGGAGGCCGTGCACCCGGGATCAGCGCTGACGACTCCTCATGCGAGCGGCGGCCAGCGTCGCGGCACCGGCAACGCCGGCGAGCAACGCAAGGGTCGTGCCGGGATCGCCGGTTGCGGGGAGCGCGCCCTTGTCGGCGCCGGGCTTCCCCTCGTTGGGTTGCGCGGGCAAAGGCCAGAACGGAGCGCCATCGGAACCTGTCACCGTGCCGTCGGCGGCGATCGCGGATCCGCTCGGAACCGTAAGGTTGCCGCCGTCAGGCGTCGTCACTGCAAGCGAGCCAGACCCGTCGGGTGCGACGGTTTCGCCACCTGGCGTCGTCGCAACGCCGCTTGCGGGATCGACCACGGTTCCACCGGGAAGCGTTGCCGTCTCGCCATCGGGCCACGTGATCGCACCGCCGCCATCGGGCAGCACCGCGCTGCCGGAACCATCGTCGGTCGTGCCGTCAGGATAAGAGATGCCGCCGTGCGTCTCGGAGAAGGACTTAATCGTGAGCGTCACCGAATCGGACGCCGCGTAATTCCCGCCAGCAGCCATACGCACCTCGTAGGCGCCTGGGGCGAGCTCCCCAACCGTGCCGGACTCAGGAGATGGCGTCCATGTTCCGCCTGCCGCGCGCCACTCCGAGCCTGCGGGGAGGTTGGAAAGCGATCCGTCGTTGCCGCCAGCCGTGAGCTCGTCGCCCACCGTGACACCCGTGGGTGCGGCCTGGGGCGCCAGCCCGCCCACCCCAATTGGGGCGACGGTTCCATCCGGAGAGAAACCCCATATCGAAGATGCAGACCCGCCGTTCAGCTTGTCGAGCAGGTCCTCGGAGCTCATCTGCTCATTCGTGACGGTCGCGCTGTCGTCGTCCGCGTACCCGAGAGCGATATCGCCCACGCTATAACTGTTCTTGGCAGCGGTGCCGCCTTCGTCATGGCCGGCAACAAGTCCGACCTGCTGGCAGCCTGTACCCTGCTGACCTGCGATGGCTCCACGGTTCAAGCAGTTCTCTACTAGGCTCTGGGTTCCCACGTTGTTGGCGACGATGCCCGCCGTATACGTGTAGAAGGAATTTGTTGTCGAGACGTCGCCCCCGTTGAGGCAATTGGAGATTGTGCCGTTGACGTTGTATCCGGCGATGCCTCCGGCATGATCGCTCACATCTACGTCCGCATAGTTCGCACACCTATCGACCGTCGAGGATTCAGAGCGGCCAACGATACCGCCGTTCTGATAGGTTCCGCCCACCAGCTTCCCGTTGTTCGCGCACTGCGAGATATGCGAGCCTTCCTGTGCGAAGCCGACGATGCCACCGGCATAGGAACCCGTTGAATGGATGTAGGCGTAGTTTTCGCACGAGATTATCTGCGAATTGCTTGCGTTCCCCGTGATGCCGCCGACACGACCGTTGCCTCGTATGTAGCCAGCGCCAACAATCAGTCCGCGCACCGTTGCTCCGGATAGATCGCCAAAGAAACCCTGCCTGCCATTACCCGAGTCGATATATACGCCGGCCACTGTGTGTCCATTGCCCAGGAAAACTCCCTTGAAAGGATTGCCCTCGCTGCCGATGGGCGTCCACGCAATGGGCGTGGCAGACGCCGTCCCATCCTCATTGAAGGTGATGTGAGGATTCAAGTCGACATCTGCTTCCAGCGACACGAACACGCCGGCCGTATCCCGGCCGTTGAGATCCTGAGCAAGCAGGCGGAGATCATCGGCCGTATATATGAGATAGGGAGATTGCTCGGTGCCTTCCCCCTTGATGCCGGAAATAGAACGGGCGGAGACCCCGGCTTCCTGCGTTGTCGTCCCAGCGCCAGAATCGGACTGGCTCGCTGCCGCAAAAGCCAAGGAAGGCGTGTGGGCGGCGCACGCAAACGCCAGCGCAACGACAAGAGCGAGCTTTGCATGAAGCATGGGCGACGGCCTGCGCATGGGGGCATCCTCTCATTGCGAGCTGCCCATGGCAGTGCCATGGGCATATGCCGCATAAGCATGCCCGCCCCCGATGCAGGTTGTCAACTTGGAGGCAGCTACGCCGTGAGGGAGCAGATGGGGATGACGTAGAGCCCCTCCTCCACCTTGCGCGCATACTCCGACACGCCCGTGATTACCGCCATGAACTCGGGCGGGCGCGTGTGGGCGAGGGAGCCGTCGCATAGCTTGCGGCGAAGAGCTCGGAGGCTATCGAGCGCAGCGGGAACCTTTGCCTCGCCGGTCTTGATCTCGAACGCAGCCCAGCGGCCGTCGCCTAGCTCGACGATTGCGTCGGCCTCGAGACCAGCATCATCGCGGTAGTAGCGCACCGGCACGTCCGCAGCCTCGTCCATCGCCGAGGCATACACCGTGAGGTCGCGCAAGCACAGGCTCTCGAACACGAGACCGAAAGTCTGCCAGTCGTCGAGCAGAGCCGCTGGCGACATGCCGAGCGCCGCCACGGCCAGGGAAGGATCGGCCAGGTACCGTTTGGGCTTGGTACGCACTCGTCGCGGCGAGCGGGACGGCGGCAGCCAACCCGGCACTTCTTCGAGAAGGTAGAGGTTTCGCAGCATATCGAGGTAGGAAACGAGCGTGGTCTCGGCAACGGGCTTGCCCGAGGAGGCGTCCCTCATGTCGGCAATCAGGGTGGCGTAGGTGGCAGCCTGCCCGAGGTTGCGAGCGAGCGAGAAGATGAGCCGACTCGCCACCTCGCTGTCCTTGCCCAGACGCGGGGCGCTCTCGCGACGCAAGGCGCGCAGGTACTCGCGGGCGATAACCTGGGCGTCTGCGGCATCGAGCCCCACCGCCTCCGGCCAACCACCACGACACGCAAGCTCGACAAGGAGTTCGGCGTTACTGCTCACCTGACAGGGATTGAACTCACCGCGAAAGAGCCCCGATAACGAGACAGCGCACGACGAGTCGCCGCTTTCCGCAAGCGTCATCGGCCTCATGCGGATGCGCCCGATCCTTCCGGCGCCGCTGTGCACGGGAGACTCGCAGCCCGCATCCCCTGTGGCAAACGGCGTGGACGAGCCGGTGAGAATCCACCCGCCGCGCAAGCCGCGCGTGCGATCAACCTCGTGGCGGACATAGTCCCAGATCCGCGGCACCAATTGCCACTCGTCTATTACATGAGGCTGTTCCCCCACGAGCATCGCCGACGGATCGTCGCGCGCAAGATCGAGCGAGGTATCCACATAGCTTGCGCTCGCCGCATGCTGGAGCGCAGACCAGGTTTTGCCGCACCATTTCGTCCCAGCGATCTCAACAGCGCCGAAGATGCCGAGGTAGCGCTCGATCTTCGCATCCACAATACGCGGGAGGTAACCCTGGGGGCGCACATCTGAGCTCATCGTATCACCAGAATCGTATAATCGTTTCCGCTGGTTGCCGATGACTATACTAGATTTTCCGCATGACCCATCATAGTTTTTCCGCGATATCTGTACTAGATTTTCCGTGAATCGCGCTATGGTTTTTCCAAAATCACGCCCACGCAGGAGCGGACAAACGAAGTGCTTACGCCTCGGCGCCTTCCAGCAACACGACGGCAGTGGCCCGGATGCCCTCTTCGCGCCCGGTGTAGCCCAGGCGCTCGGTCGTGGTGGCCTTAACGCCCACACTCGCCTCGTCGATACCCAGGGCGTCCGCGAGGTTGCGGCGCATCTCGTCGCGGGCAGGCCCCAGTTTGGGCGCCTGCGCCTCCACGACGCAGTCCGCATCGAGCACGCGCAGGCCCTTCTCCCTGGCAAGCGCCGCCACCTGCGCCAGGAGCTCGAGCGAGTTAGCGCCCTTGTAGCGGGGGTCATCGTCGGGGAACAGCTTGCCGATATCGCCTTCGCGCAGAGCGCCGAGCACGGCGTCGGCGACGGCATGGGCGAGCACGTCGGCGTCGGAGTGGCCGTCGAGGCCCCTCGGGTGGTCGAAGCGCACGCCGCCGATCACGCAGGGGCGCCCCTCGACGAGGCGGTGGACGTCGACGCCCAGCCCGACGCGGATCATCGCGCCTCGCCCCCGGCGGCGGGGCCCGTCATGCCGCGGTGCGCGAGCACGGCCGCGGCGACGACCATGTCCTGGGGCACGGTCACCTTCGCGTTGCCCCAGCCCACGGAGTGCATGGCGACGCGGCCGCCCAGGCGCTCGACGAGGCTCGCGTCGTCGGTGCCCACGAAGCCGTCGTCAGCGGCGGACTCGTGGGCCTCGAGCGCCATCGCCGAGGGGAACACCTGCGGCGTCTGCGCCTGCCAGCAGCGGCTGCGCTCAGGGGTGTCGCTGATCGCGCCGTCGTCGCACACCTTGATGGTGTCGACCGCGGGAAGGCCGCACACCACGCCGTCGAGGTCGTCGGCCTCGCGCAGGCGCGCGATCGCCCCCTCGACGTCCTCGACGCGCACCAGCGGGCGCGCCGCGTCGTGGATCGCCACGAAGGGGAATCGGTCGGTGTCGGCCTCGCGCAGCCCGGAGAGGCAGGACTGCTGCCGCACGGGGCCGGAGTCGGCGAAGCGCAGCGGGGTCGCGAGGTAGAGCGGGTCGACGACCTGCTCCTGCATCTGGAAGCGGCGCTCCGGCGAGCACACGAGCACGATCTCGCCCACCGAGGGGGCGGCGTCGAAGGCGAGCAGGGCCCACGCGGCGAGCGGGCGGCCGCACAGGTCGACGAACTGCTTGCCCTGCGGGTCGCCGAAGCGCTCGCCGATCCCCCCGGCGACGACGATCGCGGAGGTGTCGGGCGCGGCGCGGCGGCCCTGGGGCCTGCTCGGCCGCTCGTTGCCGTTCGTGGCGTCCAGCGGGGGCCTCCCTACTCGGCGGCGGACTGCGACCCGGCGGGGGCCGGGGAGAGCGCGGGCGCGCCGGCGGTCCACGACTCGCGGGCCCGGCGGCGGTCCATGTGGGTACGCTCGGTGAGGGCCGGGATCTCGCCCTCGCCGCGCTCGAAGGCGAACGCGCCGTCGCGCACGACCACCCTGATGATATCGCCCGGGGCCCACGTGCCGGCGAGGAGCTGCTCGGAGAGCGGGTCCTCGATGTTGGACTGGATGGCGCGGCGCAGCGGGCGCGCCCCGTAGACGGGGTCGGTGCCCTTCTCGGCGACCAGGTCGCGGGCCTCGTCGGTGAGCTCGATGGACATGCCGTTGCGCACCAGGCGGTCGCGCAGGTCGGCCACCATGAGGTCGACGATGCCGCGGAGCTGCTCGGACGTGAGCGACTTGAAGATGACGACCTCGTCCACGCGGTTGAGGAACTCGGGGCGGAACGCCTTCTTGAGCTCGGAGGTGACGCGGCTGCTGATCTCGCGGTCGTCGAGCCCCACGCGGTCGGAGGCGCCGAAGCCCATCGGCTGGGTGCGGGCGATCTCGCGGGCGCCGACGTTGGACGTCATGATGATGACGGTGTTGGAGAAATCGACCCTGCGGCCCTGGCCGTCGGTGAGCCGGCCCTCGTCGAGGATCTGCAGCAGGATGTTGAACACGTCCGGGTGCGCCTTCTCGATCTCGTCGAAGAGGACGACCGAGTAGGGCCGGGAGCGGACGGCCTTGGTGAGCTCGCCGCCCTCGTCGTAGCCCACGTAGCCGGGAGGGGCGCCCACGAGCTTGGAGACGGCGAACTTCTCCATGAACTCGCTCATGTCGAAGGTGATCAGCGCGTCCTCGCTGCCGAAGAGGAACTCCGCCAGGCTCTTGGCCAGCTCCGTCTTGCCCACGCCCGAGGGGCCCAGGAAGATGAACGAGCCGCCGGGGCGACGCGGGTCCTTGAGCGGGGAGCGCGAGCGCCGGATGGTGCGGGCCACGGCGGAGACGGCCTCGTCCTGGCCGACGACGCGCTCGTGGAGGGCGTCCTCGGCGCGCAGCAGCTTGGAGGCCTCGGCCTCGGTGAGGTTGGCCACCGGCACGCCGCTCATCTCGCTCACGACGTCGGCGACGTCCTCTGCGTCCACGACCACGACGTTCTCGTCGGTGCGGGCGCGCCAGGCCGCCTCGAGCTCGTCGCGGCGCGCGGCGAGCTCGCGCTCCTGGTCGCGCAGGCGCGCGGCCTCCTCGAACTCCTGGGCCTGGGCGGCCTCGGCCTTCTGCTCGTGGGTGCGGGCGAGCGCCTCGTCCACCTCGGCGATCTCGGGCGGCAGGACCGTCTTGTGCACGCGAGTGCGCGCGCCGGCCTCGTCGAGCACGTCGATCGCCTTGTCCGGCAGGAAGCGGTCCTGGACGTAGCGGTCCGAGAGCGCCACGGCCTGGACGAGGGCCTCGTCGGTGTAGCGGACGTGGTGGTGCTCCTCGTAGCGCGAGCGCAGGCCGCGCAGGATCTCGAGGGTGTCCTCGGGGGTCGGCTCGCCGATGTGGACCGGCTGGAAGCGGCGCGCGAGGGCTGCGTCCTTCTCGAAGTGCTTGCGGTACTCGTCCGCCGTGGTGGCGCCGATCACCTGGATCTCGCCGCGGGAGAGCGGGGGCTTGAGGATGGAGGCGGCGTCCACCGAACCCTCGGCCGAGCCCGCGCCGATGATGGTGTGGATCTCGTCGATGAACAGGATGACGTCGTCGGAGGCCTCGACCTCGGCCACGACGCGCTTGAGGCGCTCCTCGAACTCGCCGCGGTACTTCGAGCCGGCGACGAGGGCGGAGACGTCCAGCGTCCACACCTGCCTGCCGCGCAGGATGTCGGGCACCTGGCCGGAGGCGATCAGCTGGGCGAGGCCCTCTGCGATGGCCGTCTTGCCCACGCCGGGGTCACCCAGGATCAGGGGGTTGTTCTTCTGGCGGCGCGCCAGCACCTGCATGACGCGCTCGATCTCCATGTCGCGGCCGATCACCGGGTCGAGCTTGCCGTCGCCCGCGAGCTTGGTGAGGTTGCGCCCGTACTCCTCGAGCATCGAGCCCTCGGCGTCGGCGGGCGCTCCGCCGATGACCTGGGGCCCGAGGCGCACCTCGGAGACGGTGGGCTCCGGCGAGGAGCCCCCGCGGGCGATCAGCTCGTCGACGGCGGCGCGCACGGCGTCGCCCGAGACGCCCATGCGCCCCAGCGTCTCCATCGCGACGCCGTTGCCCTCCCGGACGATGCCGAGCAGCAGGTGCTCGGTGGAGATGTAGCTCTGGCCGTGCGACATGGCCTCGCGGTAGGCGTTCTCGAGGACGCGCTTGGCGCGCGGGGTGAACGGGATGTGCCCGCCCGGGACGGGGTCGTCCTCGGGCTTGGAGACCTGACGGATCGTGGCCACCGTCTCGTCGTAGGTGACGTCGAGCTTGGCGAGCGCCTGCGCGCCGATGCCCTCCTCCTCGCGGATGAGGCCGAGCAGCAGGTGCTCGGTGCCCACGTACATCTGGCCGAGGGCGCGGGCCTCCTCCTGGGCGATCGACATGACCTTGCGGGCCTTGTCGGTGAACTTCTCGAACATGGCGGGCGCTCCTTTCCCGCGCGCGGGACGCGCGTCGGCCCTGGGACGTACCGAGATGATGTACCCACGCGGCGCGCCCCTCATTCCCGGCGCGGCGGCGGGAGGGGGCCGCTACCTGCCCGCGAGCAGCCGTCGGCTCGCGACCAGCTGCGCCGCGAGGGCGAGCGCCGCGACGCCCCAGAGCGCGGGGTAGCCGCCCACGCGCAGCACGAGGCCCCCGAGGGCGGAGCCCGCCCCGCCGCCGGCGAACACGCCCAGGCCGACGAGGCCGGTGCACAGCCCCGCGTGCTCCGGGTCCGCGTCCATCGACAGCGTCACGAGGGTGGGCTGCACGAGGATGTAGCCGAGCCCCAGGCAGGCGGCGCCGAGAAGCGACGGGACCCAGGAGCCGGAGAGCGCCGAGGCGAGCAGGGCGAGGGCCGCGACGACGCCGGACGCCTCGCCGACCGAGACGACCCGCGAGAGCCCTCCTCTGGCGCCGAGCCTGCCGGACGAGGCGCCGCCGACCAGGCACAGCACGCCGTAGAGCATCATCACGAGGCCCGCCTGGGTCGCCGTGAGCCCGCAGGCCTCGGCCAGGAAGGTGCCCATGAGGCCGTAGACCCCGAGGAAGGCCACGCCCGTGGTGCAGGCGAGCGCGAACACCGGGCGCCCCGGGCCTGCGAGGACGCGCCCCGCCTCCCCCAGGAAGGAGGCGACGGGGCTTCCGTCGGCCGCAGTGGGAGCGGGCGCCTCGTCCCCCTCGTCGCGGACGGGCTCGCGCAGCCCGAACAGCAGCAGCCAGGCGACGAGCGCGAGGGCGCCGAAGCTCGCGAAGGCGGCGCGCCAGCCCACGAGATCGGTGAGGATGCCGCCGAGGCCGGCCGAGAGGCCCTGGCCGGTGAAGGTGATGCCCATGAGGATCCCGACGGCGCCCGCGCGCGAGCGCGGCCCCACCACGTCGCCGACGAAGGCCTGCGACACCGAGATGATGCCCGCGGCGAAGCAGCCCGTCACGACGCGGGCGACGACCAGCAGCGGCAGGCTCGGGACGACGGCGCACAGCAGGGTGCCCGCCGCCAGGCCCAGCACGATCGCGCGGAGCAGCCGCAGCCTGCCGACCGCGTCCCCCACCGCGCCGCACACCGGCTGGAGGGCGCCGTAGGGCACGAGGTAGGCCGTCAGCACGACCGCCGCCGCGCCGGGGGCGACCGAGAGGCCCGCCGCGATCGAGGGGAGCGCGGGCGAGACGAACCAGTTGTCCGCCGCGGAGACGAGCCCGCAGAAGCCGAGCGTGACCACCACCCGCAGCTGGGCGGAAGTGAGCTTCGTGGCGGTCGTTGGCATGGGCGCCTCCCAGACGAACGGGCGGCACGCGGCGATGTCACAACTTTCGGGGCAGGGAGGCTCAACCGCCAAGCCGACCCGAGAGTTGTGAGGCGCTCGGCCCGAGCGGGCCCGTCGTCATCGGCGCGCTAGTACAGCTTCGCCCCGGCCGGGATGGCGTCGTCCAGCATCAGCAGGTTGAGCCGCTCCTCGTCGCCCTCGGCGTGGACCGCGCTGATGAGCATGCCGCAGGAGTCGACGCCCATCATCTTGCGCGGCGGGAGGTTCACGATCGCGACGCAGGTCCTGCCCACGAGGTCCTCGGGCTCGTAGTACGCGCTGATCCCGGAGAGGATCGTGCGCGGCTCGCCCGAGCCGTCGTCGAGCTCGAAGCGCAGGAGCTTCTTGCTCTTGGGCACCCGCTCGCAGGACAGCACCTTCACGGCGCGGAAGTCGGAGCGCGAGAAGGTGTCGAAGTCCACCTGGTCCTCGAAGAGGGGCTCGACGCGCACGCGCGCCGGGTCGATCGTGGGGACCTTGTTCGGCGCGACGGCCACGCAGGGAGCCGCGTCGTCGGCCGCCGCGGCGGCGCGCGAGCCCGCCTCCGGGCGCATGTGCGGGAAGAGCAGGACGTCGCGGATGGAGGCCTCGTCGCACAGCAGCATCACGACGCGGTCGATGCCGATGCCGATGCCGCCGGCGGGGGGCATGCCGTACTCGAGCGCGCGGACGTAGTCCTCGTCGTACTCCATGGCCTCGTCGTCGCCGGCGAACTTCTCCTCGACCTGGCGACGGAAGCGCTCGGCCTGGTCGACGGGGTCGTTGAGCTCGGAGAACGCGTTCGCGTACTCGTGGC
>CAOJNB010000024.1 GCA_948439405.1 uncultured Coriobacteriaceae bacterium | reverse complement strand
TCGCCGCGCCCTTGCTTTTCTCAGCCGCCGCCGCGCTCCTGCCCGCCTCGTCCCGCTTTTCGGCCGCCTCGCCCGCGTACCCTGCCGCCCTGCCCGCGTCGGACTCGGCGGCGGCGGCGCTCGCCTTTGCCGCCCCTGCGCTCTCGGAGGCGGACCTCTGGGACTCCTTGAGCAGCTCCATGAGCGCGTCGAGCTCGCGGCGGTACTCGGGGGCCTCGTCGGCGGGCATGTCCGCTCCGGAGCTGACGACCAGCGCGAAGGCCTCGGTCGAGCCGACGACCCTCCCGCCGTCCGTCACGCGCGCGTAGGCCAGGCACAGGCCGGGCCTGGAGGCCCACTCGGACTTGAGCGTCACGTGCCAGGCACCGTCCTCCTCCCGTCCCATCCCCTGCTCGATGACCTCGTGCAGGGAGTTCACTCCGACGAGGTCGACGCGCATGCCCCCGACGTCGGCGGCCTCGCCGCCGGAGCGGAGCGTGACGCGGAGCGTGCAGCTCATCGCGTCGCCCTGCCTCACGTGCACGGTTTTGTCGCCCCTCGCGCCCGCCGTCTTCGCGAGGTCGAGGGTCATCTCATGCGTGACAAGTGGTTCCAACCATGCCTCCAATCCCTACGCCCACCCGAAGACCCTGTAGAGCCTGAGCTTGCCCTCCGACGTTGTGGTGCCTGCCGGGGAGACGTACAGCTCGGTGTTGTTCGACATCGTGAGTGAGCCGCCCCGGTCGACCGCCACCGTGACGCTCGCCGTGTAGAGGGCCGTGCCGTCGGATACCGTGCGGGACAGCGAGGTCGTGCCGCACACATACGGCTGGTGGAGGCGATGCGTGTACTGGCGCTTCCCGTCGCCGAAGACGAACTCGAGGAAGAGGTACCCCGACAGCTTGTAGCCGCCGAGGCTGAGCTTGCGGGTCCCGGCGGTCATCCCGGCCTCGTCGATCAGGAGCGTCTCCACGCCCGGCACGACGAGCGACGGCCAGTCGGTGTACATCGCGTCGAGCGGCGTCATGGTCGTGGCGGAGTGGCCCCGCTTGCGTATCGAGGTATCGTTTATGACCGCCATGGGCACGCCGGCGGCGCTGTGCACCTCGAACGCGCCCTCGGAAGACATGACGCTGTAGGCCGTGGCATTCTTGCCGTCCTCGTCGACCTTTCCGACCTGGACGCCCTGCGCCGTTGCCTTGATGAGGGCCGACAAGGCGTCGACCGCGCCCTGCGCGTCGACCTTCTTGCCTATCTTCAGTTCCAGCCCCTCGGCCGTCTCGCTCACGTCCACCTTGGTCGCGTACGTCTGGGCCATCGTGCCGAGGGCGACCACGGTGTACGTGCCTCCCTGCTTGATCACCTTGACGCGCTCGCCCCTGCGCACGGGCGCGTCGACGCGCACCGAGACCTCCTCGTCCGAGCCGTCCATGAGCACGCGCACGGTCTCGCCGGCCGCCGCATCCCCTTGAGCCGTGCCGTACCTCGTGGAGGTCGCCGCCGCATGCGGCGAGCCCGACGCGGCGCGCGCCCCCATGGCGGACGCCAGGGAGCGCGCAACGTCGACAGTCGTGGCCATCAGCACCACCTCACAATCCGCAGCTTTGTCTTTGTGATCCGCCCGGGGGTCAGGCTGCCGACCTCCATCTGTACGACCTGGCAGTCGACGCACAGGGTCCCGTCGCAGTCGGCGTCGTTGACGTAGCGAACGACGTCCCCGACGCCCAAGCCGGGTATGCCGACGTGCTCTATCTCGATGTGGACGGTTTCGCCCGAGTTCTGTGCGAGGTATGCCTTCGCGGCCGCCTGCAGCCCTCCCTCGGGGGTCTCCGTCACCCGGACGACCTCGGTCCTGTGGTACCCGATCGAGTCGTAGCTCCACTCGGACGCCTGCGGGAGGTCTGCGACGGCCTTCTGGCAGCCGTCCTCGGTGCTCAGGTAGTAGACGACCCGGTTGAGGATCTTCGACCTCGTCGAGTCCCATGAGATGCCGGGCACGTAGACGCAGTTGCTCCCGGCCTCGAAGACATAGGACGGCTCCAGGTCGCCAGGCGCCGCCGCACGTCTCAGCAGCAGCGACCCGTCGGCCTGCGGCATCACCTCGCACCCGAGCCAGGCGGACATCTCCCTGACGACGTCGAGTTTGCCTTCGCCAAGCTCGAACCATATGTCCGAGCCTGTGCGTCTCGACGCTGGCACGTCCGCGGCGACGGCGAGCCTGCCGCCGTCCGCCTCCACGACCGCGCGTATGGCGTCGACCACGACGGTCCCGGCGGGCCTTGCGAAGTCGTTCATAAGCACGTCGCTGCTGTGCCTCCAGAGCGCCGAGTAGCACGTCAGCTGGCTGCTCGCGTGCCCGTGCTTCGTAAGCTTCGAGCAGTTGTCGACGAAGAAGGTGCCGAGGACGTCGGCGGCCTGCGTGCCGTCCGGCATGGTCACGACGTCGGTCAGGCGCAGCATGTACCCCTTCCCGCCGTGCCGGTAGTCGGCGCCGGAGGCGAGCTGGATCGTCGCGCCGACGACGTTGGTCGACTCGTAGTCGTACGTGACCGAGGAGGCTGTCGGCACGAAGTCCACCTCTCCGACGGCCTTGAGCGTGAAGGGGTCGACGAGCTCGCAGCGGTAGTCGTCGACGCGGCCCGATGCCGCCCAGTCCGTCACCTACACCACCTCCGCGTACTTGATCGACACCTCGGCGCCCCACCGGCGCATGACCGTCGAGACGCCCGTGACCGCGACGAGCTTCCTCGAGCCGTCCGGGGACTTGACGATGCAGCGATTGGCGAACGCGAGGCCCTCGGCGTCGCGCTGCGCCGATGGCCCGACGAGGGACATCGCCGCCTTGCCGGTCGCCTGGCCGCCCACGCCGTAGAAGGCGCTGCAACGGTCGCGGCCGGACAGCTTCACGGTCGTCATCTCGGCCGCGCCGCTCCACGACCAGCCGGGCTGCAGCAGGACCTCGTACTCCTCGCCGGTTGCGAGGTCGACGATCTTGCCAACGGCAAGCTCGACCGTTGCGGTCGCGGCCGCGGGCCTGCTCAGGCCGACGGCCGAGCTTGCCCCTGCCCCGACGGCCTCGAACGTCGCCTCTCCGGGCGGCAGCGCGCGGAAGACGGCCGAGCCGCCGACGTCGACGTCGACGGTGTCGCACGCAAGGCACGAGCCCCTGAGCTTGACCGTCGCGCGGGCGATGGGCGAGCCGCGGTCGCCGGAGTCGCCGACCCTGACCGTCACGCTGTCGCCGTGCACGGAGGTCGAGAGCAGGGGGGTGTTGCACTTGCTCCTGTCCTGTATCTCGACTGTGGCCGAGACGGTGGCGAGGCTGTAGCCGATCGGCTTGTACGCCGCGTTCACGCGCACCGAGACCCGGCACTCGGCCGCCCTGGGCATAACGGCGAGCTCCTTGATGCCTATTCGGGCGCATGTGCCCCGCAGCGTCGTCCATACGCTCCTGTCGGCCGGCAGGGCCTGCAGGCCGCCGATGGAGAGGGCCTCGACGCAGCACCTGTCGTCCGAGCGCGCCCACGTCCCCGACCGATTGAGGACGATGTCGAGGCCCTGCAGGTCGTATGCGACCGACGCGACCGAGTAGCTCGGGATGTACCCGACCCAGGCGTCGGCCCTCGCGGTCGGCGAGACGGTCTCGCCGTCGGGGCCGGTGACGCCCGTCGCATACTCCGTGTAGGCCGAGACCCTGAAGTGGAGCTCGTCGTAGCGCCGCGCGTCGAACGACCAGCCGGCGCCCGTGAGGCCGGCGGACGGCGCGATCGCCGAGAGCGCGACCGCGCACTCGTAGCACCCGTCAGACCGCACGATCGCGGCGGACTTCGATGCCGAGCCGGTCTCCGGCAGCTCCCATGCGTACGAGCTCGAGCGCCACGTCGTGCCGTAGGCCGTGTCGGGCCTCGTCTCGGTGGCTCGGGGGACCCCGAGCCAGTCGAGGCGCAGGTGCGCCCGCGCGTTGACGGCGCGGTCGCTCATCATGCGCCACCTGACGAACGGTTCCATGCCGGATGGGCCGCCGTCCTCGACGCGCACGGAGCTGCCGCCGGTCGCCAGGAGCGCGTCCTGCGCGGTTGGGGCGAGGACGAGCCCCAGGTTGCTGATTGCCACTTATATCGCCCCGATTTCGCTGAGCCGCAGGAGGAAGTCCCTGACGGCGTCGTTGATCTCCTCCGAGTCGTTGACATGGGCGCCGTCGATGAAGACGTTGCACGTGTTGCCTGCGGGCGACCCCACCTCCGCCGAGACCCTGCTCGCGATCTCATCGGCGAAGGGCGCCATCTTGCGCCTGCCCTCGAGCGGGATCACGCCCTCCGCGCCGTCCTCGCCGACGCCGATGACCGTGGCCGCCGTGGCGATGCCGCCGGTGGCGTACCACTCGACGTGCGGCAGGTTGATCGGCGTGTCGTAGCCGAAGACGCTGAGGGTCTCCCAGGTCACGTGGGGCACCGGGAAGCTGATGCTGCCGATGGCCGACGTGATGGAGTCCCCGAGGCCCGAGAAGAAGCCGACGATCTCGTCGGGGATCCCCATGAGGAAGTCGCGCGCCGAGGCGACGGGGTCCTCGATGAAGTCCCTGACGTTTTGGAAGATCCCATCGACCGTCGTGTCTACGCCCCAGCTCGAGAACGCCGTCGAGACCGCGCCCACGAAGCCGCCGACGGTCGTGGTGAGCGTGCCCACGGGGTCCTCGATGAACCCCTCCAGCGCCGTCCACGTCGCGCTGACCGTGTCGGCGATGCCCCACTCGCCGAAGGCGGCGGCCACGTCGCCGACGAAGCCCTGCACGGCGGCCGTCGTCTGCGGGAAGTTCTCCTCGGCTGCGGTCAGCAGGCCGCCCATGACGTCGGACGCGGCGCCCTTCGCGCCCTCCCAGGCACCCGCCCAGTCGCCCTCGCCGAGGCTCTCGACAATGCCGGAGATGTGCCCGGAAAGGCCCGGGAACGCCTCGTCGGCCGCCTCGGCGACGCCCGTCGAGAAGTCGCGCACCGCCGTCTCGGCCGTTGACCAGGCCGTGCCCCATGCGTCGGAGACGGTCGTGCCGACCTCCTCCATGCCCTGCACGAGGTCCGGGAACAGAGTGTCGACGAGGTTGTTGAGGCCGGTCCCCAGGTCTTCGGCGAACTGCACCGCGCCGCTCCATGCGGAGCTGAAGTCGCCGGAGAGCGCCGACGACAGGACCCCGCAGCCGTCCGCGAGGAGCGTGAGCGACGTGACGAGCCCCTGGCCGGCGGCGTCGCCGAGCACGCCGACGAGGTCGCCGGCGCCCTGGAAGAGGTCGGATATGAGGCCGTTGACGCCCTCCGCGTTGTCGTCGAGGCTGCCGAAGAGCTCCCCGAGCGCGGGCAGGAGCGTGTCGTTGAACGTCTCGATCACCGGCGCCAGGCTGTCGCCGAGCGACGACCTGACGGCGTCGAATGCCTCGGCGGCAGGGGAGAGGTCGAGCCTCTCGAAGAAGTCGGCCAGGGGAGGACCCGCCACCTCGGCGATGTCCTTGAAGCCGGCGCTCACGAGCTCCATGCCCGCGGCCGCGTCGCTGCCTATCTGGAAGAGCCCGGCCAGGGCGCCCTCGGCCAGGCCGGACAGGAGCTCCGAGGCGGGGCCCGCCACCGGCTCGAGCGCCGAGAAGGCGCCCGCGAGGTTGGTGCCGACCCCCTCCGCCGCGTCCTTGACGGCCCCCACGAAGCTGTCGAAGTCCGGGGACACGTCGTCCCAGAACTCGCCGACCTTCGTCGCCGCGGTCTCGAACGCGCCGCCCACTCCCGTGCCCACCTGCTCGACGAGGGGTGCGAGCCTGTCGACGAGGCCGTCCGTGTGCTCCGAGACCGTGCCTGTCTTCGTCCCGAACTCGTCGAACACGTCGTACGTCTGGTCGGTGCCCCAAACGAGGTCGGCCAGCTTGCCGGTCAGCGTGCCGACGGCGGGGACGAGCGTGTCCGTGGCGACCTGGGCGGCGCCCCTGAGCGCCGGGCTGACGGCGTCGTACAGGTCGAGCTGGAGGCCCTCGAGCGCCGAGTCGAGCGCCTTCATGTCGCCGGCGAGCGTGTCGTTCATGGTCTGCGCCATGTCGCCGGCAGCGCCGCCAGCCCCTCGCAGGGCCTCCTCGAAGTCCGCGGCGGTGCCTATGCCGGCGGCAAGGAGCAGGTTCAACCCCTTCGTCGAATCGGCGGTGAACACCTGGCCAAGCGCGGCCGCGCGCTGGGCGTCGGTCATCCCGTCGGTCGCGCTCTCGACGTCGAGCAGGACGTCGGTGAGGTCCCTAGCGCTGCCGTCGGCGTTGTAGAGCGCGACGGCCGTGTCGCCGATCGCGACGGAGCCGTCCTTGCACTTCGACTGGAGGTCGCGCATGATCGCCGCAAGCGCCGTGCCGGCCTCGGAGCCCTTCAGGCCTTGGTTCGCGAGCATGGAGAGGAGCGAGGTCGTGGTCTCCACGTCCTGGCCGGCGGCGCTCATGTTGGCCGCGCAGTTGCGGTACGCCTCGCCGAGCTGGGCGGCGCTCGTGTTGCTGTTGGCCTGGGCGTAGGCGAGGAGGTCGGCGAAGTAGGCCGAGTCGCTCGCCGCCATGCCGAAGGCCGACAGGTAGTCGGTGACCATGTCCGACGCCTCGGCGAGTCCCATGCCCGAGGCCGCGGCGAGGTCGAGCACTCCGCCGAGCGCGCCGGCGCTCGTCTGCGCGTCCCATCCGGCGAGCGCCATGTAGCCGAGCGCGTCGGCCGCCTCGCTCGCCGAGAACTGCGTCGTGGCGCCGTAGCTCTTCGCCGTCTTCTCGAGCATCGAAAGGTCGTCGGCGCCCGCGCCGGAGAGGGCGGCCACCTTGGCCATCGACGCCTCGAAGTCCGAGCCGGTCTGCACGATCGAGCCCGCAAAGCCGGCGACGGCGGACACCGCCGTCTGCACGCCCGCGGTGACGAGGTTGCCGAGGACAACCGAGCCGGCCGACACGGAGGACTGGATGCCCGACATGAGGCCCGAGCCCATCGTCGCGCCGCTCCCGGAGAGGTTCACCCCCGAAAGGCCCGAGCTTATCGCGCTCGACGCCCCGGTGAGCCTCGGGACGACCGTGACGTAGGCGCTGCCGAGGTTCGTTCCAGACATGCCTCACCACACTATTCTCTTATCGGGTTCCCTACTCCCTCGGCCCCGCGAGCGCGTCCATGATGTCGGACGGCTCCATGCCGACCGCCTCGGGGGGCCTTCCCTGGTTTTCGGCCGGGCCGCCGAACGGCCTGGGCATCTTCCCCGGCCTGCCCTTCGCGTTCCACGCGATGACGGCCGCGTCGTTCGCTATCCTGGCGAGCATGTAGAGGTCCTCCGGCCACGACATCGACGCGTCGAGCGCGCCCATGGTCAGCGACCCCGCCGGGAGCATGGCCGCGAGGTCCGCGGCCTCCGAGACGCTCAGGCGGGCGACCTCGTCGTAGGAGACGTGGTACACCCGCCTGAAGTCGGCCCTCAGCTGCGGCTTGAGCCCTCTGCCCAGCACGCCCGCCAGGAACGTCAGTTTTTTACCGTCTGCCCGGCGTGCTCGTCGAACCATGCGACGAGGGACGTCACGCGCGTGCGCCCGTCCTCGCCGCGCAGCTCCTCGACGAGCTCCTTGTAGCCGTCCTCGCCAAGCGCGGCCCTCACGAGGTCGAGCTTGCACATGATCACGAGGTCGCCGTCCTTCGACTCGGCCGCCTTCCTCATCTTCCGCACGACCTCGAAGACCTCGACGTCGTCGGACCAGCCCTCTCTCAACTCAACAGCCATGGTCGCCCCCTAGACCGTCTTCGCGAAGTGCTTCTTCGAGCAGTAGCCGAGCGTGGAGTCCTTCAGGTCGTGGAAGGTCGCTCCGTACGATACGAGCGAGCCCCTCTGGTAGACCTCGTCCTCGACGCCCGTGAGCTTCGCGCGAGGGACGACGTCTCGGGCCACGCCGCCGCCGTGCAGGACGGTCTCGACGACCATGACGTGCTCGACGTCGTTGAAGGCGCTTCGCTCGAAGGAGGCGAGCCCGCCGCCGTCCTCGGCGGCCTTCACCTTGTCGTCGCCCCACACGAGCTTCATGTTCACCTCGTTCGTCTCGACCATGGTGAACTTGCTGTTCTCCGTGTATCCGTCGTTGTCGGACAGCACGTCGTCGCCGCTCCAGTCCTTGAAGGAGGTCTCGCTCGTGGAGTGGCTGATCGTGAACCCGTCGGTCGAGATGCAGCCGACGCACAGGAACGCCTCGCCGAGCGGCGTCTTCGCGTCCATGGGCACGGCGGTCCCGGCGGGCGCGACGAAGACCGCGCCTCCCGCCTTCGGCTTGCCCGTCGTCACGTTTGCGTAGTTGTTTCCGTTGTTGGCCATTCCGGCTCCTTTACTTGTCGTTACAGATAGCACCTGAGCGCCACGACGGCCTGGTACCTCGCGCTGCGCTCCTCGACGGCGGGGAAGTTGTACACGCCCGTGACCTCGGAGTCCGTCACGGCCCCGACGTTGTCCGGCATGTCGAGCAGGGCGTTGCACGCGCGGCACATGAGGGCCTCGGCCGAGACCCTCGTCGGCGACCAGGCTTGGACGGTGAGCACCGGCGAGTCCAGGTCGGCAAGGGAGTCGACGCCGCCGCCGGTCCTCTCGACGGTCACGAACTCGGCCGGCCTGTCCGCCGGCACGTCGCCGTAGGCGTCGATGCCGACGCTGCACAGGTACTCGACCGTCACGCTCTCTATGGGGATCATCTAGCCCCTTCCCGACGCGAGCGCCTTGAGGAGCGCGTTCGACCGCGTCTGCATCGACATCGCCTTGACGTCGGCCGTCGTGACGGCCGCGTACACCCTGTTCCTCACCGCTTTGGGGGCGTGGGAGCCGCTCTCGAGGTCGCTCACGTACCTCCCGCCGGACGCCGAGGCCGCTGCGGCCACCGCGTCCGCCTTGCGCTTCAGGATCGGCCCGGTGCTCTCGAGGAGCCTCTCGGCGCCCTCCCGGTCCCACTTGAACTCGACGTCAGCCATCGACCGCCTCCACGTCCACGGGCATCGACCAGGGGCCGGGCACGTTGCCCTCCGCGTACGGCTGCGGCGACCCGACAACGGACCAGAGCAGCCCGCGCGCCTCGACCCTGCACCCGCGCAGGTCGGCGGCGTAGCCCTTCGGGAAGTGCAGCGTGATGCGGCGGCGCGTCTCGTCGATGCGGTCGACCTGGGCGGACGAGGCCGTCGCGGGCGCGACCAGCACGCCGCCGACCTCCTCGCGGCGCCACTCGTAGGTCTTGTTGCGCATCGCGTCCTCGCCCGACTCGACGGGCCTGAGCACCGTCACCGCCTCCGAGGCGAACCCCCACGGCGCGCTCACTGGGCGCCCCCTATCGCGGGCTCGACGGAGCCGAGCCTGACGCGCTTGATGCCGAGCAGCCGGCGCTCGGCGGAGGACAGGTACAGGCCGCCGTCGGGGTTCGCGTAGGTGTAGGACAGCGTGTACGGGCCTGCCGTGCGCGACTGGTTGGCGACACCGTCGACGATGGACCCGTCGCCGACGGCGCGGTGCACCATCTGGCAGACGACGGCCTTGAGGTTGGCCGCCTGCAGCTCGTCGGAGGCGTCGTAGCGGACGCCGGCCCTCGCCATCTCCGAGAGGACGAGGGCGGAGGCGTCGTGCAGGCGCTCGGCGGTCGACGCGACGGAGGGGGCGTCCGGCCAGCGCGCGAGCAGGTCGGCTATCGTCGCAAGCTCGACCATGGCGGGCCGCCTACTCGGAGGCGACTGCGGCGCCGGTGAGCTTGCAGAACTGGTCGAGCCACTTGTAGCGCCAGCCCACGACGAACTCGATCTTGCAGGCGAACATGTCGTTCTGCCAGAGGTTGAGGTTGGTCCCGTCGGGGAGCGTGAGCGTCGACTGGTTGGAGACGTCGAACGAGACGTCCTCGTGCACGCCGTAGCATGCGCTGGTCCAGTCTCCGGCGTATCCGTAGACGGCCTTTGCGGAGGTCGTCGCGGGCTTGTAGACGCCCTTCTCGAAGTAGGTCGCGGCGCCGAGGATCGTGCTGGGGGCGGCTGCGGCGGCGTCCTGCACGAAGATCGGACGGCCGTTCTTGTCGAGGGAGCCGAGCAGGAGGCTCTTTCCCTTCGTGCTGAACACGAAGCCGTTGATGACGCCGTCGGCTGCGGAGACCGCCTCGTCGGCCGCGACGAGGCCAGCCCACGTGTCGGTCTCGATGTCGGCCTCTTTTGCGGCCGTGATCTGGTCGAAGTCGGCGCCGGGCGCGGCGCCCACGCCGAAGACCGTGCTGTCGAACTTCTGCGCCATGGCCAGCGGGACCCTTTGGATGATGGCGTCGTAGAGCTTCGCCTCGTTCTTCAGGAACTCGTTGGAGAAGGGCACGATGACCGACATCTTGTAGCCCTTCACCTTCTTGTGGCTGTAGGTGCCCTCGGAGACGGCGATGCTCTTGCCCTCCTCCACCCAGGACGCCGTGGGGTCGCCGGTGATCATGGGCACCTCGGCGCCCGCG
The DNA here is from genome assembly GCA_948439405.1 of uncultured Coriobacteriaceae bacterium. Classification (GTDB taxonomy): domain Bacteria; phylum Actinomycetota; class Coriobacteriia; order Coriobacteriales; family Atopobiaceae; genus CADBMC01. The sequence continues at coordinate 7,049 of CAOJNB010000024.1, read as the reverse complement.
TAGGGGAGGTCGATCCTGTTCGAGAGCCTCATCACGGTGGAGCCCTGCTGCACCTTCGCCCAGACCTCGTCGGAGACCTCGGTGGGCAGGACGATGCCGGTGGTGCCGGTGGTGATTGCCATTGCTTACCTGCTTTCTACTTTCCGAACGCTGCTTCCATTGCCTGCGCGAACGCGTCGCGCGGGCCCGACTTGGGCGCGGTGGGCGAGCCGCCCTCGCTGCCCACGAACGGCAGGGAGTGCCTCTTGAAGTGCGGCGCGAGCGCCTTCGCGTGCTCCATGACCTCCTCGGCCGTGGAGCCGCGCAGCAGGTCTGCCGGGACGCCCGTCTCCTTGGACGCCTCCTCGCGCCACTTCGCGGCGTCGCGCTCCGCCTTCATCCCGTCGAGCTCTTGCCGTGCGGCCTCGAGCGACGCGGTGAGCGACGCGATCTGCTCCACGTTGCGGTCGTTTGCCGCCTTGAGTTCGGTCAGGGCCTCGTAGTTCTCCTTGGACCTGTCCTCCCACTTCCTGGACTCCGACTTCCAGTCCGTCTGCTCCTTGCCGTGCGGCTCGGCGCCCTCGACGCGCTGGCTGTTCTCGTCTTCCATCCCTGCCCGCCTTTCCTGCTGGGGCCGTGCGGCCCCGTGGCTTCGGCCGTGCGGCCTTTTGCGTCAACGAAAAAGGGCCCTCCCGGGCCCCTTTCATCGGATCGGTTGCGCCTTATGCCTCTAGATGAACGGTCTGGCGCTTTCTGCCTTGCGCAGATCCATTACTGCTCGCCTGAAGCCCGTTGGGTGAACTCGTTTGCGCCGACGTACCCCTCGAGCATCCAAATCCTGTCCCTCAGCCTCGGCCTGCAGATGTCTGCGCCGACTTGCTCGCTGTAGTTTTCCTTGTCGATGCACCCGCTGTGTTCGACGAGCGTGAACCCGTTCGGCATTTTCCAGACCACGACGGTGCAGTTGCCGAACACCGTGAAGACCTTCTCCTCGCAGGCCGCCGCCAGGGCGTCGATATGCTCTTTCGGAACGAAGTTGTTTTCGGTAAGCATGGTTGCTGGCCTCCTTTGCTTGTAGGAAACGAAAAAGGGCCCTCTCGGGCCCTCTCGGTTCTGCTTCTTTTCGTGCCTGTCACTCGTCCAACGGCACCCATTTGACGCGGGCGCGCATCTCCATCGTCTCAGGCGACCACGACGGGTACATGCCGAGCCCGGACTCGGATGCGGTGTAGTATGGGTACCCGTTCCCCACCGCGCAGATGGACGAGGGCACTGTGTCCCTCATGTCGAAGACGTAGGTGTCGCCGTCCACGGCGTAACGAGCGAACTTGCACCCAGGGCGGAGCTTTTCCGAGACGATCGCAAGGGCTTCGTCGAAGCTGATCATGACCCCTCCTCGCAGCAGTCGTGCACTATGTCCGTCGGTTGCAGGTCGTCGACCCTCAGGAGGGACGGGGAGAAGACGCTCCCCGCCTTGCTGTAGCAGTCCCTCAGGTAGGCGTCCCCTATCACCTTCCCGCATTGCGGGTCGACGTAGCGGACGCCCTCGTCCGTACACTCTATCACGAACACGTGCCCGTTGCTCGGGTCGGCGGGGTCGCTGACCGTCAGGAAAGCCCTCGACCCGACGCCGTAGCCTGACATCTCCCGCTCGACGGCGGTGACGAGGTCGTCGCCGGGGGCCTCGTCGAACCACGTCGCATTTCGGGCGCGGCCCTGCCCGTCGACGAACGCGTCGGCGTACGAGCGGCCTGAGTGGCGGTCGGCAACGGGGTCGTCGGGATACCTGTTCCCGTCCCCGTCCACCGGCCGGGGCTTGGCGACCACGTCGTAGCCCCTCCTGCGCATCTCGTACGAGACGACGCACCTCTGGCAGTTCGTTGCCCACATGTCGCCGGTGCCCTTGGTGCCGTAGTTCCTGTTGACCGCCGCGGCGCACGACGCGATGTCTGTGCGGGCCGTGGTGGCGACGAACGGGACGTAGTACCCGGCCCCGACGTCGCCGCCGGGGATCCACGCCGCCTTCGCCGCGTCCTTCTGGGCGCGGGTGAGGTCGCCGCGGGAGTCTATCTCCTCGAAGGCCTGCCACTTGTCCCGCATCTCGTCGAGGTCGACGCCCCTGACGCTCGTGGCGCCCTTGACGCCGGGCACGACGTAGCAGTCGCACCCGCGGTGGTACCTGTGGCCGGCGCCTGCCGCCGCCGCCGAGGTGTAGACGAAGCCCCTCGACGCCACCATGACGCAGAACGTGCAGGTCTCCGAGCCTCCCGTCATGCGGGCGTACCGGACGCCGCGCGCCGAGTCCCTCTCGACGTTGCGCGCGACGGTCGAGTCGTAGGCCCTGCGCGTCGAGTCCCTCACGTACGAGCAGCACTGGGAGCGGAACTCCGCCTTGCTCTCCTCGCTCAGGCCCCCCGACGCGAGCTTGCCCGCCTGGTAGCGGGCGGTCGCCTCGAGCTGCTCGCGGTCGACGGCCCACTCGGCGTCGGCGGGCGGGACGTCGAGCCCCTCTGCGGCCATGATCTGGTCGTAGAGCGCCGCCGCGACCTCGGCCGACACCGCCCCGTACCTCTCGAGGCAGACCTGCATGACGCGGATGGCGCGCTCGCGCGCCTCGGCGACGGATATGCCCGGGTGCGCCTCGAAGATCCGGCGCATGAGCTCGTCGCACGAGGTCGCGGCCGCCTGCGCGGCGCCGCGCACCTTGCCGACGGCCCGGTCGAGCGCGTCCCTACTCAGCCGCGCCATCGCCGTCTCCGGCTATCAGCGCGAGGGCGCCCATGGCCTCGGAGCGCCGCCGCTGGGACTGCATGCTCCTGCGGCGGCGCTCGTCGTAGCCGAGGTCCTCGAGGAACTCGTCGGTCTCGGCGTACCAGGGCGCGACGCTGGCGATCTTCACCGCGCTGTCGGCCTGGGAGGCCGCAGAGGGCATGGCGGGGGAGCGGAACACCGCGGCGACGTCCCCCACGAGCTCGCCGACGCCGGCGAGGGGGACGTCGAGCACTGCCGCAAGGGACATGCGGGCGACGTTCTCCAGCGCGCGGGCGTTGCCGGCGTTCAGGTCCTGCGCCCTGCAGACGAGCGCCTCCTTGGCCGCATAGATGGCCTCGGCTGAGGACGGGTTGTCGTGGATGACGCCGAGCTCGCTGATCGGCACGTCCGTCTCGCCGGAGAAGCGGGCGGCGAGCGCGCGCATGTAGTCCACGTGCGGCTGCATGCTGCCCTGCTGCAGCTGCCCGAACTGGGGCACGTCACCGTCCTCGTTGACGCCGATGGCGAAGATGCTGCCGATGTAGGCGTCCCACTTCGTCTTGCTCTCGAAGATGCCGTCGTCGGCACCGAGGAGGTACTTCTGCGGGCTGGTGAAGAACTCGGCCGATATCTCGGAGCGCAGGGCCTCGCGCACGGCCGAGTCGGTGATGCTCATGACCGCGCGGCTGATGCGGCTGCGGCCGAACGGGCGCCCCGGGTACACCGGCGTGTGCGCCATCGCCTCGAGCGTCGGCCTGCCCATGGCGTGCTCGTTCTTCCACGCGATCCACCTGCCGCCGTACTTCTGGACCTCCCACACGGCGTCGTCGGTGTAGAGGCACACCGCGCTCGGCTCGCACGTGCCGAGCGAGGGGCGCTCCTCGACGTCGACGATCGCCATGCCGCACCTCAGGCGCTTGCGCCGGCGGTCCCAGATCGCCGACGCCTCCTCGGCGCCGTAGGTGCTGATGACCACGTCGGGCTCGCCCGGGCCGCCCATCGAGACGCTGAAGAAGGCCACGGAGTTCACGAGCTCGCCGTTGACGGCGCCGCGGTAGAGCATGTCGACCATGTTGTCGTCGGCTATCTTGCGGACCATCGACAGGGTGTCCCTGTCGCCCGCCGCGAAGCCGTCGAACCTGCTCCTCGCGGCAAGGGAGTCGACCGCCTTGGCCGGCCAGCCGACCGCCGTCTCGACGTTGCGCAGCGACGGGGGTATCGAGATGCCGAGGTCCTTGAGCCGGTTGTGGCACTCGTAGTACCTGCGCCGCAGGACGTTGCGCGAGAGCTTGCGCCCCCACACCGCCACGAGGTCCCTCAGCATCTCGCTCTCCGCGAGCGGCAGGCCGCGGGCGGCGGATATCTCCGGGAGGACGTATTCCGTTGTCATCAAAGCAGCTTCGCCTTGCCCCTCTTCTTCTTCGCCGGCGCAGTGGCCGCCGCCCAGTAGGCGAGCAGCGCCGCCTCGACCGGCGCGGGGTCCGCGTCGTCGGTGGCGCCGAACACCCACGCGCCGGCGGACTGGTTCTTCTTGACGCAGCCGAGGGCCGACGCCGTGAGGTTCTCCTGGCCGAAGTGGGTCACGCCCCTGTTCGCCACCGCGTCGGCGAACATGGCCGTCGCCTCGACGAAGTTGCGCGGGGACGGCTCCTTCAGCACCCTCTTCGCCTGTTTGTCGCCCTGGAGCTCCGCCCTGACGATGGGGGCGCCCTGCACGCCGTACACGGCGATCACCGAGGCGACGTCGGCGCAGCGCGCGAGCGTCCTGGCCACCTCCTTCGGGCGGCCCTTGGTGACGCCCGCCTTGACCACCTCGACGTGCACGGGCCTGCCGTCGCACCTGACGGCGACCGCCACGGCGTAGGTCCCGACGGCGCTGAAGGCCGCAGCGAAGAACCTCTCGCCGTCCGTCGGCTCCGTCTCGGCGCAGCGCACCCAGTCGCCCGGGTCGATCGGCCTCTTCGCCGACACGACGCGGAAGTAGCCCAGGCGCTCGCGCGCGAAGCTCTCGGGCGCCATCGAGGCGAGTTTCGCCTCGATCGTCCTCTCGTCGATGCGGATGCCCAGGCCCGGGTTCGTCGCGTACCACCTCTCGTGGTCCGTGACGTCGCCGACCGAGTCGACGGCCCACTCGCTCCAGCACGAGTAGGGCGAGCCGCCCGCGTGCGCCTCGGCGTGGATGCGCCCGAACACCTCGGCGCCGCACCCGGGGTCGGGCGGGGTGCCGAGGAAGATGCTCTGCGGGCTGCCGAGCGGGGCCGCGTCGTTGAGCGCCGAGAGGGCCTCGTACTGCTTGTCGGTGAGCTCCTGGGCCTCGTCGTAGATGATCGTGTCGCGCGTGTCCCCGCGGCCCGCCGAGTCCGTCCTCGTCATGCACTCGATGGCGGCGCCGCTCTTGAACTCGATCGCGCGGCGGCCGTTTCCCCTGATGACCTTCTTCACGAGCCTGTTCAGGTCGCGGAACGGCGCGTACGGGTCGTTCGCCTCGGTGCCGAAGAAGCCCTCGGTGAGGCGCTTGAAGACCTTCTCCGCCGTCTTGCTCTCGTGCGCCGTGTAGAGGATCGACTCGCCGAAGACCAGGACGCCCGGCAAGATCCTGCCGACAACGATGCCCGTCTTGCCGTTCTGGCGGGGCGCCCCGACGCCGGCGGTGACGCAGAGCAGGCGGCCCTGCGCGTCGCGGGCGAGCCAGTCGTTCATGATGTACTGCTGCCAGGGGTCCAGCACGTAGCGGTACGCCTGGCAGAGCTCGACCGACAGCGGGCCGTGCGTCATGGCGTAGGGAGGGCAGACGTGGTAGGTCGGCACCTGCGAGCCGACCCTAGGAGGCGAGGCCGCCCTTGAACTTGTAGATGATTCCATTGAGCGGGCTCTCCTCGTCCTCGGCGCCGCCCGCGCCCCTCAGCTCGCGGCGCAGCTTCACGCCGTCGAGCACCGTGACGGCGAGCGCCTTGGTGTCGCGGCCGGAGTTGCAGCTGTCGAGGAGCTGGCAGCACTTGGCGACCACCGCCTCGACCGTCTTCTCGTCGTCGCCCTCCAGCCAGGCCCGCTCGATGGGGCCGGCGCGGCGGGGCGGCGGCCACGTCTCGCCGGTCAAGGTCAGCTGTTCGCCCATGGGACGCTCCAAACGCAAAAGGCCCCTCGCGGGGCCATGTGGAAAATTTCATTGGGGGGATAAGGGCGCAATGCCACGGGGGTCGCCGCAGCCGGGGGGCGGGGGGGATGCCCCCTGGGTCACGAGGGAGACGACCAGTCGCGCGACGCCGGCGAGTCTCCGGCCGACCTGCCGCGGCGCACGCCGTTGCCGCGCCGCTCGTTGCACACGCGGTGGGCGAGCCGCACGTTGGCGCGCTCGACGGGCGAGCCGCCGAGCGACACGGGCACGACCTCGTCGAGCTCCGGCGCCATCGGGTCTCCCGCCGGCAGCGACTTGTCGACGGGGCGCCCGCAGATCCAGCACACGTCCTCCTCCGCGAGGACCCTGCGCCTGAGCTCGCGGCGCCGGTGGCCGTTCGCGTACCTCGAGCGGCCGGACATCGCCCCACCCTCCCTCTCGGGCGCAGGTGCGGCCGCGCCCCCGAAACGCAAGAGGGGGCCGACGGCTGCATGCCGCGACCCCCTCCGTGACTCTCTCAACCGACGCCCTATCCGTGCGAGCCTATCAATAGCGGCTTTCGGCCGCGCAGTCAACGCCAGTCCTTGCTAGTCTCTGCTAGTCTCGTGCTAGTTTCTGCTAGTCCTACACACAACCTACACGTATGAGCGCGAGCGGGCCGCCCTGCGCGTCGATCCAGTCGAGCGCCGAGTCGATGGAGTAGCGGACCCCGGAGACGCTCATGCCGACCGCCTCGGACACCTCGGCGTAGCTCTTGCACATCAGGTACCGCTCCTGGAGGCACGAGCGCCAGCTCGCCGCCGCGCGGGGGTTGGGCGGGCGAACCGCCGCGATGACCTCCCACGCCTCGTCCTCCCTGGCGCACAGCTCGTCGAGCCTGTCGGCCCACCTGCGCTTCGCCCTGTCCACCGCCATGAGCCGGCCGAGGACCCCGTCCGGCGAGGCGCCCCCGCCGCGTGTGGGCAGCGGCGCCGAGCCGCCCACGCCGTCCACCCGGTCCTCCGCCACGTCGAGCATCTCGCGCGCCCGCCGCAGGTCGTGCTCGACCAGGACGAGCTCCTCGAAGTAGTCGCGAGCCTTCATCCGCCGCCTCCTCAGCCTATCCCGAATCCCCAGAGCACCGCCCTCACCAAGACGGCGACGACGGCCGCGGGCAGGAGCACCGCGGCCGTCAAGACGAGCCATGCTATGAGCCGCCCGACCA
>CAOJNB010000023.1 GCA_948439405.1 uncultured Coriobacteriaceae bacterium | reverse complement strand
GGGATACGGAATCCCGCAGCGAAGCGATGCTCGGCAGAACAGGCAGCAGCCACTCCGCCTTCGGCGTGAGCCCATCCAGCGTGACGCGCGCCACGGCGACGTCGACCGGGTTGCCGGCGTCCAGTATGCTCCCCGTGTGAGGCAGCGATGGGTCGGAGGCCGACGTCCCCGCGGCCCCCTTGGCTACCATCAGGTCCGAGACCTTCTCCACGCCGGTTGACTCGTCCATGCTGTACTCCAAATAGACGAGGTCCGCCCTCTTGCCAGTCTGCGTGCCGCTGTCGATGCCCACCGTGTTCGAGCCGGTGAGGCGGACGTGGCGGCCCTGGATGAGCAGGTCGCAGGCGGGGATGCTGAGCAGGTTGGCCGTGCGCATCTGCGGCACGGGCTGATCGCCCAGCACGTAGCAGTCCGGCCCCGCCGTGCCGGCCAGCAGGTTGCCCACGTCCTCGCCGCTGATGTGCGCCGAGCCGCTGTGCCCCGTCACGAGTTCTACCGTCATTCCTCTGCCTCCGCTTCCGTTTCAACCGTTCCGTCCTTCACCGTACCATCCTTCAGGAACGCCGCCATATCGGCGTCGTGCCCCTGTCTCATCGCGTCGAACGCCTGCGCGTGCTCCCTGCAGAGCGTCGCCGTGCGCTGCTGCGCGTTCGCGTCGGTCCACGACCGCGTCACGTACTCCGCTGCAGCCGCCGTCCCCGGCTTCGTGTACTTTGCCTTCTTGCAGCTCGCCACGTCGCACGAGTAGCGGCTGTAGCCATCGTCTATCGCCATGCGTCCCTCCTAGGCCGTCGACTTGTAGGACCACGACATGGCCCCTCTTGAGAACGATGCTATCTTCTTCGTAACGGTGGCAGTCGCGCTGATGCCAGTGATCGGGTCCTCTCCGCCGATGAGGTCGCCGAGGTCGAACGACGTGCCGGAGGCGGCGGACGTGACCGTCACCTCGCGCGATGCCTCCCACAGGGACTCGAGCTTCGAGCGCCCGTCGGATTCCAGCTTCGCCGCGTCCTCGGCACCAGAGTCGTCGTACACCTCGGCGACCTCGTCCCTGCCGGAGAGCGCCTGCGTCTTGGACACGCTGCCCGATGCGTCGGCGTAGAGGTCCAGAACGGTCCTGTCCTCGAGCTCGCCCTTCCCGAGGCACACGAGGTGGTTGACGGGCCGCGACACGGTCACTCCGACCGTCGCAAGCCCCGCGTCCGCCGCCTCGTCTCCGGTCCAGTCCCCGCGGCGCGAGACGCGGAGGCGGACCCTGCGCGCCGAGTCGTCCCAGCGCATGGTGACCTTGCAGCCGTGCTCGCTTACGAGCTGCCACAGCGCAGCCCACCCGTCCATGTAGCGCCCGCTGTCCTGCTGCGCGCCGGAGCGGGAGCCGGAGAACCTGTGCGTCGCCTCGATGCCGGCCGCCGTACCGTCGACGTGCACGATGTAGCCAAGCCCGAGGCGCGAGACGAGCTGCGCGGCGCACTCCGCGACGTCGCCGGATACGGTCCAGTACGCCTGCCCCGGGTCGGGACGGAGCACCCTCGTCCCGATGATGCCGGTCCACGTCAGCCCCGTCACCTCGAAGGTGCCCTGGTCCGGCTTGCTCTCGTAGCCGGTCACCATCCCGCCGATGTCCGAGCCCTCCGCGTACAGCAGGCCGCCGACCGGCGGCACCGCCTGGCCGTCGAACATCACCGAGAAGTCGTTCTCGTCGGCCCCGTAGGCGAAGTCGCCCTCGAGCGGCGTCACCGTCCCCAGGTCGCGCCACTGCGCGTCGGTGTACGTCAGCTCCACGGCAGCGACCCCCGCTCCTCGATCGTAACGACGTCGATTCCGAAGCTCTGAGGCCACGAGACGGTCATGGAACCGGCCGGCATCCGCTCGAAGATGTAGGAGCCCGACCCCTCCGCGCCGCGCCTGCGCGCGTCGTAGAGGTTCGACACGCTCCCGTCCTCCTCGACCATGTAGACAGACGTCCCGATTCCTCCGCGCCCGAGCGGGTCCACCACGATGCGGTCGCCCTCGTGATCGCACGAGGCGTTGACGCCGTAGACGTTCGACTTGGAACCGCCGGCGCCGTCGTCGCTCGTGACCGTGGCGTAGGGATTTGAGCACGGCCCGTAGAACCGCAGCCCGACCAGGCACTCGGCGCCGATGTCGAACGTGCGCGACGCCGTGTCCCTGATAGCGCCAGCGAGGTCGAACGGCACGTCGGCCACCATGTCGAGCCCCGTCGTGGACGACTCCGAGCCGGAGCCGCCCCACGGGACGAGAGTGTGGGTGCGCGTGCGACGCCACACGGGGTGAACCGAGTGCATCGTCAGCTTGTAGGCAACCGCTGCCGGAGAGACCCCGATGAGGTCCCCGGACATGATGCCGCACCTCAGCTCCCAGCGGTCCTCGCCATCGCCGGCGGCGAGAGTCCCCTCGACCCCGTTGCGCGCATCGATGTCGGCAAGGGCGAGCAGCGACGCGGCCTCCTCCATGGACGTCATGGCGACGCCGAGCGTCAGCTTCCGCGCCTTTCGCGTGGCCTTCCCGGTGGTGTCGTCCATCGACCACTCCCACCCCATCAGCGAGTCGTCCCACGCGAACGCGCCCCCGCACGACAGGTCGAACGACGTGCCGGCGTCGGTCGGCCCGCTCACAGTCGTGTACGTGAGCTTCGGTAGCCTCATGACCAGCTCCTAACCATGCGCCCGAACTCCCTCGGCGTCGCGGTGGGCGCGTGCTCCTCGATGATCCTGCCGAGGTTCCGGTCGAGCCACGCGGCCAGCTCGCCAGCCTGCCCGCCCCCGCGCGCATCCGAGGTCGCGGAGGCGGTCGGGATGCTCGCGGACAGCGACGGGGAGTAGGCGCCTGCGGCGGAGTCCGCGAGTGCCCTCACCGCGCGCCTGACCCCCGGCTCCCCGCCTGATATGCCGACCTCGAGGCCCTGCGCCACGTAGCGGCCGAGGGCGGCGAACACTCGCGATGGGGAGTGGATTCCGAGCGCGTTCTTCGCGGCGTTGACCGCGCTGTCCGCCACGTCCTTGATGGCCCCGGTCACCGCACCGACGCCGTTCTTGATGCCGTTCACGAGGCCGTCGATTATCTGGCGCCCCATCTCCGCGACCCTCCCCGGTATCGACGCCAGTCCGTTGACGAGCGCCGAGCCGAAGTCGCGCGCCGCCTGCGCCGCCTTCGAGGCCATGCCGGAGGCGAAGCTCGCGGCGTTCGACAGGGCATTGCTCAGGAACGTCCACACGCGGGACGGCAGCGACGCGAGCGCGTTGCCGACGTTTGCGAGGAACTGGATTCCCGCCTGGGCCGCGCTGCCCGCCATCTGGGCGGCCCACGAGGCAACGCCGACCACGACCGACAGCAGGAAGCCCCCTATCTGACCCGGCAGCTGCGCGAAGAACCCGACGAGCGCCTGGATTCCGGCGGGGAGCGTGACCGTGAAGAAGCCGACGATCGCGGCAACGACGCCGGACACCACGGACACGATGGCGTTCCACGCGCCGGTCACGGCGTCGCGGAAGCCCTCGTTCGTCGTCCACAGCGTCACGAGAGCCGCCACGAGGCCGGCTATCAGCATGACGACGAGCATGGCCGGGTTCGCGCTCATGACGGCGTTGAGCGCACCCTGGGCTATCGCCGCGGCGGTCGTGACGGCCTTCCACGCGACGTAGGCCGCGACGGCCCCCATGATCGCAGGGGCGACCTTGCCCAGGCCGTCTGCGAGCTGTCCGACGGCGTCGGCGGCGTCCTGGAACTGCGACGCGTCGACGTCGGGGAGCTGGATTCCGAACCCGTCGGAGAGGCCCTGCCTCGCCACGTCCCATGCCCCGGCGAGCGCCTCCGACAGCACCGGTGCCAGCTTGTCCCTGAGGCCGGACATCGCCTGCGGAAGCTCGTTCGCGATGCTCGCGGCGATGCGGGAGACCGCCGGGAGGATGTTGCCGGCCGCGTCCCCGAGCGCCGTCACGAGGTTGTCCGTGAGCGCGCCGAAGTCCGCGTCCTGCGAGCCGAAGCCCGCGAGCAGGTTCTCCCACGCGGCCTTGACCTCGCTGATGGAGCCCTCGATAGTCGTGGCCCCCTCGCGCGCGGTCGTCCCGGCTATGCCCTGCTTCTCCTGGACCAGCTCGATCGCGGTGACGATGTCCGAGAACGAGTCGATAGACAGGTCTGCCGCCTGACCGTTCGCGGCGGCGTACTCGTTGGCGTCGTCGATGAGGCGCTGCATCTCCTCTTTCGTTCCGCCGTAGCCCAGCTTCAGGTTGTCGAGCATCGTGTAGTTCTGCTTCGCGAAGCCCTGGAACGCGTTCTGCACGTCGGTCATGTTGCTGCCGAACGTGTTCACGTTGTCGGACATGGCGCGCATCGCGACGTCTGTCTGCTGCGCGGCCTTCACCGTGTCCCCGCCGAGGGAGTTTATGAGCGCCGCGCTGAACGACGTCGCCTGCTCCATGTACTGGTTGGCGGACATTCCGGCCGTCTGCCATGCCTTCGACGCGTTCTCCGACATGAGCGCCACGGCCGGGTTCAGGCTGTCGTACTCGTCCCTGACCTCCGCGACGGCCCTGCCCTGCTCCTGCGCGAAGGCGATGAGGGTCTGCCCGCTGCCGTACAGCTTGGCGACGCCGCCGGACAGCTGCTCGTAGTCGCTCGTCGCCTTGAGTGCCATCCCGCCGATAGCGGTCACCGCCGCGCCGACAGCGGCCACGCCGGCCTTGGCCGCGGTGGAGAGCTTCGAGCCTATGCCGGAGCCGATGCCCGCGACCTTGTCGGATGCCTGGTCGTCGACGCCTATCCGCACCATGAGGTCGAGCAGGTTCATCCGACCACCTCCAATCCAGCGCGCGCTATAACCGAGCGCGCGATCGCGTCACCGTCGGGCGCCGGCCCTCGCCGCGCCACCCTCTCGTCGGCCGCGAGCACGTCCCCGAAGGTTCTGTCTAGGCACTTCCCGGCTGGTGCGAGCCTGACGGCCTCGGCGACGTAGGCGCGCCACAGCGCCTCCTCGCGCCGCGCACGCGCCCTGTGCCTCGCGTACAGCAGCAGGGGCCGCATCTCAAGCGGCCCCAGGTACTCTCCGACGCACTCCGCTAGCGCGTCGGGGCCGACGGTAAAAAATCGGCGAGCGCCCCGTCGGTCAGCACCGCCATGACGTCGGCCACGATGCGCGGCAGCGCCTCTTCCCTGTACTCCCCGACGGGGACGCCCTGCACGTCGGCAACGAGGCGCAGGACCTCGTCGGGGTGCCGGCGGAGCAGAGACGACGCGGCGCGCATCGCCTGCGCGTCCGTCACCTGCCCACCGCCGGACATGCCGTCGAGCCCACCGTCGCCCCTGACGGCGTCCAGCAGGTCGACGATGTCGGCCATGACCGCGAGCGCATCGGCGCCCGTCACCTCTGACAGCTTCCTCGGCATGCTCACCGCCTAGCCGTTCACGGCCGACGTCGACGCCTTGGAGGCCGCCTCGTCGGTGCCGGACTTGACGTAGACCTCGTAGGGGATGGCCGTCGGGTCGTCCATGCTGTAGTGGGCGGTGAACTCGAAGTCGAACTGCCCCTTCGCCTTGTTGTCGGATTTGAGGGCGAAGCCTCCGGTCGAGAGCGTCTTCATCATGTGGATCGCGACGAAGCCGCCGTTCTTGTCGCCGTTCTTGTCGGAGTAGTCGCCGACCCACCACAGGTCGCGGAAGTCCGAGGCGGCGATGTCGCCGCGCGGGACGATGTGCGTGGCGTCGCCGGCGTCGACGTCGGCAGCTCCCATGGCCGCCTTCACGCTCGACGGCGTGACGGTGACGAATGTGCCGGAGATGGTCACCTCGACCGAGTCGAGGCGCTTGAGCTCGGCCATGTTCGTCGGGCAGTTGTCGATGTCCTCGCCGAAGTCAGTGTAGGACGGCTCGGCCTTGAACTCGACGCCGCCGCTCGTGGCCCCGACGATCGCGTCCTTGGCGAGCGTCGCCGTCTTCGGGTCGAACTCTGTGAGCAGCACGCCAGCGTTGAGCTGCAGGCTTGAGAACGTGTCGCTCGGAATCTGCGTGAATTTCATGCATAACCCCCTAGTCGGTGGCGGTCAGCCACTCGACCTCGATGTTGATTGTCCTGCGCTCCACCGCGTCGTCCGGGTCCTCGACGGGCTGGCACCACGGCTCGCCGCGCCTGACCCACGCCGCGCCCCCGTCGAACGGGACCATGGCGCCGCCGCGCGATATCGCGGCTGACAGCCTGCGCGCCGCGGCGTTCGGCTCCGCCTCGCCGGCCCCCCTGTACCACAGGTCGATGGCCGCCGCAGACGTGCCGCCGCCGCAGCATCCGGGCAGGTAGAGCGTCGCGTACGGGTACGTCGAGCCCTCCGGCACGTGGCCGCGCGCGTGGACTCGCAGCCCCACGGCATCGGCCAGCCACCGTGTCACCGCGGCCTCGGGCGTCATGCCGGCACCTCCCACTCCTCAGCGGCGACTGCCTCGGCGCGTATCCCCGAGGCAGCCGGGGCGGCCTTCGGCGTCGATGTGACGCGCAGCGTGGTCCCGTCGGCGAGCCTCACGACGTCGTGCAGACGCAGGCCCGTGCCCGCAGGGCACAGGAGCGTCCAGGACGCCGTCTGCGCGGCCTTGCCGCCGAGCGTTGCCACCTGCGCCGAGTCGCGTGCGCAGGCGGCCTGGAATGTCGCAGACGGCTCCCAGGAGGACACCGTGCCGCCCTCGCCGTCGTCGGTCGTTGTGCGGCGCATGAGCGTCGCCTCCTGCGACATGCGGTCCAGCAGGCTCACAGCTTCCTCCACCTGTTCAGGCGGGAGCGGAACGCCGCCTCCCACGTCATGGGAAGCCCCGTGGCCGGGTCGGTCGCGCGGGAGTAGCTGTAGCCCCCGAAGCTCTCGGAGGCGTACGGGCCGCCCGCGGCGTCCTGCGCGGTCTGGTACGCGTCTATCTCCTCGACGAGCGAGATGAGGTCGGATGGGACCCTGAGCGGCGTGACGGTCCCCCGCCACTCGCCCTCGTCCGCGAGTAGCTCCTCCCCGCGCTCGTGCAGGCCGTCGTTGAGCGCCGAGCCCGCGATCTCGTACCACTGACCAGACGCGAGCGGCAGGTCCTGCCCGGAGGCGGGCACTAGCTCGCCTGCGGACACGGACCAGAGCCCGCGCACGGGCTCGCACTCGAAGCGGTTGTTGATGCACGCGAGGACCGCGCCCAGCATGACGGCCATTAGTTGGCCGCCACCGTGCGCTTGATGACGCTGATGAGGCCCTTGTCGAGCACGGCGACGCCGCAGAGCATGTCGAGCGAGATCGTGTCGGTCTTGGTCGCCATGTCGTAGCCGTAGACAACGCGGATGCCGAAGCCGTCGTAGTTGGCGACGGAGGACTTGGCCGCCCCCATGGGGAGCTCCAGCGGGCGGGTCACGAGGGCGAGGCTGTTCTTGTGGAAGAGGATCGCGTCGTCCTCGGTGCCCTTGGCGTTCTCGCAGTTCTGGTCGGTGTAGATGTCCATGCCGAACTTGCGGCCGAGGCTCGCCTCCTGGAGGCCAGCCGTGTCGCCGGTGGCGGAGGCGTTGACGAAGAGCTCGGTCTTCAGCAGGTCGGCCTCGACGGTGGAGCCGGCGACCATGTAGCGCTCCGTGGTCGGGGCCTTGGCCTTCACGAGCGCCTGGCGCGCGGACACGATGTCGGCCTGACCGACGGCGGCGGACGTAGTCGCGACCTTGCCGGCGCCGGCGACTGCGGCCGCGATGAGGTAGCCGTCGACCTTGTCGAGGAACGCCTGCATGGCGGGCGTCAGGAACTCGGCGCTGAAGTCGGCGATGGACATGGTCAGCTCCTTGGACGTGACGGCGAAGGTCACGTCGAGGTGCTTGTCCATCGTGACGTCGACGCCCTGCTCGGTCGCGTCCTGCGTGGTAGTGGTGCCTTCGAACTCCTTGGCCTCGAAGGTCGCGGGCTTGCGAATGGTGATCTTGCTGCCGACGCCGGGGACGAAGTCTCCGCTGTAGTCGCGGTGGACGAGGTTCGGCATGACCGCGTTGCTGCGCAGCACGTCCAGTGCCTCGCCCGCGATGACGTCGGTTGTGAGGATTGTGTTTGGCATTTCCTGCCTCCTATTTACGCGAGTGCTTCCAGTCGATGTACTCGGTCGCGGTCATCTTCGAGAGGTCGGGCTCGGGCTCTGCGCCCCCCTTGGGAGGGGTCGCGGGCTCGGCGCCCTGAGTGGACGTGGTCGGGATGAAGTCCGCCCAGTCCGACTTGATGCCCTTCTCCAGCTCGTCGGCGCCCTGGATGGCGCCGTCCTTGACCTCGACCTTGGAGAGGTCCGCCACGCGCATGACGGCGTCGAGCCGCTTCGGGTCCACGCCCGCCTTGGCGAGCAGCTTGCGGTAGAGGGAGCGCTTGGTGCGGTCTGCGTCCTTCGCGGCCACCTGCGCCTTGTAGTCCTCGAATGCCTTGTGCTCTTCCTCGTACTTGGACTTGAAGCCGTCGGGGTCGCCCTTCTCCTGGGCCTTCGCGAGGTCCGCCTTCAGCTGCTCGACCTGCTTGGCCAGCTCTTCGGCCTTGCCTGCGCCGTCTCCCGCTTCCCGCGCCTTTGCCTTGAGCGCGTCGACGGTCTCTGCGTGCGCCTCGATGATCTCGTCGGCCTTCTCGTCCTCGATGCCCATTGCCCTGAGCATCTTGCGCGTGAGTGCCATGTAACCACTCCCAGTCTGCCGCGTTTCCCTGCGGCCATGTGGCGGCGTTCCCTGCCGCGTGGGGCGGGCGCCCTTCCTCGGCCCGCTCGTTACGTTCGGGATTCTCGCCGCCCGGTAACGGGGAATTGGGGGCGCTACCCGCCCAGGGCGGCGCGCAGTATGGCGCGGTACTCCTCCGCGTGCTCGGACGCCGCGGGCCGCAGGAACGGCTTCTCGGCGCGCCTGGACGTGCCCAGCTCCACGTACCTCGCGTACTCGACGTTCGTGCCAACGGCCTCGTGCGTCCCGTCCAGCTGCGCGTGGGTGATGCTGTTGCGGAGCCTGCCGGTGTCGACCGGGCAGATGGCCTTGGCGTGGCCCTCGGCGGCGAGGCCCACCTGCTCGAGCCCGCGCGCGATGGCCGCCCCGAAGGCCGCCTCCCATTCGTCGGTGCCGTCGTTGACTATTTCCACGGTGTCGTCCACGTGCCATCGCCTCCCGACGCATATGGTCGCGGGGTGGTCACGCGGCATGGAAAAGGCCCGCGCCGTGGTGGCGGGGGCCTGAAGCGTGGACGTATTCTTGGACTGGCTAGGGGCGCGAGGCCTTAGAACAGCGCATCATCGGGCGCGCCAGCCTCGGCGTATGGGTCGTACTCCCTGCCGTCGCGGATGCACCTCTCGATGATCGCGGCGCACTCAGCGAGGTCGTCGGGCATCGAGAAGTCGTGGCCCATCGGCAGGCCGAACCTCGTCTCATACTCTTCGCATGCCTTTTGGAACCGCTCATCGTCCGTCATAGCCCCGCCGCCTCCCTCGTCATCTTGAGGAACATCTCATACGATTCTGGGAATATCTGCTTTATTTTACCAAGTGACTCCTGCGATGTGAAGGACGCGGCGCTCATCTCGGCGAAGGCCTCCGTGGACAGGTGCCTGCCCTCCTTGTCCCAGTAGCCCCTCCCGAAGTGCCCCCAGCCCTCGCGGCATCGCATGTTCGTTGCGCCGCCGAGTAGGTCGGAGACGTCCGCGCGCTCGTTGTCGGGGAGTTCCGCGAGCCTCTCCGCCACGTACTTGTACGCGCCGGTGAGCGTAGGCTTCTTGAGGCTCGCCTTGAGACCGTCCTTATCGATGCGGTTCCATTTGTAGTCGTGCGCTGCATCGTCCGAAATGAGCCCCATGCCCCTGAGCTTGTCGGCCAGCCTCCCCCTCAGGTATGCCTCCCCGTCGTTGCTCCCGTCTATCTTGGACACCGCCCACTGCGTCATCTCCCCCTTGGCCTTGATGCAGTATCCCCTCGCCTCCTCGCGAAGCTTCGCCGGGAACGCTCCGTTGCCATATTCGAAGGACAGCGTCGACCAGGCATTGCCGCTCGGCGCCTCCAGATGGTCGATGTTGTGCCCGAACTCGTGGAACCACGTGTTACCCGGCTCCCTCTTCCCGCCCGGGTCGAACTCCCTGCCCGGGTTGATGGTCACCCTGCCCTCTGCGGGCGAGTACCACGCCTCTGCCCTGGCGTGCACCGCGGGGGTCTTGAACTCGCTCTCGTGCTTCTTGTACAGTCGCGCCACCGCTTCGGGCGCCCCTCGCAGCGCGTCGTCCACGACCTTTGTCTGGCCGGCGTCGAGGACCTCGTAAACCTTCGCCCCGCGGTCTACCCCGGCGCCCCTGCCGCTCGGCTTGGTCTCTTTGGGGTCGCGCCCCGCCTTCCAGTCCTCGTAGCTGGTCTCGAGCTTGCTTGCGTTGCGCTCACCGAAGGCGTCATGGCCCGGTATCGACGCCACCAGGGTGCAGCGGCAGTTCCACACCTCGGCCGCCGGGCCCGTGGGGTCGCCCGGGTAGCGCAGGCCGTTCGAGAAGCGCCCGTCGTCGCCCGCGGCCTCGCCGTCGAGCGCCCTGTGGCTCGAGCGCGTCCGGCTGTCGAGAGTCGCCATCCAGCGCGCCTTCACGTCTATGCCCATGCCGCGCGCTCGCTCGTACGACGAGACGCGCCCCGCGTTCTCGGCTCCCGTGAGCGCCGTCCTCGCGGCCCTCGTCGCCGCGCGCTCGCCCATGTCCACCACGGAGCGCAGGCGCCGCGCCGTCGCCGGCACCGAATCGCCCACGAGCACGCTCTGCGTTATCGCGCTTGTGATCTTGCGCCGCGCCCACGCCTCGGCCTTCGAGTGCTTGGGGCTCACCTGCGGAAGCAGGTCAGGCTGGTCGCGCACGAGGGCGGCCACGGCGTCGGCGTCCACGAGCGTCCAGGAGGTGTCGACGCCCGCCGCCCGCTCGACCTGGAACGCCCCGAAGTTCGCGTTCTCGGCGTACACCGCAGGTCCCGCGCCGTTGACGATGGCGGCCGCCCGCTCGTCGCACCGGGCCATGTCCTGTGCGAGCTGGCCCACCATCTGCGCGTACCACGTGGCGTCCGCCGCGCGGCCCCTGCGCCATGCGGCCAGCTGGTCGGCGGTCGTCTCGCCGGACTTCACCTTGGCGACCATGGCGGCGTCGGCCTCCGCCTGCCGCTCGATGTCGGCCTTGGCCTTCTTCAGCATCTCCTCGTATGCCTTGTCGTAGGCGGCATGGAGGCGCTTGGAAAGCTTGCGTATCTCCTCGTCCGTGGCGTCGTGCGCCGGGTCCGTGGCCATCACTCGGCCGCCACGGCGCCGTCACCGCCAGAGACGCCGAATCGCTCGGCATCGTCCCCGTCGGCGCGGGCCAGTATCTCCGCCACCTCGTCCGGGCTGACGTTCGGCAGCTTGCGGAGGACCGTCTCGCGGTCGAGCCACTGCGCCTCCTGCGCGACCACCTGCACCTGCTCCAGCTGGTTCGTGACGCGCTGCCGCTTGAACTCTGGGCTGTCGTCCATGCCGAGGAGCGCGAGCAGGCGCTGGACGGCGACGGAGACCTGGTACTCGAAGTCGCTGGCGTTCTCGTCGAGCGGCTGGTACGCGGCCTCTATCTCGGTGGCCGTCTTGGCACCCGCGCTGAGCGCCGTCACGTCGAGCCCGCCGAAGTCGCGGTAGATGCGGCGCTCGATGCCGTCGAGGTACGCCTGCCGCGCCTGGTACGGCACCTCCTGGCTGTACGGCGTGACCTTGCCGCCCTGGTCGGTGTCGGCGTTGGCGATGTGCAGTACCTTGAGGCGGTCGCGGAAGCGCGCGAGGTCGGCGTCGCTCATGCCTCCGCAGTTCTCGACGATCCAGTAGATTTGCGACACGTCCGTCAGGTCGTTGGCGAAGCCGGACTGGATGAGGTCGTAGCTGTCGATGGCCTGCCGCATGCCGACGAGCGTGGATTGGTGAAGGCGGCTGCCCCACATCGGCACGACGGGGAGCGACCCGCCCCAGTTGCCCTCGCCGACGACCTCCTGCGTGCCGTCGGGGTAGGTCGCCACCTGCGTGCGGTAGGGGGTGAGGTCCTGCACCATGCGCAGGCGGAGTCCGCGTCCGGCGTCCTCCGTTACCCACGACATGTACCCCTGCTCGGTGTAGAGCGTCACGGTCATGGGGCGCTCGGCGTCCAGGCGCCAGAAGCGGATGCCCCCGCGCAGCGCGCCAGTCACCTCGTCCCACAGCGGCACGAACTCCGTCACCTCGAATGTGTAGAGCCTGCTGCCGGACCAGTAGCCGAAGGCAACGCCGTGGATGAGCGCGGCGTACGCCCAGTCCCTGAGGTCGTGGTCGAAGTGCGCGCCGAGCGCCTCCTTCGTGGCGTCGCCGTCGGCCGTCGCCGAGGCGAAGGTAACGCCGTTGCCGATGGAGTACATGCACCTCTGCGTGTTGAGCCTGTTGAAGAAGTTGCTGGCGACCTTGGCGTTGGATGCCGTGAAGTCCTCGACGGGAGAGCCGGTGAGCGTGAAGATGGTCTGCACGTAGCGGTTGATGGTGACGTTTCGCTGGTGGTCGTACTCGTCGGCGTCGAGCGCCGTGCGGCACAGCGGGCCGTGCACGTGCGCGTCTATGGCCTCGAGGACGAACGCCTCGCGCCTCCCCCCAGACACCGCCCGCTCGTAGTCCTGCCACGTCCTCATGCTGCGTCTGCTCGACGGCTCCGGCATGCGATTACCCCCCGAATACGCTCCTGTAGCTGCTATCCGGGGATTCAACCGCACGGATGACGCGCTCCGTCGCGACCAGGTAGCGCAGCGCGTCGCAGGAGTGGTCGTCGACCTTGAGCGGGCGCTCGCCGTCGCCGTGGGCCTCGTCCCACACGTAGCCGCCGAGCTCCCGCACGAGCGCCGGGCACGCCTCGCGGCCGATGCGCACGAGGCCGGCCTGCATGCACGCCGCCGTCTCGCGGATGCCGTCTGCGACGTCGTTGCGGGCGTGCCGCACGCGGAAGCGCTGCCCGCGCCGCCGCAGCTCCGCCATGAAGCTCGTCGCGCTGGGGTCCACGATCACCTCGACCTCGCCGGGCACGCCGGCGCACAGCGCCTCGACGCGGGCCGCGTAGTCCGAGTCGGTCATCTGGTGGCCCTCGGCCCGCCCGCTGTAGTAGAACTCGCGCACCGCGTGCCACGTGCCGCCCTGGCAGCCCCACAGCAGAGCGGCGAACGCGTTCTGCGTGCCGTAGTCGATCGAGACTGCCCAGCGCACGCGGGCGCCGTCGTCCGGCTCCCACTCCGCCTCCAGCGCCGTCTCGTAGTCTGGGTAGACCAGCCCCTCGGCGCGCACCCACTCCCCGAGGACGTAGCGTCGGTAGAAGACCCCCGAGTACATGCGCTCGTAGCGGGCCCGCACCTCGGGCGTCAAGCCGGGGTTGTCGTCCATCGTGAAGTGGAGGCGCAGCGCGTTCTTCTCGTCGGCCCGGTCTATCCACTCGCGCTTGAACCAGTGCGTCGGGCCCTCTGGGTTGCAGTCGAACCACAGGCGGCTGCCGGGCACCGAGCAGCGCGCCACGGCCTGCTCTACGAAGCTGCGCGGCATGAGGGCCACCTCGTCCATGAGCACGCCCGCGAGCGTGCGGCCCTGGATGAGCATGCGGCTGCCCTCGTCCTTGCCGCCGAACACCTCGAAGACGTTCGTGCGGTCGCGGTAGGAGACCTCCAGGACGTTCTCGCCGCCGCGCCAGCGCATCCGGTATCCCATGTGGCGCGTTGGCCAAGCCATGGCCATGTACGGCTCCACGACGTTCTTGCGCGCCGCGTCTATGGTCTTGCCGCAGATGCCCAGGCGCTGGCCGCTGAAGGCGCGCATGGCCCAGTCCACGAATGCCACGCTGATGATGGAGGACTTGCCGGAGCGCACGGAGCCGTCGCACACCAGGGCGTCGTAGCCCGTGCGCGGGAATGCGAGCACTTGCAGCTGCCTCTCGCTAAGCCCCATGGCGCCCGTCCTCGAGCCCGCGGGCCACGTCGTCGAGCGCGGCGCTCAGCGGGTCGTCGGGGATGCCAGACGCGGCGTCACCGGTCCGCGGGGCCGGGTTGTCGCGGTAGCCCGCGCGGTTCTTGAGGTAGAAGATCTGGGCGGACACGCTCGGCTTGACCTTGGTGCGGGAGCGCCTCACGATGACGCGCCTGCTGCCGTCCGGGGCGGTCTGCTCCTCGGTGGTCTCGCTCTCCTCGTAGTCGAGGCCGAGCGCGGAGCGGAACAGCGCGTTCTCGACGTGCTGCACCGACATGCCGCGGCCGCCCTCTATCGCCTCGGCGACGTCGGGGTGCTCGGCCTGCATCTTGTACAGCGTCGACGGGCTGATGCCCATGTTGCTCGCGAGCTCAGCCATGGTGCAGCCGTTGGCCGCCCAGTTGGTGATGCGCCCGAGCTGGGACCCGGTCGACCACTTCTCGTATGCGCTGCGCTTCATGCTCATGACGCGATTCTCCAACGCCCGTAACCGACGTTGGCGGGGAGGGGCTGGCGCGCTTTATGCTCTCCGATGTGTCCGACGCGGCCGCGCCGGGCGCCTACCGGCCCGCCTTCCTCTTGTGCCTGCGCTGGCGACGCGCCGCGTTCTCGCGCGACAGCCGCTCCCAGTTCTCCTCCCTGTACTCCTTCTCGGCCTGCGCGCACTCGCGGCACAGCCCCCAGCGCCTCGCCTCGGCGTCCTGGGCGAACACGGGGTGGCAGCCGCACCTCTGGCACAGGGGCACCACGCCCTCGGAGCGGTAGCGCCCGTAGCGCTCGCGTATCCTCCGCACGGCCTTCGGCGTCCGAGTGACGAGCATCGCCGACAGCTCGGCCGCGGTCATGTCCGGGTGCCTCCACACCACCTGGAGCTCGGACCACGACCACGGCTCGCGGCCGCCAGAGGATTTTGGGGCATTTGGGGCATTTGCCCCATCTCCGCGACCGCTCAAACCACGCCCCCGATCGTCCAGCCGAGCACCACGCCGAGCAGCGCAGCGACGAAGAAAGCCCCAACCGTCATCGCACATCACGTCCTTCCCAGTCGTGCACCTGTTCTGTCATTCGGCCGCCTCCTCGTAAGCCCAGTTATCGCCTTGCAGACCGCCGTTGAAGAAGACCGGGTAATGCGGATGGTTCAACGCATGCTCGCAATACGAGCAGCAGCTACCGTCGTAATCCGGGCATTCTGGATCGAAGCGGTGGTACCCGATGTGCGGGCTTGCACCTGCTATCTCCTCGTCGGTAGCCGGTCGCAGCAGTCTTGCTTCCGTGCATGCCGCCGTGCAGCCGTCGCTGTAGCAGACGAAGGCGCTCCCTGCGGCATTGCCCCTGACGTACCTGCCTACCTCGGGCTCTCGGTAGCCAGGGTCGTACGCCACGTAATCGCCGAACTCGTAAACGCTCATTAGTCCACCACCCTCGCGCCGCAGTACGAGCAATAGCGGGCATGGCTCACGATTCCAGCGAGCGTGTAATCGCGCCGCTCGTACACGTAGACGGCCTCCTTGCCGCACCTGGAGCAGAGGTAATGCGGCTCGTCCGTGATGTCGCTGTCGCTTTGCCTGAGCACTATGTGGCACGTAGGGTCTATTAGGTCTGCGAGGCGGTAAAAGAACATCTCCCACGAGTCCTCCTCTTGGCAGCCGATGACATTGTCAATCACATGGCAGGCAGTTTCGCAGTCTGCGCCAATGATGCTCAGCTCAGCTCCGCACTTGCGCAGCTTTGCCGCCACCTCGCGGCGCTTCTCGTGGCCGATTGCGATCAGCACGCCCCCTCCTGCCCCTCCACGGACAGCTCGCGGCACCTGCGGCACCAGCGGCCGCGGCCCTCGCACTCCATCCGGCACTCGCCGCGCCTCACGAGGTCGGCGCACGCCTTCTCGCGCAGCGCGTGCGCCCTCCGGCGCCGCATCTCCGCGAGATCGTAGCGGTGCTCCTCGTAGTAGCGCCTGCTCGCCTCGTATGCCCTCCTGCGCTTCTCGGGATCGCGGCGGTACGCGCGGTTGCGGCACTGCTCGCAGCAGTAGCGCTGGTCGCTCCTGCGCGGCTCGAACTCCCGCCCGCACTCCGCGCACTTCGGGCGCTTCCTCATCGCGGCCTCCTCTCGGCCCGCTCGCATCCGATGTCGGCGATGACCGAGTCGGCGTCCGTCCACTCGACCTCGACCGTCCTGAGCCAGCGCGGCGCACCGCACGACGGGCACCGCCTCTTGACAAGGACGCTCGAGACGCACACGCCGTGGGCGTCCGACGGGTCGTACGACGAGTAGTTGGCGCAGTCCGAGCACGTGTGCGTCCTCGCCCACGCGTCGTAGGCGGCCTCCCCGGCCGCCGCGTCCCGCTCGTACAGGGCGGGGTTGTCCATGACCGTCTCCGTCATCGCGCCACCCTCCAGATGTCGAGGAGCGTGTCCAGCTCCATCACCACTATCGACTTGCCCATCTTGCCCTCGCCGCACCCGGCCCGGTGGCACACGCCGATGCCGAAGCTCGCGTTGGCGTTGGCCCTCTCGGCCTCGGCCTCGTCGACGACGCCCGGGTAGTCGTACCTCTTGCGGTTCTTGCACTCGACGACCATGTCGAGGCGTGCGAAGTCGCAGACCACGTCGCCCTCGTCGGCGCTGCCGTGCATCGGCTGCCTCGCCGCCTTCATGCCGTTCTCGCGCAGGTAGTTGACCACCTGCGTCTCGAAGCGCGTCCCCTTGGCTCGTTCCCTGCTCATCTCAGCTCCATCCATCCTCCGAGGCGCATCGCCTCGTCGACCTTCGTCGGCCTCTCGGTCTCGAGGACCTCCCACCTGCCGCCGCGCCACCTCAGGTGCAGCAGGTGGGCGTGCAGCATGCCGTGGCACCCGCCGCAGTTGCCGAACCCGCACACGGCGATCGTCGGGCCACTCCCTCCGCCGCGCGACCTCGGCACGATGTGGTGCCGCTCCGTCGCCGGGGCCATGTGGCATATCGCGCACGTGCCGTCGGCGCTCCCGACGTCGGGGCCGGACATGTTCTGCCTGTCGTACAGGTTCATCTCACACCACCCTCCCCGCCGCCGCCCAGTCGGCCCTGATCTGGTCGCGCAGGATGTCGGCCTCGCGCTTGCGCAGGTTGACCTCCTCGCGGTCGGCGTCGTAGTCGGACTGCGCGACCTCGGCGAGCATGAGGGCGCGGTTCACGCCCTCGTCCGCGTAGGCCGCATCGTGCGCCGTCGAGGCCGGCATGCCCGCCGCCCTGAGCCTCAGCACCTCTGCCGCCCTCTTCGCGCGGAAGTCGGCGTTCGCCGTCGCGAGCGCGACGCCGCCGCGCCTCGCCCTGTCGTTCGCCTCGAAGGCCTGGCGCATCGTCTCCGCGAGCGCCTGCTGCTGCTCTAGCATGCCGCCACCTGCCTCCTGTTCGGGAGCGACGCGGGCATCTCGATGCGCCTGCAGCGCTCCTTGAGCCTGTCGACGACGGGCTGGTCTGCCTGCGACGGGTACCTGATCGAGTCGTCCGAAAGGTTCGTCGTGACGACCATCGGCACCCTCGCCTTGTACAGCGCGTCCACGACGTCGAACACGATCTCGCGCCCGGTCTCCGTGTTCCGGTCGCGGAACAGGTCGTCGAGCACGACGAGGTCCTGCCTGCAGAGCGACTCGACGACGGAGTTGAGCGAGCCGTACGTTCCCTCGACCTGGGAGCGAATGCGCCTCGTCGAGGTCATGAGGCATCTCCACCCGCCGTCCAGCAGCACGTTGCACAGGCAGGCGGCGAGGAACGTCTTTCCCCTTCCGACGGGGCCGAAGAGCAGCAGCCCGTGTCCGGCCTTTCGCATCGCGCGGAAGTCGCGCGAGTACGCCATGACGGCCCCCGCCGAGTCGCGGTCGGTGTCCTCCGCTGCAGTTGCGAGCGTGCACCCCTCGAGCCCGCGGAACTCGCCGGCGAAGCAACGGCCCCTGTTGCGCAAGATGCGCTCCGCCCTCTCGGCCTGCGTCTCCTCGTGGCGCACGAGCGATGCCAGCTGGTGCGAGTGCACGATCGGGAACCCGTCCGCGGTCTGCTTGGGCTTGCCGCAGAGGCCGCACACGAGCGTCCCGTCGGGGCTCTCGAAGTCTCCGGGCTCGGCGTTCCACGGCATCGCCGCCGCAGAGCGCGCGAGCTGCACGTCGGGGTCGAGCCCGAGCGATGACAGCAGCTTCCTGCCGAGCGCGGCCACGTCTCCGCTCCCCTCCATCGCTACCACCCCCCGTCTGGGTTGCCGTAGTCGGGCGCCATGCCGCAGGCGGCCACCGCCGTGTCCGGCTCGTTGAGGTATCCCTCGAACTTCGTTCCGAACAGGGTCTCGGGGCGCAGGAACCGAGACATGTCGGGATCTCCCAGCCAGGCCGCCGCCTTCTTCTCGACGACGGCGGCGAAGTCAGGGACGCGGAAGCCCTCGCGCCATCTCGCCCGGATGAGGCGGCGCGTCTTCTCGGTTGTCTGCTGGTAGTGCTGGCCGGTCCTCTCGTTGAGGATGGAGACGATCTCGCCGTACGGGATCGCGTCCGCGGCGTCGGGCTTGCCCGACAATGGGTTTCTATCTTGGTCTGTACTGGTCTGTATTGGTTTGTATTGGCTTTCGCCTTTTTCGGTTTTCTCGGAAACCTCTGGTTTCTCGGTTTGCGAAACCTCTGGTTTCTCGGTTTGCGAAACCTCTGGTTTCTCGGTTTGCGAAACCT
>CAOJNB010000022.1 GCA_948439405.1 uncultured Coriobacteriaceae bacterium | reverse complement strand
ATGCGCGACCTCGAGATCCGCGGCGCGGGCTCGCTCGTGGGCGCCGAGCAGCACGGCAACCTCTCGAGCGTGGGCTTCGACCTGTTCACGCAGATGCTCGGCCAGGCCGTGGCCGAGGCGCGCGGCGAGGCCCCCGACGTCGCCGAGGACGTCGTCACGATCAACCTGCCCGCCGACTTCTTCCTCGCCGAGGAGTACCTGCCCGACGTCGACGAGCGCGTGCTCGCCTACCGCCGCCTCGCGGCCGCCGTCGAGCTCGCCACCGTCGACGAGCTGCAGGAGCGCCTGGAGGAGGAGCGAGGCGCCCTGCCGCTGGCCGGGCGCAACCTCTTCGACCGCGCGCGCATCCGCATCCGCGCGGACCGCCTGGGCGTCACGAGCGTCTCGCTCGCCGGGGGCCGCGTCACCTTCCAGGGGCTCGAGGTCCCCAAGGACGTCGCCTCCAAGCTGAAGGACCGCCGCGCGATCGTGTATCCCAAGACGAGGAAGGTCACCTATCCCTACCGCTCCGCCGACGGCGAGCTGCTGCCCATCGTCCTGGGCGTGCTCGAGCTCGTGGGCGGGGACGACGAGTAGGCGGAAGGAGCCCACGTGAGCAAGATAGACACCGTCAAGTCGCTGCTGCGCCTGGCCGCGGCGCGTCCGCGCCAGGCCCTCAGGGCGATTCCCTACGTGCTCAAGCACGGCCTTCTCGGCGCGCGCGACCGCATGCACCAGGAGATCGTGCTCGGCAGCGTGGTCGGCGCGAGCGACGAGGGCGAGCCTGGGAGCGAGCGCGGGAGCATCCTGTTCTCCGTCCTCATGCCCACCCACGACGTCGACGTGCGCTGGGTCTCGCAGGCGATCGAGTCCGTCCGCGCCCAGACCTACGGCGACTGGGAGCTCTGCGTCGTCGACGATGCGTCGAGCTCCCGCGAGCTGAGGGAATACCTGCTCGGGCAGGCCGACGAGCGCGTCCGCGTGCGCCTGCTCGACGAGAACCTCGGCATCTCGGGGGCGACGAACGTCGCAGCCTCCATGGCCTCGGGCGACTACCTCCTGCCCCTCGACAACGACGACGTCCTCTCCTCCGACGCCCTGTTCCAGCTCTTCCTTCGGGTCTCGATGACGCACGCCGACGTCGTGTACAGCGACCACGAGGTCGTCGACGAGCAGGGCTCGCGCCTCTCCGTGCTGTTCAAGCCGGACTGGTCGCCCGACCTCCTGCTCTCCCAGATGTACGTCGGGCACGCCCTCGCCTTCAGGAAGTCGCTGTTCGAGCGCGTCGGCGGCTTCCGGAGTGAGTTCGACGGCGCCCAGGACTACGACCTGATGCTGCGGATGTCGTGCGTCGCCAACAAGGTCGAGCACGTCTCCAGGGTCCTGTACTCCTGGCGCGCCCTCGAGACGTCGACCGCGACGAACGCCGGGTCGAAGCCCTACGCGCAGACGGCGGGGCTGAGGGCGGTCCAGGACCACCTCGACGCGCTCCTGGGCTCGGGCGCGGCGACCGCCTGCGAGACGGACGACCTATTCGTCTACGACGTGCGCTACCACGTCGAGGGGAGCCCCAAGGCATCCGTGATCATCCCGACGAAGGACCACGTCGATGACCTGCGGACCTGTGTCGGGAGCATCCTCGAGCGCACGGCTTACGAGAACTACGAGATCGTCGTCGTCGACAACGGCTCGCGTGAGGAGGAGACCGCGCGCGGCCTCGAGGAGCTGCGCGCGCGCGACCCCCGCGTCCGCGTCATGGAGGCCGACATCCCCTTCAACTGGTCGCGGATCAACAACCTGGCGGCACGCGAGGCGACCGGTGACGTGCTCGTCTTCCTCAACAACGACACCGAGGTCATCGCCGGCGACTGGCTGGGCCGCCTGGTGGAGCAGGCGACGCGGGACGAGGTCGGCGTCGTCGGAGGCCTCCTGCTCTATCCGGACGGCACGATCCAGCATGCCGGCGTCGTTGTCGGCATGGGCGGCTGGGCCGACCACGTCTACAAGGGCTGCCAGCCCGTGCACTACGGCGACCCCTTCGTCTCGCCGATGGTCACGCGCGACGTCACCGCCGTCACGGGGGCCTGCATGGCCGTGTCGCGCGCGACCTTCGAGGAGCTGGGAGGGTTCGACGAGCAGTTCGTCGTGTGCGGCAGCGACGTCGAGATCTGCCTGCGCGCCCTGCAGCGGGGGCTCCGCAACGTCTACTCGCCCTACGTGCGCCTGACACACTACGAGTCCAAGACGCGCGACCCGCGCGACATCCCCCAGGGGGACTTCGACCTGTCGGCACGCGCGTACCAGCGCTATCGCACGGCCGGCGACCCCATGTACAACGTGAACCTCGACGCGATGCAGTGCGTGCCGACCGTCCTCACCGTCCGGGAGAAGCTGCGTCGTGCGAGCGCGCACGACGTCGCCGTCGCGATTCCCGAGGTGCGGCCCGTCCGCCTCGAGCCCGACCCGGTCCTGCGCACCCGTCCGCGCCTCAACCTCATGGTGCCCTCGGTGCTTCCCGAGAACGTCTACGGCGGGGTCTCGACGGCGCTGAAGTTCTTCGACCAGCTCGCAGACCTCATCGGGGCCGACCGCCGCATCGTGGTGGGCGACGAGGTGACGAGCGCCGAGGAGCTCGGACCGGACTTCGCGGACTACGAGGTCCTTCCCCTGGGCGCGGAGTCGGCTGCTTCGCGGCAGGTCGTCTCCGCGGTGCGCAACGTCTCCGGGACGCTGTCCGTCACCGGTCGGGACTGGTTCGTCTGCACGCTGTGGACCACGGCCTACTGCATGCAGTCAGAATGGCTCCGCCTCAGGGACGGGGGGTTCGAGCCCAATCCGCTCGTCTACCTCATCCAGGACTTCGAGCCGGGCTTCTACCCCTGGTCGTCCGAGTACCTGCTCGCCGAGTCGACCTACCGCAGCGAGGCCCCCACCATCGGCGTCTTCAACTCCCGCGAGCTGCACGACTACTTCGTGCGCAACGGCTACTCCTTCGAGCGCGAGTACGTGTTCGACCCCTTCCTGAACGAGCGCCTCGCCGCCCGCCTGGAGGAGCTGGGCGGCCGCGTCGGGAAGCGGCGCCAGATCCTCGTCTACGGGCGCCCCGGCGTGCACCGCAACGCGTTCCGCCTGCTCGTCGAGGCGCTCCGCAAGTGGATCGAGCTGTATCCGGACAGCAGGCGGTGGGAGATCGTGTCCGCTGGCGAGGAGCATCCCGCCGTCTACCTCGACGAGGGTCGCGTGCTCGTCTCGGCGGGCAAGCTGTCGCTCGACGGATACGCCGACGTCCTGTCGGAGTCCTACGCCGGCGTCTCGCTCATGGCCTCGCCTCACCCGAGCTATCCGCCGCTTGAGATGGCCGCGTTCGGCGTGCACGTGATCACGAACGGCTTCGCCGGCAAGGACCTCTCCTCGTTCGGCGAGAGCGTGGTCTCCGTGCCGACCCCCACCGTCGACGCCCTCGCCCGGACGCTCGTCGAGGTCTGCGAGGGCTACGAGGCCGAGGTCGCGTGCGGAAGGGTGCGCGAGGGCTACCTCACGTGCGAGGAGCCGTTCGACTTCCTGCCCGAGCTCGCCGAGCTCATTCGGGAGCGGACCGCGAGGGACTAGAGGAGGAGCACCCATGACCACGCCCGAGCAGGCCGACGCCCAGACGCTCTCCCGCGAGGGGGCGCCCGGCGCCCACCCGGACTTCGACCGCCTCGTCCGCACCATCTGGCGGCTGCGCCAGCCCGACGGCTGCCCGTGGGACCGCGAGCAGACGCACGCCTCCATCACGGCCAACATGATCGAGGAGTCCTACGAGGCCGTCGACGCGATCGAGGCGGACGACGTCGCCCACATGCGCGAGGAGATGGGCGACGTGCTCGAGCAGGTGATGCTGCACTCCCAGATCGCAGCCGACGCTGGCGAGTTCACGATCGACGACGTGTGCCGCGAGCTCAACGAGAAGCTCGTGCGCCGCCACCCTCACGTCTTCGGCGACGTCGCGGCCTCCGACGCTGAGGGGGCGCTCGACAGCTGGGACGACGTGAAGCGCGAGGAGCGCGCCGCGGTGGGTGAGGCCGCAGGAGGCGAGGAGCCGGGGCTGCTCGACTCCGTCCCCGCCGGCATGCCCGCCCTCATGCAGTGCCAGAAGATCTCCAAGCGCGCCGCCAAGGCGGGCTTCGAGTGGGAGACCACCGCCGACGTCTGGGACAAGGTGGCCGAGGAGCGCGCCGAGTTCGAGGCCGAGGAGCCGGGCAGCGACGCGGCGGCCGAGGAGTTCGGCGACCTGCTGTTCGCCCTCGTCAACGTGGCCCGCAGGGAGGGCATCGACGCCGAGGAGGCGCTGCGCCGCGCCAACGCGAAGTTCCGCCGCCGCTGGTCGGCCGTCGAGCACGCCGCGCGCGAGGCCGGCCGCGACGTCGCCGACCTCTCGACCGACGAGCTCAACGGGCTCTGGGACGAGGCGAAGCGCTCGGAGTAGCGCCTGGACGCTCGCCGTCTGCGAGCCCCCGGAACCTGCAACACTCGCTTCCGAGGACCTGCAATACTCGGCGAAAAATGCACTGGTGGCGCGGGGTGGGCAGTGTTGCAGGTCGGAGGTCCTCCTCGATGCGTCGGCGTTCGGATGCGCTCCGGAGCCGTACGAGTCTCCGCAGGTCAGCGGCTCATCGCCTGGACGAGCGTGACTCCAGGGCCGTATGCGGGCCCGTACGGACCCCGAAGAACCTTCAACACTGCCCCGAGCGCGCGGCCGCTAGCCGCGCGCCTCCGCCGTCCGGCGCCCGTCGCGCTCGGGCGGCTGCCAGGAGGTGACGACGAGGACCACGGCGCTCGCGGCGAGCACGATCGCGGTGCCCACCACGGGGTCCGCCATCACGGGGTCGTCGTAGAAGACGGTGTGGAAGGTGAGCCAGGCGCGCGCGAGGCGGTGCAGCACGTACACCTGGAGCGTGCGCCGCCCCAGCTCGGTGAGGGAGGACTCGCCGCGCGGGACGAGGCGCAGGGCGGCGAGCGAGAGGACGAGCCCCATCGCCGTGGCGGCGCACTTCTGCCCGATGCCGACCAGGACGCCCGCCTCGTAGGGGTTGTCGCCGTAGACGAGCGGGAAGAACCAGTCGTAGGCGTCCGGCACGGCCACGCGCAGCGCGACGGCCCCCCCCTGCCAGGCCGACGGCCCACCACAGGCGCCGGTCCTCGGCCAGGCGCACCACCTGGTCGCGGGTGAGGTAGTAGCCCGCCGCGAACCAGGGGAGGAACTCGAGCGTGCGCGAGATCGCGAGCAGCCCGTTCGAGAGGTCGACGCAGCCCCACGCGAGGGAGACGGCGAGGCTCAGCCCCATGCCGGCCGCCGGGCGCAGGCGCGCCAGGACGGGGACGAGCAGGTACCACCAGGCCATGCTCATCATGTACCAGGGGGCCGAGGACAGCATCAGGAGCCGGGTCGGGTCGTCGAGGTCGCCGTTCACGGCGAGCAGGGCCGCCTGGAAGGCGAGCGCGAGCGCGGCGAACGAGAGGACCCGCCGCGGCCGCAGCCTGCCCTCGGACCAGCTCCCCCGCTTCGCGAAGAGGCCCGAGAGGAACACGAACAGCGGCATGTGGAAGAGGTAGATGAGGTCGAACAGGCAGCTGAGGGCCGGGTTCTCGGTGTGGACGGGGTGCATCACGTGGCCCGTGACGACGAGGGCGATCAGGACGCCCTTGCAGTTGTCGAACAGGGCGATCCGTCCCCCGGACCCGCCCGAGCCCCCCCGCGTGCGCCATGCCCCTCTCCCGGCCGTGCTCCCTCCCGACGGGACAGGACTATATGACGCCGCGTCGCGTGCGAGCCCGGCGCGGCCTCCCTCACGCCATATCGTCACGCAATCCACGCAGCATCCACAGGGCGAGCAGCCCCGAGAGCAGCGCCGTCACCGGCATGTTGAGCCAGAAGCCCGTGAGCCCGAGCCCCCGGAGGCAGACGATGAGGAGGACGGGGAACACGAGCACGGTGCACACGCTCATGGTCGCCGCGGCGCGGCTGCGCTCGATCGCCATCAGGTAGCTCTGGGAGGCGAAGCTCACCCAGCGGACCAGGTAGGCGAGGCAGAAGATGCGGATCGCCGGCACGGCCATCGACACGAGCGCCTCGTCCGCGCCGCCCACGAACAGGTGGATGAGCGGCTCGGGGGCGGCCATGGCGGCGCAGCCGAGCGCGACGGACCCCGCGGCGGCGGCGCCGAAGCACCAGCGCTCGATCTCGCGGACGCGCCCGAAGAGCCGGGCGCCCCAGTTGTAGCCGACGGCCGGCTGGAGCGAGTCGACCATGCCGTAGAGCAGCGCCTGGACGACGCCGTCGATGCTCATGAGGATGCCGTAGGCGGACACGGCCGTCTCGCCGCCCGAGGCGAGCAGGAAGTAGTTCATGAGGACCGAGGTCACGCGCCCGGCCACGTTGTTGAGGAAGGTGGGCGTGCCGCACGCCGCGATCTGGCGCACGAGGCGCGCGCTGGGGCGCGGCCGCACGAAGCGCAGCACCATGCGGCCCCGCGCGAAGGGGACGAACGCGACGACCGAGCACGTGAGCAGCGAGGCGCTGTAGGCCGCGGCCGCCGCCCCCACGCCCCAGCCCAGCACGCCGAGGACGAGCAGCTCGAGGCCCGCGCCGAGCGCCGCCATGAGGACGTTGAGCCCCAGGCTCTCCCGGGTCCTCCCGCAGATGCGCATGTAGTTGTCCACGGCGTAGAAGATGGCGGTGCCGGGCAGGCACAGCGCGTACACGCGCAGGTACTCGACGGCGAGGCGGGCGAGCTCCCCGCTCGCGCCGCACAGCGCCATGAGGGCGGGGGCGGCCGCGAACACGAGCGCCCCGAGCGCCGCGCTCGAGGCGACGATCATGACGCAGGCGCAGGTGAAGGCGTTGCTCGCCGTCTCCTCGTCGTGGCGCCCCAGCGCGATCGCGATCGGGACGGAGGACCCCACGCCGATGAGGTCGGCCATCGCGAAGAGGACGATGACGAACGGCATCGCCAGGTTCACCGCGGCGAAGGCGGTCTCGCCCAGGTAGTTGCCCACCAGGATCACGTCGACCGTGGAGTACAGCGACGAGGCGAGCATGCTGAGGGCGCCGGGCACCGCGGCCCTGAGGAAGAGCCTCCTCGGCGAGAGCGTCTCGAACAGGCGCGCGCTCGGCGCCCCCGTCCCCTCCGCCTCGCGCTCCGTCGCCTCGGCCATCCGGTCCGTCATGTCGTCCCCTCTCCGCCTCCTTCCCCGTCGCCGGCGCGTCGCGCCGGGCCCAGGGACAGGGACGATACCCCGCGCGGCCGGTGTGTAGACTTCGCGCTTCGGCGTGAGGGCCGCCCGTTTCGGTGTTGTGGATACGCGCGGGGCAGTGTATTCTTGTCCAGCTGCTCATTTTCGGAGGGGTGTGCCTCGGCGTGCCCCGACGGGCCGGGCGGCACAGGAAGGCGTGGTCCGCTGGGGAGCGCATAGGGTGTGCGCCACGAGTCCCATGACCACCGAGGTAAGGAAGTGGAATGGTCAACACGATCCTTGGCCGCAAGCTTGGGATGACCCAGGTGTTCGACGAGGACGACAACGTCGTCCCGGTCACCGTCATCCAGGCCGGCCCCTGCACGGTGTCGCAGGTCAAGACGAAGGCGACCGACGGCTACGACGCCGTCCAGATCGGCTTCGGCGACATCAAGCCCAAGCACGTCAACAAGCCCATGGCGGGCCACTTCAAGGCCGCCGGCGTCGAGCCGATGCGCTACCTGCGCGAGGTCCGCGTGCCGGAGGGCGAGGAGCACAAGTGCGGCGACGTCGTCTCCGTGGCGGACTTCGCCGAGTGCGCCGCCGTCGACGTGACGGGCACCTCCAAGGGCAAGGGCTTCCAGGGCACCATCAAGCGCTGGAACTTCTCCCGCGGCCCCATGACGCACGGCTCGCGCAACCAGCGCCGTCCCGGCTCCATCGGCCAGTGCGCCTACCCGGCCCGCGTCCGCAAGGGCCTGCACATGGCCGGCCACATGGGCAACGAGCGCGTCACCGTCAAGAACCTCAAGGTGGTCCGCGTCGACGCCGAGCAGAACCTGATGCTCGTCAAGGGCGCCGTGCCCGGCGGCAAGAACGCCATCGTCTCGGTCCGCATGGCCTAGTGGCCCGGAACAACCCAACCAATAGGTCAAGCAAGGAGAACCAAAGATGAGCAAGGTTGAGATCAGGGACGCGAAGGGGCAGCAGGCCGGCACGGCCGAGCTCTCCGACGCGGTCTACGGCATCGAGCCGAACGTCACCGTCATCCACCACGTGGTGACCTGCCAGGCCTCCAGCGCCCGTCAGGGCACCCACGCCACCAAGACCCGCCACTTCGTGAGCGGCGGCGGCCGCAAGCCGTACCGCCAGAAGGGCACCGGCCGCGCCCGCCAGGGCTCCACGCGCGCCCCGCAGTGGGCCGGCGGCGGCGTCGTCTTCGGCCCGCACCCCCACGGCCACTACAAGAAGGTCAACTCCAAGGAGGTCAAGCTCGCGCTGCGCTCCGTGCTCTCCGGCAAGGTGCGCGACGAGGAGCTCCTCCTCGTCGACGAGCTCGCCTTCGACGAGCCCTCCACCAAGCAGGCCAAGGCGATGCTCGAGGCCCTCGGCGTCGCGGACCGTCGCGTCACCGTCGTCGTCGCCGACGACGACGTCGCGACCTACCTCTCCTTCCGCAACCTGGAGAAGGTCCGCGTCATGGGCGCCTCCGAGGCCACGGCCGCGACTCTCATCGACAACGGTGCCCTCGTGATGAGCGCCGCCACCGCGAAGCAGTTCGAGGAGGTGCTCGCTTAACATGGATTCCGCCTACAACGTCATCATCAAGCCGATCGTCTCCGAGCGTTCGTTCGACCTGATGGCGCAGAACAAGTACACCTTCGAGGTCGACCGCCGCGCCGGCAAGCGCGAGATCGCCGACGCCGTCGAGGAGCTCTTCGACGTGAAGGTCGTCAAGGTCAACACCCTGATGGTCAAGCCCAAGCCGAAGCGCGTCCGCTTCCAGGCCGGCATGACCCGCCAGTGGAAGAAGGCCGTGGTCACCCTCGCCGAGGGCGACGCCATCGAGATCTTCTCCGCTCCCCAGGCGGCCGATCAGGAGTAACGGCAAACCGCCCCGACCTCCCGCGAGGGAGGCGGGGCTTCGGTGCGGCGCGGCATGGTAACGCGCGGTACCGTGGTAGGTCCGGTGTCATCCCGGCGGGGCGCGAGCCCCAATCGCGCGAGCCCCAATCCCTTGGACGGGATGGCCAACGGAGGAAAGGGAACAGAAGGACATGGCAACAAGGCACCTCAAGCCGACCAGCCCCGGCAGGCGCTTCCAGACGATCTCGGACTTCGCCGAGATCACGACGGACAAGCCCGAGAAGTCGCTCCTCGAGCCGCTTCCCAAGAAGGCCGGTCGCAACAACAACGGCCGCATCACCACCCGCCACCAGGGCGGCGGCCACAAGCGCCAGTACCGTCGCATCGACTTCAAGCGCCAGAAGGACGGCATCCCCGCCAAGGTCGCCACGATCGAGTACGACCCGAACCGCTCGGCCCGCATCGCGCTGCTGCACTACGCCGACGGCGCGAAGGCCTACATCCTGTGCCCGAAGGGCCTCAAGGTCGGCGACACCGTCGTCTCCGGCCCCGACGCCGACATCAAGCCGGGCAACTGCCTGCCGCTCGAGAACATCCCGGTGGGCACCCTCGTCCATGCCGTCGAGTTCCAGCCGGGCAAGGGCGCCGCGATCGCGCGCTCGGCCGGCACCTCGATCCAGCTCATGGGCAAGGACAACGGCTACGCCGTGCTGCGCATGCCCTCCAGCGAGCTGCGCCGCGTGCTGCTCACCTGCCGCGCCACCGTCGGCGAGGTCGGCAACGCCGACCACTCCAACGTCACCGTCGGCAAGGCCGGCCGCAAGCGCTGGGCCGGCGTCCGCCCGACGGTCCGAGGCACGGTCATGAACCCGGTCGACCACCCGCACGGCGGCGGCGAGGGCAAGAACCACACCTCCGGTCGCCCGTCGGTCACCCCGTGGGGCAAGCCCACCAAGGGCAAGAAGACCCGCGACCCGAAGAAGGGTTCGAACCACCTGATCATCCGCCGTCGCCGCACCAAGTAGCCGGCACACGAGCAGTAGGAGAACACGCACATGAGCAGAAGTCTCAAGAAGGGGCCGTACGTGGAGACTCGCCTCCTCGCACGTGTCGCCGCGCAGAACGAGGCGGGGACCAAGGAGGTCATCAAGACCTGGTCGCGCTCCTCGACTATCTTCCCGGAGATGGTCGGCCACACCATCGCCGTCCACGACGGCCGCAAGCACGTCCCCGTGTACATCACGGAGTCCATGGTCGGTCACAAGCTGGGCGAGTTCGCCCCCACCCGCACCTTCCGCGGGCACAAGGCTGACTAGAGGGGAAGCTGAACATGCCTAACAACGCTGACACCACGACGCAGGTGCGCGCGTGCGCCAAGTACGTGCGCGTCGCCCCGCGCAAGGCGCGTCTGGTCGTCGACCAGATCCGCGACAAGTCCGTTCCGGCCGCCCAGGAGGCGCTGCAGTTCATCAACCGCGCCGCCGCCGAGCCGGTCGCCAAGGTCCTCAACTCCGCCGTCGCGAACGCGGAGAACAACAACGGGCTGCGCGCCGAGAACCTCGTCGTCGCCGCCGCCTACGTCGACGAGGGCCCCACGCTCAAGCGCTTCCGCCCGCGTGCCAAGGGCGCCGCGTCGCGCATCAACAAGCGCACGAGCCACATCACCGTCGTCGTCGCACCTCGAAAGGAGGCGTAAGCGCACATGGGTCGCAAGGTACACCCGACTGGGTTCCGCATCGGCACCACCGAGGACTGGCGCTCGCGCTGGTACGCTGACAAGGACTACGCCAAGACGCTCGGCAACGACCTGGAGGTCCGCCGCTTCCTCGAGAAGCGCCTCGCCCGCGCGGCGCTCTCCCACGTCGACATCGAGCGCGCCGGCGACAAGGTCAAGATCACCATCTACTCCGCCCGCCCGGGCATCGTGATCGGCCGCAAGGGCGCCGACATCGACAAGCTGCGCGGCGAGCTCGAGAAGATCGTGGGCGTCGCCAAGGGGCAGGTCTCCGTCGATGTCATCGAGATCAAGCGCCCGGAGCTGGACGCCAACCTGGTCGCCCAGAACATCGCCGACCAGCTCGAGCAGCGCATCGCCTTCCGTCGCGCCATGCGCCGCGCCGTCCAGTCCACCTCGAAGTCCGGCGCCAAGGGCATCCGCATCCAGTGCTCCGGCCGTCTCGGCGGCGCCGAGATGGGTCGCCGCGAGTGGTACCGCGACGGCCGCGTGCCCCTGCACACGCTGCGCGCCAAGATCGACTACGGCACCGCCACCGCCCGCACCACGATGGGCACCTGCGGCGTGAAGGTCTGGATCTACCTGGGCGAGAAGCTGCCCGGCCAGCCCGCGCCCAACCCGGCGCTCGAGGGTTCCTCCCGTCCGCGCCGTCGCAACGATAGGAGGGGCAGGTAACAATGCTCGCACCCAAGCGCATCGCGCACCGCAAGGTTCAGCGCGGCTCCATGAAGGGCCAGGCCAAGGGTCACACCGAGGTCCAGTTCGGGGAGTGGGGCCTGCGCGCCGAGGAGCGCCACTGGATCACGAACCGCCAGATCGAGGCCGCCCGTGTCGCCATGACGCGCCACATGAGGCGTGGCGGCCGCGTCTGGATCACCATCTTCCCCGACAAGCCGATTTCCAAGAAGCCGGCCGAGACCCGCATGGGCAAGGGCAAGGGCAACCCCGAGGAGTGGGTGGCCGTCGTCAAGCCCGGCAGGGTCATGTTCGAGATCGCCGGCGTTGACGAGGAGACCGCTCGCGAGGCCCTGCGCCTTGCGCAGCACAAGCTCCCCATCAAGACGAAGATCGTCTCCCGCGCCGACGTGAACGGGGAGGGCAAGTAGACATGAAGGCAACCGAAATCCGCGGGCTCTCCGACGAGGAGCTCGCCAAGAAGCTCGACGAGGGCCGTGCTGAGCTCTTCAACCTGCGCTTCCAGATGGCCACGAGCCAGCTGGACAACACCGCGCGCGTGAAGACGGTCAAGCGCGACATCGCCCGCGTCCAGACCGAGATGCGCGCGCGTCAGATCGCTGCCGAGAACGCCGCGGCGCAGAACTAGCAGGAGCGTGAACAATGGCTGAGACCGAAACCAGGAACCGCAGGAAGGTTCGCACGGGCGTCGTCATCTCGCTCTCCGGCGAGAAGTCCTGCACCGTGCAGATCAACTACCGCAAGCGCCACCCGAAGTACGGCAAGATGATGACCATCTCCAAGAAGCTGCACTGCCACGACGAGAACTCCGTCGCCGGCCTCGGCGACACCGTGACGGTCATGGAGACGCGTCCCATCTCCAAGACGAAGCGCTGGCGTGTCGTCGAGATCGTCGAGAAGGCCCAGTAGCAGTTTCGAGGACCTGCTCCCGACCACGTGCGGGCTATGTGAGGACGCACCTCTGGCGGGAAGTTCGGAGGATTTAGCAATGATTCAGATGGAGAGCATCCTCAACGTCGCCGACAACTCCGGCGCGCGTCGAGTGAAGTGCATCAAGGTCCTCGGGGGCTCCAAGCGTCGCTACGCCGGCATCGCCGACGTCGTCATCGGCGCCGTCCAGGAGGCCACCCCGGGCGGCAACGTGAAGAAGGGCGACATCGTCCGCTGCGTCATCGTGCGCACCGTCAAGGAGACGCGCCGCAAGGACGGCAGCTACATCCGCTTCGACCAGAACGCCTGCGTCCTGATCGACAAGGACGGCGCGCCCGTCGGCACCCGCATCTTCGGGCCCGTCGCCCGCGAGCTGCGCGACCGCAAGTACATGAGGATCGTCTCGCTCGCACCCGAGACGCTGTAGGGGGGAGCACAAGAGATGCCCAAGATGACCGTGAGAAAGGGCGACACCGTCGAGGTGCTCGCCGGCAAGGACAAGGGCGCCCGCGGGGAGGTCATCCGCGCGCTCCCGAGCGAGGGCAAGGTCGTCGTCCGCGACGTCGCCGTCGTCAAGAAGGCCGTGCGCCCCAACCCGCTGAGGACCGAGGGCGGCATCGTGCCGCAGGAGTCGCCGATCGACGTCTCCAACGTCGCGCTCGTGTGCCCGAGCTGCGACAAGGCGACCCGGGTTGGCCACGCGACCGACGAGTCCGGCAAGAAGGTCCGCGTCTGCAAGAAGTGCGGCGCGCAGTTCTAGCCGACCTCCCATCGAGCGACCTTTGCGCGGGGTCCGTCCTTCGGGGCGGGCCCCGCGCTCGCGTGCGCACCGGAGGCGCGTCCTACCGGGCCCCGACGCCCGCGCGGCGATACCCGCCCGCTCGTCGACGGGACGGACGCCGCGTCCTGGGCGCGCCCTATCGTTATGGCGAGTGGCAACGCCGCCTGGACGCGGCACACGAGGAAGGGAGCACGACATGTTCAAGGAGGAGCTCGACGGCAGGGTGATCGGCATCACGGGCGCGGGCAGCGGCATGGGCCGCTGGCTGTCCGAGGACCTCGCCGCGCTCGGCGCCAAGATCGCCTGCATCGACCTGAACGGCGAGCAGGCCCAGGTCACCGTCGACGAGATCGCCAAGGCGGGCGGCAGCGCCAAGGCCTACACCCTCGACGTGAGCGACAAGGCGGCCGTCTTCGCCACCGTCGACGCCATCGAGGCCGAGCTCGGCCCGATCGGCAGCTGGATCAACTGCGCCGGCGTCTCCCGCATGGTGCCCTTCCTCGAGTGCGACGAGGAGCTCTGGGACCTGACGATCGACGTCAACCTCAAGGGCACGTTCCTGTGCTGCCAGGCCGTCGTGGCCAAGATGCTCGAGCGCAAGGACGGCACGATCATCAACTTCGCCTCCACGTCGGGGCGCGAGGCAAGCACCTGGCAGGAGGCCTACTGCGCGAGCAAGTTCGGCGTCGTCGGCCTCTCCGAGTGCATCGCCAAGGAGGTCGCCGCCGACGGGATCCGCGTCAACATGATCTGCCCGGGCACCGTCCACACCGAGATGTGGGACCGCCTGAAGTTCGAGTACAGCAAGAAGAAGGGCTTCGAGCCCGACGACGCGTTCCAGTACTTCATCGACCGCGTCCCGATGCACCGCCTCTGCGAGCGCGAGGACGTCACCAACGCCGCCCTCTTCCTGCTCACCAGCCAGTCCTCCTACCTGACCGGCCAGTGGATCATGCTCTGCGGCGGCGACCACATGGAGTAGCGGCCTCGGCTCGCGTGACCTCAGACTGACGACGCGGCCGCGCCGTGCGGTCGCACGAAGGAGATGCGTATGTTCAAGGAAGAGCTCGACGGCAGGGTGATCGGCATCACGGGCGCGGGCAGCGGCATGGGCCGCTGGCTGTCCGAGGACCTCGCCGCGCTCGGCGCCAAGATCGCCTGCATCGACCTGAACGGCGAGCAGGCCCAGGTCACCGTCGACGAGATCGCCAAGGCGGGCGGCAGCGCCAAGGCCTACACCCTCGACGTGAGCGACAAGGCGGCCGTCTTCGCCACCGTCGACGCCATCGAGGCCGAGCTCGGCCCGATCGGCAGCTGGATCAACTGCGCCGGCGTCTCCCGCATGGTGCCCTTCCTCGAGTGCGACGAGGAGCTCTGGGACCTGACGATCGACGTCAACCTCAAGGGCACGTTCCTGTGCTGCCAGGCCGTCGTGGCCAAGATGCTCGAGCGCAAGGACGGCACGATCATCAACTTCGCCTCCACGTCGGGGCGCGAGGCAAGCACCTGGCAGGAGGCCTACTGCGCGAGCAAGTTCGGCGTCGTCGGCCTCTCCGAGTGCATCGCCAAGGAGGTCGCCGCCGACGGGATCCGCGTCAACATGATCTGCCCGGGCACCGTCCACACCGAGATGTGGGACCGCCTGAAGTTCGAGTACAGCAAGAAGAAGGGCTTCGAGCCCGACGACGCGTTCCAGTACTTCATCGACCGCGTCCCGATGCACCGCCTCTGCGAGCGCGAGGACGTCACCAACGCCGCCCTCTTCCTGCTCACCAGCCAGTCCTCCTACCTGACCGGCCAGTGGGTGATGCTCTGCGGCGGAAGCCACATGGAGTAGCGGTCGACCGATCGCCCATGCCTGCGCGACGGGGCGCCCCGGCTCGGAAGGGCCGGGGCGC
Organism: uncultured Coriobacteriaceae bacterium; assembly: GCA_948439405.1. Taxonomy (GTDB): domain Bacteria; phylum Actinomycetota; class Coriobacteriia; order Coriobacteriales; family Atopobiaceae; genus CADBMC01. The sequence goes on along the minus strand of CAOJNB010000022.1, from coordinate 9,740 downwards.
CCCTCTCGTGCCGGGGTGCGGCCCGGTGTCAGGCGGGCGGCGGACGGAGGGCGCAGGCTGACAACGACCCCCTCCCAATGCGTCTGCCCTCGCGTTCGAGGGCTCGTCCGGGACGTAGCCTGGGGGCATGGTCTGCCTTCATCCCATGACAGCGATTGCGGCCTGGCGGCTGGCGTCGACCGGGCGCATCGCCATGCCGGAACCCTGCGAGCTCCGCAGCCTGCGGGGGTTCGAGGCTCGGGCGTCGGAGCTCGAGGGCCTGCCGGACGTCCTCGTCGAGGAGGAAGGCGTGGTTCACGTCATGGTCGCCTCGCGAGGCGACCGCAGGGCGTCGAGGAGGCTGCGCTGCCACCTCGCTCCTTCGCGCGACCTGCCCGAGGGGGCGCTCTGGCGCCTGGGAGGGGACGTCCTTCTTCCGGCTCCCGAGCTGTGCCTCGTGATGCTGGGGGCGAGCATGGGCCGGATCGAGCTGCTGCGCCTGGGGATGGAGCTGTGCGGCAGGTACAGGAAGATGCCGGACGGAGCTTCGTGGTGGCTCGATCCCCTCGTGTCGGCTGCGCGCGTTCGCTCGTTCGCGTACACCTGCCGGAGGGTGCGAGGCGTCAGGTTGGCGCGATGGGCGGCGCAGCACCTCGTCGATGGGGCAGCGTCGCCGAGGGAGTCTGCCATCGCGCTGATGTGCGTGCTCCCCACCAAGGTCGGCGGCTACCAGCTTCCGCATCCGGTGATGAACCTGCCCATGGAGCTCAGTTCGGACGCCAGGGCGATAGCGGGGCAAGCGCGAGCAGCCGGCGACCTCTACTGGCCCGACCACTCGATCCTTGTCGAATATGACAGCGACGCCGCCCACGCGACGCGTCGGTCGCGCGACATGGAACGGAGGGACGGCCTCGAGAGCATGGGGATTCGCGTCCTGACGATTACTACGGAGCAGGTGCGGGACTTCGACCGGCTCGACGCCTGCCTCTCGCTGCTGGCGCGACGCCTCCGCGGACGGAATCGCGCCGTCCCAAGCGAGGCGCGAGAACGGCGCAGGATGCTGCACCGTGAGCTGCTCGCACGGTCGCCCTTCGTGTGCTGAGTCCGCGTCGCATGGGAAGCTCGGCACGCCCTGTGGCAGGAAAGCCAACGAAGTGCGAGCATCCCGAGGGACGCATGGCAGGAAATCCCATTAAGTGAGGCGCCAGCCGCGCGGAATCGACGGCCTTGTGGCCCAAAAGGACCGCACATAGCGGCCCTCCCCGGCATTTTGGGCGCAACGACAAAGCACTTAACGGGTTTTCTTGCCACGCGGCGAGCGAAGTCGCCGCACAAGACGCTTCTTCCTGGCAGGCACTGTCACGATGGCGTCCCGTCTCGCTCCCGGTGGCAAGACGAGGAGGCCCCTGTGCTATAACAAGCTAGTCATACGACCAGCCCTCCGGGGCACGGACGCGAGGAGTCCATCATGTACGGTTACGGTTACGGGTACAGCCCGTACTCGCAGGCCGCCAGCTTCGGCTCGGCGTACCTCATCCTCTGCTTCATCGGCTTCGTCGCCGCGATCGTCCTCACCATCCTGCTCTACAGGAAGTTCGGCAGGACCGCGGGCGAGCAGGGCCTGAAGCCCACCGACAAGAGCACCTGGGGCCCGTTCATCCGCTTCGAGACGATGTGGATCGACAAGGTCATCCGCGTCCTCTATCTGTTCTTCGCCCTCGGCTTCCTGTTCTTCATGCTCGCGCTCCTGCTCTCGAGCTTCGCGCTGGGTCTCGGCATGTTCATCGGCATGCTGATCTTCTGCACGATCCTCACCATCCTGGTGGAGCTGTTCCTGCGCATCGGCTTCGAGCAGGTCATGCTCAACGTCGTGATCGCCCGCAACACCACCGAGATCAAGAACAGGCTCGCGGCGAAGGACGGCGACGCCCCCGCCGCCCCCGCCGCCCCCGCCGCGCCCGCTCCCGAGCCCGACCCGGCTCCCGTGGCGCCCGCGCCCGCCCCGGAGCCCATGCCGACCCACGCCGCGGTCCCGGAGCCGCCTGCCGTCCCGGCCGAGCCCGAGCAGACGGCTCCCGCGCCCGAGCCCCCCGCGCCGACCAGCAAGGTCTGCCCGACCTGCGGCACGGAGAACGCGCTCGACGCCGTGTTCTGCTACAACTGCGGCACCAGGCTCGACTAGCCTCGCGCCCGGAGCCACGTCGCGGCCTCCCCGTCCCGAGCGGGGAGGCCGCTTCTTTGTGCAAGCGACGAATTCGCCCACGACCTTTGAAATTTGCGCCGCGTGCTCTAACATTGTCGATTGCGTCTCTCTGGGGCGGGCATGCGCATGCCCCGAGGGAGGAAATGGCTCCTGGGCCCGGCCGGCCCAGGTGGCGCGAGGTCGGCACCCCGCGCGTAAACCACCAGGATCCAAGGAGGGAACATGGCCAAGAAGAAGGACGAGCAGGCGGTGGCCCAGGCCAACGCGTCCGAGACCCCGCGCCTCAAGACCCACTACGTCGAGGTCGTGCGCGACGAGCTTCAGAAGAAGTTCGGCTACAAGAACGTCAACCAGATCCCGAAGATCGAGAAGATCGTCGTGAACATGGGCGTCGGCGAGGCCGCCACGGACTCCAAGGCCATCGACGGCGCCGTCGAGGACCTGCGCACCATCACCGGCCAGCAGCCGCTCGTGACCCACGCGCGCAAGTCCATCGCGACCTTCAAGCTGCGCGCCGGCATGCCGATCGGTGCCAAGGTCACCCTGCGCGGCGACCGCATGTGGGAGTTCCTCGACCGCCTGATCGCCGTCGCCATCCCGCGCATCCGCGACTTCCGCGGCCTGTCGCCGAAGAGCTTCGACGGTCGCGGCAACTACTCCATGGGCGTGACCGAGCAGCTGATCTTCCCGGAGATCGACTTCGACAAGATCGACCGCACCCGCGGCATGGACATCACCATCGTCACCACCGCCGAGACGAACGAGGAGGGCCGCGCCCTGCTGGACGGCTTCCACTTCCCGTTCGCCGAGGCGTAGGGAACAGGCATTCGACCCCGGGCTGCCGGGGAGAGCTTTTGTGAGGAGGATTTGTGGCTAAGACTTCGATGATCGTCAAGGCGTCGCGTGCCCCGAAGTACTCGACGCGCGCACAGAACCGCTGCCAGCGCTGCGGCCGTCCGCACTCCGTGTACCGCAAGTTCGGCCTGTGCCGCGTCTGCTTCCGCGAGCTCGCGAGCAAGGGCGAGCTTCCGGGCGTCCGCAAGGCCAGCTGGTAGGCCGGCTGCCAGGCGCCCCGCAGGGAGCATTCGCGTGAAGGCGCCCTCGCTACGGGCGACGGCGAACCTCACGTGGGGATTCATCTCGAACGAAGGAGAACCCGAATGAACGTTACCGACACGATCGCGGACATGCTGACGCGCATCCGCAACGCCAGCTCCGTCGGCAAGACCGACGTGTCCATGCCCTCGAGCAAGATGCTCGTCGAGATCGCGCGCGTGTTCGAGGAGGAGGGCTACATCGCGTCCTACGCTGTCGAGGACACCGAGCCCCAGAAGACCCTCAACATCCAGCTCAAGTACGGGCCCAAGCGCGTGCCCGTCATCAAGGGCATCCGCCGCATCTCCAAGCCCGGCCTGCGCATCTACAGCGCGGCCAAGGACCTTCCGCGCGTCCTGGGCGGCCTGGGCACCGCCGTCGTATCCACCTCCAAGGGCGTGATGTGCGACCGCGACGCTCGCAAGGCGAACGTCGGCGGCGAGGTCATCGCCTACATCTGGTAACCCCGGGCAGGAAGGGAGACACCATGTCCCGTATCGGCAAGATGCCCATTGCGGTTCCCGCCGGGGTCGACGTGACCATCGACGGCACCACCGTCACCGTCAAGGGGCCCAAGGGCGAGCTCACCAGGACCTTCTCCGACCTCGTGGCCATCGCGCACGAGGGCGACGAGGTCGTCGTCACCGCGGCGGACGAGACCCAGGCCGCCAACGCCCAGCACGGCCTCACCCGCACGCTCATCAACAACATGGTCGTCGGCGTGACCGAGGGCTACGAGAAGAAGCTCGAGTTCGTCGGCGTCGGCTACCGCGTCCAGCTCAAGGGCTCCGACCTCGACATGAGCCTGGGCTACTCGCACCCCGTCGTCTACCCGGCCCCGGACGGCATCACCTTCGAGGTGCCCGACAACACGCATCTCACCGTCCGCGGCATCAGCAAGCAGCAGGTCGGCCAGGTCGCCGCCGAGATTCGCTCCAAGCGTCCGCCCGAGCCCTACAAGGGCAAGGGCATCCGCTACGAGGGCGAGCACGTCCGCAGGAAGCTCGGCAAGGCCGCCGGCTAGCGATAGCCGAACCAGGCAGAGAAGACCGTCACCCTGTCAGGTGGCGGCGCGCAAGAAGGAGAAGGCATGAACAAGCAGAAGGCGAAGAGGGCGGGCCTCAAGCGGCGCGAGCGTCGCGTCCGCTCCAAGATCGTCGGTACCCCGGAGCGTCCGCGCCTGAGCGTGCGTCGCACCAACGCCCACATCTACGCCCAGCTCATAGACGACGTCGACGCGAAGACCATCTGCACGGCCTCCACGCTCGACCCCGAGTTCCGTGCCACCGGCAAGCTCGGCTCCAACAAGGAGGCCGCGGAGGCCGTCGGCGAGATGATCGGGCGCCGCGCCCTCGAGAAGGGCGTCACCACGGTCACCTTCGACCGCAACGGCCGCATCTACCACGGCCGCGTCAAGGCTCTCGCAGACGGCGCCCGCAACGCGGGCCTGAAGTTCTAGGAGGATCCAATATGCGTCGTGATCGCAAGCGCAGGGAGGAACAGGACCTCCAGGAGCGCGTCGTCTACATCCACCGTGTGTCCAAGGTCGTCAAGGGCGGCCGCCGCTTCTCGCTCGTCGCGCTCGTCGTCGTCGGCGACGGCAAGGGCAACGTGGGCGTCGGCATGGGCAAGTCCGCCGAGGTGCCCCTGGCCATCCAGAAGGGCGTCGACGACGCCAAGAAGAACATGTTCCACGTTCCCGTCACCGAGGACGGCTCGATCCCGCACGAGGTCATCGGCCACTTCGGCGCCGGCGACGTGCTGATCCGCCCCGCCATCGACGGTACCGGCGTCATCGCCGGCGGCCCGGTGCGCCCGCTGTTCGAGCTCGCCGGCATCCGCAACGTGCTGTCCAAGTCGCTCGGCAGCTCCAACGCCCTGAACATCATCAAGGCCGCCGCCGAGGGCCTCAAGCAGCTCGAGAGCCCCGAGCAGGCCGCCGAGCGTCGCGGCATGACCGTGCGCGACATGTTCGTCGGGAAGGAGGCCTAGCGATGGCCAAGAACCTCACCATCCGCCTGGTCCGCAGCGCCGTGTGCTCGGTGAAGAAGGACCAGACCGCCACCTGCCGCGCCCTGGGCCTGCGCAGGATCGGCGACGTCGTGACCCAGCCGGACAACGAGTCCATCCGTGGAATGATTCACAAGGTCACGCACCTTGTCGAAGTGGAAGAGAACTAGGAGCACCCACCATGCAGCTCAACGATCTCCGTCCCGCAGAGGGTGCCAAGAAGGCCCGCAAGCGCGTGGGTCGCGGCAACTCCTCCGGCCAGGGCACCTATGCCGGCCGCGGCCTCAACGGCCAGCTCTCCCGCTCCGGCGGCGGCAAGGGCCCGAGCTTCGAGGGCGGCCAGATGCCGCTCGCGATGCGCCTGCCGAAGCTGCCGGGCTTCAACAACGTCAACCGCGTCGAGTACGCCCCGGTCAACGTGGCGCGCCTCGAGGAGAAGTTCGCCGACGGCGACGTCGTCGACGCCACCACCCTCGTCGAGCGCGGCATCATCAAGTCCGAGTACATCCCGGTGAAGGTCCTCGGTGACGGCGAGGTCACCAAGAAGCTCACCGTCCGCGTGGACAAGGTGTCCGAGTCGGCCCGCGCCAAGATCGAGGCGGCCGGCGGAAAGGTCGAACTCCCGTGCTAGACGGAATTCGCAACGCCTTCCGTGTGCCGGAGCTTCGCAACAAGCTCCTGTTCACCCTCGGGATGCTGCTGCTCTACCGGATCGGCTCCTACGTGCCGGTCCCGGGCATCCCGTTCCAGGCGATGTACGACAGCTACGCGACCGCCGCGGGGCAGGTCGGCGCCGTCGCGGCGCTCGACCTGTTCTCCGGCGGCGCGCTGAGCCACGTCTCGGTGTTCTGCCTGGGCATCATGCCCTACATCACCGCGCAGATCATCATGCAGCTCATGCAGGGCGTCATCCCGTCGCTGCAGGAGCTCGCGATGGAGGGCGAGGCCGGCCAGGCCCGCCTCACCCAGTACACGCGCTACCTCGGCGTGGCGCTTTCCGCCGTGAGCGCCGTGGGCTACCTCTTCCTGTTCAAGAGCTCCATGTTCGGCGTGAGCTTCGAGGGCTGCGGGCTGCCCGCCTGGCTGATGGAGGCGGTCGTCGTCGTCAGCCTGCTCGCGGGCGCGGTCCTCATCATGTGGATGGGCGAGCTCATCACGCAGCGCGGCATCGGCAACGGCATGTCGCTGATCATCTTCGCGAACATCCTCAGCGGTCTGCCCTCCGCCATCATCGAGTCCGTGGCGGGCTCCGCCGACGGCCTCGTGATCACGCTGCTCGTGCTGCTGGTCGTCTGCCTCGCCGTGCCCTTCATCGTCTACGTCGAGCGCGGCCAGCGCCGCATCCCGATCCAGTTCGCCAAGCGCGTCGTGGGTCGTAGGGTCATGGGCGGGCAGTCCACCTACCTCCCGATCAAGGTGAACACCGCGGGCGTCGTGCCCATCATCTTCGCGAGCGCCGTGATCTACCTCCCGGCGCAGGTCGCGGTGATGTTCCCCTCGGTCGGCTGGATCAACGCGGTGGCCAACGCCACGTCCGGCGGCTGGATCAACTGGATTCTCACCTGCGTCCTCATCGTCGCCTTCGCCTACTTCTACGCCTCCATGGTGTTCGACCCGAAGCAGACGAGCGACATGCTGCGCAAGCAGGGCGGCTTCATCCCCGGCGTGCGCCCGGGCACGGCGACGGAGAACTACATCCGCGGCGTCGTGCACCACATCACGCTTCCCGGCGCCGTCTTCATGGTCGTGCTCGCGGTCGTCCCGTCGATCATCTTCTCCTTCACGGCGATCCCGCTCGTCCAGACCCTGGGCGGGACCTCCATCCTGATCATGGTCGGCGTCGCGATCGACACGCTCTCGCAGCTCGAGGGCCAGCTGAAGATGCACAACTACGACGGCTTGTTCGAGTAGGAAGGGAGCGGCCATGAACATCGTTCTGCTCGGGGCGCCCGGCGCCGGCAAGGGCACGCAGGCCCAGAGGCTGGTGGAGGAGTTCGGCGTCGCCCACATCTCCACCGGCGACCTGCTGCGCGCGGCCGTCAAGGCAAACTCCAAGCTCGGGCGCAAGGCCAAGTCCTACATGGACGCCGGCCAGCTCGTCCCCGACGAGCTCGTCGTCGACCTGGTGAAGGAGCGCCTCGACTCCGACGACGCCCGCCGCGGCTTCATCCTCGACGGCTTCCCGCGCAACACCGCGCAGGCGGTCACGCTCGACTCCGAGCTCGCGTCGCTGGGCTGCTCGCTCGACGCCGCCCTGCTCGTGGACGTGCCCGCCGCCGCGATCGTGGAGCGCCTGTCCTCCAGGCGCACCTGCCGCGCCTGCGGCTACACCGGCACCGCCTCCGACGAGCGCTGCCCGCGCTGCGGCGGCGAGATGTACCAGCGCGACGACGACCGTCCCGAGACGGTGCAGAGCCGCCTGGACGTCTACGAGAGCCAGACGGCCCCGCTCGTGGACTACTATCGCGGCCACGGCATCCTCAAGACGGTGGACGGCAACCGCCCCGTCGACGAGGTCTACGTCGACGTGAAGGGTGCGCTCGACCTATGATCCACCGCAAGACCTCCCAGGAGATTGGCCAGATGCGTGCCGCGGGAGCCGTCACCAAGGCGGCCCTGCGGCACGTCGGCCGTATGGTGAAGCCGGGGGTCTCCACCCTCGACCTCGACCGCGTGGCCGAGAGCTTCATCCGCATGCACGGCGCCGTCCCCACCTTCAAGGGCTACGGCGGCTTCCCCGGCTCTATCTGCGCGAGCGTGAACGAGCAGGTGGTCCACGGCATCCCCTCGCCTGAGCGCATCCTGCAGGAGGGCGACGTCGTCTCGGTCGACGTGGGCGCCACCAAGGACGGCTGGGTCGGCGACAACGCCTGGACGTTCTACGTGGGCGAGCCGAGCGCCGAGGCGCGCGAGCTGTGCGAGGTCACGCGCGACTGCCTCAAGGCCGCCATCGAGCAGGCCGTGCCCGGCAACCACCTGGGCGACATCGGCGCCGCCGTGCAGGAGCTCGCCGAGAGCCACGGCTTCGGCGTCATCCGCGAGTACGTGGGCCACGGCGTGGGCCGCGTCATGCACGAGGACCCCAACGTCCCCAACTACGGGCGTCGCGGGCGCGGCGTCCGCCTGGAGGCGGGCATGGTCCTCGCGATCGAGCCGATGATCACCTTCGGCTCCCGCAAGGTCGCCGTCGGGCCGAACGGGTGGACCGTCTCCACCGTGGACGGCTCGCTGGCGGCGCACTACGAGAACACGGTCGCCGTCACCGACGACGGCCCGCTGATCCTCACCGTCGACGACGAGGGGCCCTGGTGCCCCATGGAGGGAGGCGCGCTCGCCTAGCGCCGCCCCGCCGACGTGTGGGATTTCGGTACGTTCGCGCCTCCCCGTCCCGTTCGGGCCGCGGGGAAGCGCGTGGGTTTGGTACGATACTGGGCTGCTCGCGGCACACGTCGCGGGCGTCCGGCGGAAGAGGGAAGGACGACGTGGCAAAGTCAGACGCCATCCAGCTCGAGGGCACGGTCGTTGAGCCGCTGCCCAACGCCATGTTCAACGTCGAGCTCCAGAACGGCAGCAAGGTGCTGTGCACCATCTCCGGGAAGATCCGGATGAACTACATCCGCATCCTGCCCGGCGACCGGGTCGACGTCGAGATCTCCCCCTACGACCTCACGAGGGGTCGCATCACCTACCGCTACAAGTAGCGGTGCCGGGACGCGTCCCCGGGACGAGCGAGAAGACCAACGCCTGCGGCTGGGCGAGTAGATAGCGCGACGTAGCTCCACCTGCGTCGCCACCGAGGGTACGAACGAGATACCGGAGGGAACACGATGAAGGTACGCCCTTCTGTCAAGAAGATGTGCGACAAGTGCAAGATCATCCGTCGCCACGGCAAGGTGCTTGTGATCTGCGAGAACCCGCGCCACAAGCAGCGCCAGGGTTAAGAGAGGAGACCCAGAGTGCCTCGTATCAACGGCGTCGACCTCCCGCGCGAGAAGCGCGTCGAGATCGGCCTCACCTATATCTACGGCATCGGCCGCACCAGCGCCACCAAGATCTGCGAGGAGGCGGGCGTGGACCCGTCGACCCGCGTGCGTGACCTCACCGAGGACGAGGTCACCAAGCTCCGCGACGCCATCGACGCCTCCTACACCGTCGAGGGCGACCTGCGTCGCGAGCGCCGCCAGAACGTCTCCCGCCTGATGGAGATCGGCTGCTACCGCGGCCTGCGCCATCGCAAGGGCCTGCCCGTCCACGGCCAGCGCACCCACACGAACGCGCGCACCCGCAAGGGGCCGCGTCGTCAGGTCGGCGGCAAGAAGAGGGGCTAGGGAGGCTAAGCAATGGCTACCGCTAAGAAGAACCAGCGCAACACCCGCGTCCGTCGCGCTGACCGTAAGAACATCGCCGTGGGCCAGGCCCACATCAAGAGCACGTTCAACAACACGATCATCTC
>CAOJNB010000021.1 GCA_948439405.1 uncultured Coriobacteriaceae bacterium | reverse complement strand
GGGCAAGCAGGGCCGCTTCCGCCAGAACCTGCTCGGCAAGCGCGTCGACTACTCGGGCCGCTCGGTCATCGTCGTCGACCCGCAGCTCAAGCTGCACCAGTGCGGCCTGCCGAAGGCCATGGCGCTCGAGCTGTTCAAGCCGTTCGTGGTGCGTCGCCTCGTCGAGCTGAACCGCGTCGACAACGTGAAGGCCGCCAAGCGCGCCATCGACCGCGTCTCCCCGGTGGTCTGGGACGTCCTCGACGAGGTGATCCAGGACCGCCTGGTGCTGCTCAACCGCGCCCCGACGCTGCACCGCCTCTCAATCCAGGCCTTCGAGCCGGTCCTCGTCGAGGGCAAGGCCATCCACCTGCACCCGCTGGTGTGCGCCCCCTTCAACGCGGACTTCGACGGCGACCAGATGTCTGTCCACGTGCCGCTGTCCACGCAGGCCCAGACGGAGGCCCGCGTCCTCATGCTGTCCTCCAACAACCTGCGCTCGCCGGCCTCCGGCAAGGTGCTCACCGTGCCCTCGCAGGACATGGTCTTCGGCGTGTACTACCTCACGACCGTCAAGGAGGGCGCGCGCGGCGAGGGTCGCGTGTTCGCCGACCTCGACGACGCCGTGGACGCCTTCGACTCGCGCGGCGAGATCGACATCCAGGCGGGCATCGTCGTGCGCATCCGCCCCGAGGACGCCAACGTCGTCGAGGACGGCCGTCGCCTGTTCCGCGTCATGACCGGCAAGGGCGTGACCGAGGACCTCGACGTCACCGACGGCCCCGTCCGCCTCGAGACGACCGCCGGCCGCCTGATCTTCAACCGCCAGTGCCTGCCGGCCGACTACCCGTTCATGAACTACAAGATGGCCAAGGGCGACATCTCGTTCCTCGTGAACGACTGCTGCGACCGCTACCCGCTGGCCGAGGTCGAGCCGATCCTCGACGCCATCAAGTACGCGGGCTTCCACTACGCCACGCGCGCCGGCCTCACCGTCTCCGTGTGGGACGCCGCGATTCCGCAGGAGAAGCGCGGCATGCTCGACGAGGCCCAAGACGCCGTCGACCAGATCAACGAGAACTACGAGGACGGCCTGCTCTCCGAGGCGGAGCGCCACACCGAGGTCGTCAACACCTGGAACGCCTGCGCCGAGGAGCTGGGCTCCAAGATGCTCGACGGCTTCTCCGAGGACAACCCCATCTACATGATGGCCGACTCCGGCGCCCGAGGCACCAAGACGCAGCTGCGCCAGCTCGCCGCCATGCGAGGCCTCATGAACGACATGTCCGGCGAGACGATCGACCTGCCCATCAAGGCGAACTTCCGCGAGGGCCTCGAGCCGCTGGAGTACTTCATCTCCACCTACGGCGCCCGCAAGGGCCTCGTCGACACGGCCAGCCACACCTCGGACTCCGGCTACCTGACCCGCCGCCTCGTCGACGTGGCCCAGGACGTCATCGTGCGCGAGGAGGACTGCGGCACCACCGAGGGCGTGACCTACGGCCTCATGCGCTACGAGGACAACCAGTGGAAGCTCAACGCCGACCTGGTGGGCCGCTGTACCCTCAACGACGTGTGCGACCCCGAGACCGGCGAGGTGCTGATCCCCGCCGAGGGCTACATCACCTCCGTCGACGACGTGCAGATGCTGCTCGACCACGGCCTCAAGGAGGTCGAGCTCAGGGCCCTGCTGACCTGCCGCTCCAAGTACGGCGTGTGCCAGAAGTGCTACGGCTGGGACCTCTCCACGAGGCGCCCGGTCACCATCGGCACCGCGGTGGGCATCATCGCCGCCCAGTCCATCGGCGAGCCGGGCACCCAGCTCACGATGCGCACGATCCACTCCGGCGGCGTCGCCGGCGCGGACGACATCACGCAGGGCCTGCCGACCGTCGCCCGCATGTTCGACGTCGTCGGCAACGTCAACGAGAAGATCCTCGGCCGCGAGGCCGACCTCGCCTGGCGCAACGGCGTCCTGCACATCACCCCGGAGCAGACCGAGTACGTGCTGCGCATCGACGGCACCGACGCCCTGCCCGAGGGCGCCGAGCCCGCCGCCGAGAAGCGCGTCCCGGCCTCCGTCCAGTTCATGCCGGGCATCGAGGACGGCTGCGAGGTCCGCGCGGGCGACCAGATCACCCGCGGCTTCGTGAACTTCCGCAACCTGCGCAAGCTCACCGACATCGCCTCGACGATGCACACCTTCGTCTCGGCGGTCAAGGACGTCTACATCAGCCAGAGCGTCGAGCTCAACGACAAGCACATCGAGGTCATCGCGCGCCAGATGCTGCGCCGCGTCCAGATCACGAACCCGGGCGACTCCAAGTACCTGCTCGGCCAGTACGTCGACCGCTACGAGTTCGCCGACACGGCCAACGAGATCCTGCTCGCCGGCGGCACGCCGCCCGAGGCCGAGCCGGTCATCCTCGGCACGCTCAAGGTCGCGAGCTCCATCGACTCCTGGCTGTCGAGCGCCTCGTTCATCCGCACCGCGGGCGTCCTCACCGAGGCCGCGATCGAGGGCGAGGTCGACCACCTGCGCGACCTCAAGTCCAACGTCATCGTCGGCAAGAAGATCCAGGCCGGCACCGGCCTCGACGCCTACGGCGGCGTGCGCCTCACCTACCACGGCACCGCCATCGACGGCGAGACCTCCACGACCGCCCAGAGCCTGCCCGAGTGGGCGCCCGACGAGCTCAAGAGCCTCGACGAGCAGCTCCCGCAGCAGCTCGACTGGGTCGGCGACGACCTGGGCTACGGCGGCGTGTACTCGAAGAACGGCTGCACGCTCTCGAGCGAGGACGCGAAGCTCTACCTCTTCGACGACCTCGAGGTCTCCCAGCGCTGGACCAACATGTTCAGCGAGGTGGGCATCGAGACGGTGGGCGACCTCGTCGGCAAGACCGAGGAGGACCTGCTGCGCATCGACGGCATCGGCGCCAAGGCCATCGAGGAGCTGCGCGACGGCCTCGAGAGCCGCGGGCTGCTCTACATCCTCGAGCCTGAGGAGGACAACTCCGACGACGAGGACCTCTCGCAGCTGCTGAACATGGTGTTCAGCCCGGACGCCGACGACATCATGCTCGGCGCGGCCGCCCCGTCGACCCACACCTTCACCGACGAGCTCATCGGCGCCCCGAGCACGGCGGCCCCGAGCAGCCCCGACGTCATCAACGAGGACCTCGACTCGCTTGACGACCTGCTCAGCCAGGTCGTGAGTCGGGAGAACGCCGACGACGAGGGCGACGAGGAGTAGCGAAGCACTCCCTCTCCGAGACGTCTCGTGACGAAGAAGGGCCCCGGAGCGATCCGGGGCCCTTTCGCGTTTCGCGAGGTGGGTGGCAGGTTGACCCCTTAAGTGCGGTGGGTCGGCGAGAGCGCTGGCAGGGAAGGGCGTTAAGTGCGCGAACGCCCGCTCCAATCTGCCAGGAAACGGCGTTTGGTGCGGCGATTTCTCGGCCTCATCCGCACGATCGGGCCGCATTGACGCCGCACTTAACGCACTTCCTTGCCAGCGGCTTCCGAAAACGACCGCACAAGCGGCCCTTGCCTGGCAGACGGTGCCCGCGTCGGGCCTACCTCTCGTTGCGCTTGCAGACGAGCGAGAGCAGCGGGGCCCCGACGGCCTCGGCGACCATCTCGCACTTGGTCATCAGCAGGAAGAAGACGTCGTCGCGGCCGCAGCCGTCACCGAGCGTCTCGAAGTTGCCCATGCCCTTGCTGATGACGACGTCGGCGTCGAAGAAGGCGCGGCGGAACTCATCGGTGCTTCCCTCGAGCACGGTGGTGGGGACGGCGAGGCCGCTCGGGACGACGCGGGCGACCCGGTCCATGCCAACCTGCTCGGCGTCCGCGACGGTGACGTCGTTGATGATGGGGCCTCCGCGCACGCCGTAGACGACCTCCGCCTCGGGTGCCTCGCGGTGGATCTGCTCGACCAGGATCTTGTCGAGCACGATCTCCCCGCAGTTGTCTCCCAGGTACATGACGGAGTGCGCCTCGCGCACGAGGTCGAGGAGCGCGGGGGAGTCGTCGATGGAGAAGGTGATCTCGGGGACGCGGGCGAGCAGGTCGGTGACGTCGTCGCGCGTGAAGGAGTGCTTCGCTCCGAAGTCGATGAGATTGCCCGCCGCGGCGTAGCGCAGGGCGAGCTGGAAGGGGTCCTCGGCGGCGGCGATGCGCTCGAGGCACTCCTGCTCCCGGTCGAGCAGCAGCTGGTTGTACTCGGCTTTGACCTGCTCGTACGGGTCGTCGGTGCCGATGATGGGCGCGACGCGCGCCAGCAGCTCGCCCATGCGGTCGGGCTTCACGCGCTCGTCGCCGTAGCCGGCGAGAACCTCGTCCTTGACGACGAGCATGGCGTCGAGAGCGCTCGCGTCGAGCTCGCAGAACTCTGCGATGCGGCGCACCTGGCGCTCGTAGCATCCCCGGCAGTCCATCGGCTGTCTCTCTTGCATCTCGTGACCTCCCGCTCGCGAACAGACCACTCCCCAGTGTAGGCGTTGCCGCGTCACGCACGCATTCGGGGTCGTCCGCGCCCCGCTGCGACGCCGGGCGTCCGCGCGCATGAAGAAAGGGGCCCCGCGGCGCGGGGCCCCTTCGAACGTGCGTTGAGGCGGAGCCCTACTCCTCGCCCAGCAGCACCTTGGTCATGGAGGCGGCGGCCTTCTTGCCGGCGCCCATGGCCAGGATGACGGTCGCGGCACCGGTCACGATGTCGCCGCCGGCCCAGATGCGCGGGTCGGTGGTGCGGCCGTCCTCGTCGGCGACGATGTAGCCCCACTTGTTGATCTCCTGGTCGCCGATCATCTTCGCGAACGGGTTGGCGTTCGTGCCGATGGCGGAGATGGCGACGTCGCAGGGGATCTCCTCGATGGCGCCCTCGATGGGCACCGGGCGGCGCCTGCCGGACTCGTCCGGCTCGCCGAGCTCGCAGCGCTGGACGCGGACGGCGCACACGTTGCCGTCCTCGCCGGCGAGGAACTCGAGCGGCGCGATGAGCGGCATGACCTCGACGCCCTCCTGCTTGGCGTGGTGCAGCTCGGCGCGACGGGCCGGCATCTCCTCCTCGGTGCGGCGGTACGCGATGATCGCGTGCTCCGCGCCGAGGCGCTTGGCCGTGCGCACGGCGTCCATGGCCACGTTGCCGCCGCCGAACACGACGACGTTCTTGGCGTGCTTGGTCGGCGTGTCGTACTCGGGGAACTGGTTCGCCTTCATGAGGTTCACGCGGGTGAGGTACTCGTTGGCGAAGAAGACGTTCGGCAGGTTCTCGCCCGGGATGTTGAGGAACTTCGGCAGGCCGGCGCCGGTGGCGATGTAGAGCGCGTCGAAGCCCATCTCGAACAGCTCGTCGGCGTCGTACAGGCGCCCGACGACCGAGTTGTACTCGAACTTGACGCCCATCTCCTGGAGGCCGTCGATCTCGCGCTTGACGACCGCCTTGGGGAGGCGGAACTCGGGGATGCCGTAGACGAGCACGCCGCCGCCGGTGAAGAAGGCCTCGAAGACGGTGACGTCGAAGCCGTTGCGGGCGAGCTCGCCGGCGCAGGTGATGCCGGAGGGGCCGGAGCCGATGACGGCGACCTTCTTGCCGTTCTTGGGCCTCATGGCCGGGGCGCTCGCGAGCTCGGGCTGGTCGCCCAGGAAGCGCTCGAGCTGGCCGATGGCGATCGGGTTGCCCTTGGCGTTGAGGACGCACTTGCCCTCGCACTGGTTCTCCTGCGGGCACACGCGGCCGCAGATGGCCGGCAGCATCGAGTCCTCGCGGATGATGTCGAGCGCCTTGCCGAACTCCTCGGCGCGGATCTGCTCGATGAACTGCGGGATCTTGATGTTGACCGGGCAGCCCTGGACGCAGAGCGGGTTCTTGCAGTTGAGGCAGCGGTTCGCCTCGGCGATTGCCATCTCCTTGGTGAAGCCCTTGTCGACGGGGCGGAAGTCCTTCGCGCGCTCGGCCGCCGGCTCCTCGTTGTCCGGGGTCCTGGGGGCCTTAGCGTTGGGGATGTAGCGTCCGTTTACCTGTGGCATGCGCAGGTCGCCTCCTCGTAAGCCTTGAGGGACTGGCCCTCCTCGGTCAGGTACGCCCTCTGGCGCTTGGAAAGGTCGTCCCAGTCGACCTGGGTGGCGTCGAAGTCCGGGCCGTCGACGCAGGCGAACTTCGTCTCGCCGCCGACGGTGCAGCGGCAGCAGCCGCACATGCCGGTGCCGTCGACCATGATCGGGTTGAGGCTGGCGATGATGGGCATGTCGTACTTCTCGCAGGTGAGGGCCGAGAACTTCATGGCGGGTACGGGGCCGACCACGAAGACCTGGTCGATGGCCTTGTCCTGGCAGAGGCGCTCGAGCGGCTGGGTCACGACGCCCTTCTCGCCCGCGGAGCCGTCGTCGGTGGTGATGTGCAGGTGGTCGGAGTCGAGGAGCTCCTCGAACTGCGGGATCATCAGCAGCAGGTCCTTGGTGCGCGCGCCCATGATGGCGTGGACCTCGTGGCCGCTCTCGACGAGCATCTTGGCGACCGGGTAGGCGATGGCCAGGCCGACGCCGCCGCCGATGACGCACCAGGAGCCCTCGTGCATCTCGGTCGGGTTGCCCAGCGGGCCGGTGACGTCGAGGATCTCGTCGCCGGGCTCGAGGGTGGACAGCTTGGTGGTCGTCTTGCCGATGACCATGAAGATGAACTCGATCCAGCCCTCCTCGGGGTTCCACCCGGCGAAGGTGAACGGCACGCGCTCACCGGTCTCGTCGATGCGGATCATGAGGAACTGGCCGGCCTGCGCCTTCTTGGCCATCTGCGGCGCATGTACTCGGAACTTGAACACCTTCTCCGAGAACTGCGTCTTTTCGAGGATCTTGTACATGCAGCGGACTCCTCTCTTCTCCTCTCCGACCGGGACGCGGCGCCGTCCCGGACGCTGCCGTGTGCCTAGGGACGTGAGGCGTGAATCGGAGCCCGCAGGGCGGGTGCACCCCCGAACAAGCCCACCAAGACAGCACCCTACATTCTACCGCCTCGGGCTAGCGGCTCCCATGTCCTGCATTGTATTGTTGCCGAGCGGCAATCACCCCGTCCTCGAGGCAGCGTTCGACCGCGTCGGCCGCGACGCCGACCGTCACCGCGAAGTCCTCGGCGAAGTCGCCCTTGAGCTCGCGCAGGACGAAGTCCGCGGGGTCCATGCGCCCGGGCGGGCGCCCGATGCCGACGCGGACGCGGGAGAAGTTCCGGCTGCCGAGCTTGTCGACGATCGAGCGCAAGCCGTTGTGCCCGCCGTGGCCGCCGCCGAACTTCACCCGGACGTCGCCGGCGGGGATGTCGAGCTCGTCGTGGACGACGAGGAGCCCCTCGGGCTCGACGCCGTAGGCCGCGCACAGCTTCGAGACGGGGCCTCCGCTCGTGTTCATGAACGACTGCGGCTTGGCGAGCACGACCTCGCGCCCGGCTGCGCGCACGACGGCCACCTGGGCGCCCACCTGGCTCTTCCAGTACGTGGCGCCGAGGCGGTCGGCCAGCTCGTCGACCGTGCGGAAGCCGGCGTTGTGGCGGGTGCGGGCGTACTCGTCGCCGGGATTGCCCAGGCCGGCGACGAGCAGGACCTCGCGGGGCTGCGGCTGGGCCGCCATCGCCTACAGCGCCGCGTCCCCGCCGGGGATGTCGGACACGGGGACGTCGGTGTAGATGTGGTAGATCGCCTCGGCGAACAGCGGCGCGACGGACATGACCTTGAGGCGGTCGCCCAGGCGGTCCTGCGGGACCGGGATCGAGTCGGTCACGACGACCTCGGTGATGGGGGCCTCCATGAGGCGGTCGATGGCGGGGCCGGAGAAGATCGGGTGGGTCGCGCACACGTAGATGTCGCCCGCGCCCATCTTCGAGAGCTCCTTGATCGAGCCGACGAGGGTGCCGGCGGTGTCGATCATGTCGTCGTTGATGATGCAGGTCTTGCCCTCGATGTCGCCGATGACGGCCATGACCTCGGCCATGTTGTGCTTCGGGCGGCTCTTGTGGGCGATGGCCAGTGAGCAGCCGAGCTGGTCGGACAGGCGCTTGGCGGCCTTGGCGCGGCCCACGTCGGGCGAGACGACGACGGTGTTCTCCCAGTCGAAGTCCTTCTTCTCGTAGTACTCGCCGAACAGCGGCAGCGCCGTGAGGTGGTTCACGGGGATGTCGAAGAAGCCCTGGATCTGGCCCTGGTGCAGGTCGAGGGTGACGATGCGGTCGACCTCGGAGACCTCGAGGAGGTTGGCGACGAGGCGGGCGGTGATCGGCTCGCGCGGCGTGGCCTTGCGGTCCTGGCGCGCGTAGGCGTAGTGGGAGATGATCGCGGTGAAGGAGCGGCAGCTCGCGCGCGAGCAGGCGTCGGAGGCGATCAGGATCTCCATGAGCGCGTCGTTGACGTTGGGGCCGGCCAGCGACTGGACGAAGAAGACGTCGGAGCCGCGCACGGTCGTGCCGGGCTTCACGTAGGTCTCGCCGTTGGCGAACTTCTCGATGTCGATGGGGGACACCTCGACGCCGAGGTGGTCGGCGATGTCCTGGGTCAGCTTGGGGTTGGTCGTGCCGCCGAACAGGACGAACCTCTTGAGCGTGTCGAACGTCCCGTGGAGCTCCTCGTACATGCCTACTCGCCCTTCTCCTCGTCGGCGGCGTCCCGAGCCGCCTTGCGCGTGCCGTATCCCTCGATGATGGTCTGCCTGGAACGCTCCACCGCGAGCGCGCCGTCGGGCACGTCGCGGGTGATGCAGCTGGATGCGCCGGTGGTGACATGGGCGCCGAGCGTGACGGGGGCGACGAGCATGGTGTCGGAGCCCACGAAGGTGCCGTCGCCGATGACCGTGGGGTGCTTGTTCGTGCCGTCGTAGTTGCACGTGATGGTGCCGGCGCCGATGTTGACGTCCGAGCCGACGGTCGCGTCGCCGATGTAGGAGAGGTGGGGGACCTTGCTGCCCGGGCCGATGGTGGACTTCTTGATCTCCACGTGGGTCCCGGCCTTCGAGCCGTCCATGAGGTGGGTGCCGGGGCGCAGGTAGGCGCGCGGCCCGCAGGTCACGTCGTCGTCGATGCGGGCCTCGACGGCGACCGTCTCCTCGACGACGGAGCGGTCGCCCACGCGGGTGTCTGTGAGGCGGGTGTTGGGGCCGATCACGCACTCCTCGCCGACGCTGGTCGCGCCCCACAGCATCGTCTGGGGGAGCAGCTCCGTGTCGCGGCCGACCTCGACCTCGGGGCCGACCCACACCTGGTCGGGGTCGAGCATGGTCACGCCGGCGTCCATGAGCTCCCCGTTGATGCGGCGCTGCATGACGCGGGTGGCCTCGGCGAGCTGGCGGCGGGAGTTCACGCCGAGCAGCTCGGAGCAGTCGCAGCACGGGATCGAGGAGACGGGCTGGCCCTCCTCGCGGAAGATGGAGACCATGTCGGTGAGGTAGTACTCGCCCTGGGCGTTGTCGCAGCCGATCCGGTCGATGCTCGCCGAGAGGCGCCTGCCGCAGAAGCAGTAGATGCCGGAGTTGCACTCGGAGAGCTCCTTGCGCTGGCGCTCGGTGCAGTCCTTGTCCTCGACGATCGCCTTGATGGTGCCGTCCGTGCCGAACACGACGCGGCCGTAGCCCCTGGGGTTGGGCGGCGTCATCGTGAGGACGGTCGCCGCGTAGTGGCCCTCCTTGTTGTGGGCGACGAGGTCGGCGATCGTCTCCGGGCGGATGAGCGGGGAGTCGCCCGTGAGGACCACGATCGGGCCGGAGAGGCCGCCCAGCCGGTCGCGGACGACCTTGACGGCGTGGCCGGTGCCCAGGCGCTCGGCCTGCTCGACGAACTCGACGTCGTCGTCGCCGGCGAACACGGCGCGGACCTCGTCGGCGCCGTTGCCCACGACCACGACGATGCGCCCGACGCCCGCCTTGCGGGCGGCCGTCACGCTCCACCACACGAGCGGGCGGCCGAGCATCCGGTGGACGACCTTGGGGTGGCGTGACCTCATGCGCGTGCCCTCGCCGGCGGCGAGGACGATGGCGGTTGCGGACATCGGCGCTCCTTCGTGCTCGACGGGAACGGGAAGTGGCGCGCCCGGAGGGTCCGGGCACGCCACTTGATGATAGCGCGTGAGGGCGCCCCGACGGGGCGCGGGGCGGAGCCGCTAGCCGCGCGACTTGCCGCCGGAGATGTTGAGCGTGGTGCCGGTGATGTAGCCCGCGTGCTCGCTCATGAGGAAGGCGACGGTGTCGGCGACCTCGTAGAGGTAGCCCGCGCGGCCGAGCGGCACGGACTTCGAGTAGTCGGTGTTCATCTTCTCGGGCACGGTGCCGCGGGTGTAGGCGAGCGCCTTGTCGTAGGCCTCGCTGCGCAGCGCGGTGGCCTCCATGATGTCGGGGGCGACGGCCACGACGCGGATGCCGTACTTGCCGAGCTCCTTGGCCCAGCTGCGGGTGAAGGAGTCGCAGGCGCCCTTGGTGGCGGAGTAGGGCGACTGGCCCTCGGAGCCCTCCTTGCCGGAGGCCGAGGAGGTGTTCACGATGACGCCGCCGTCGCCCTGCTTGATGAGCTGGCGGGCGACCGCCTGGGCAACGAGGAACAGGCCCTTCACGTTGACGCCGAAGAGCTGGTCGAACTTCGCGACGTCGAGCTCGTACTCGGGGTGGTCGCCGGCGACGTCGACGAGCAGGCACGGGCGGTTGATGCCGGCGTTGTTGAACAGGCAGTCGATGCGGCCGTACTTCTCGACGACGTGGTCGACCATGGCGGTGACCTCGGCGGGGTCCGCGACGTTGCAGTGGATGCAGTACATGCCGTCGAGCTCGTCGCCCGTCTCGACGCTCATGTCGGCGACCACGACGACGGCGCCGGCGTCCTTGAGGGACTCCGCGGTGGCCTTGCCGATGCCGGAGGCGCCGCCCGTGACGAGGATGACCTTGCCGTCCAGCCCAAGCCAGTTGCTCATGCTCACTCCTTCGAACGCTGGGACAGGGAGGGGTCCGGAGCAGGCCCCGGACCTCTCCATTCTACGGCGTCCGGGACCGCCTTGGCCCCCGGACGCGCAGCGGGCCCGGCCGGGAGGCGGCGCGGGCCCGCGATGCGTTCGTCGGCTGGGGCAGAAGGACTCGAACCCTCATTCCAGGCACCAAAAACCCGTGTCCTGACCATTGGACGATGCCCCAGTGCAGTCGCTGCGCTGGACGCCAGCTGACGAGCGGGACAAGTGTAGCAGCAGGCTACTCGGAGAAGGCGAGGCAGATGGCGTCGAGCAGCAGCACGGCGAGGCTCTGCGCCTCGCGCGAGGTGAACGACCCGTCGTAGGCGGAGGTGCCGGGGAGCTCGACGCGCACGACGGGCGTGCCCTCGCGCGCGCTGCGCCACGCGGTGCGGACCTGCTTGGCCAGCGAGGCCGCGTCGCCGTCCTCGACCACGACGTTGTGGGCCCCCGAGCTCGGCTCGTTGTCGGCGGTGGCGAGCACGAGCACGCAGGCGTCCTCGTCGCGCACGTCGTCGGCGCGCTCGGCGAGCGAGAGGCGGGAGGCGTCGGAGGTGGCGCTCGCCAGGTTCCAGATGCGCCCGGCCACGTTGCGCGAGATGGGGTCCTCGGCCGCGATGGACAGCGGGGTGGACTCGAGCACCTTCGCGGCGCGGGCGAAGCCCATGTCGCCGGTGGGGTGCGGCCCGGCGGCGGGCTTGCCCTGCCACACGTGGTGGAGGCGCCAGATGGCGTCGATCGTGTCGGAGAAGCCCATGCCGTCGGGCAGGATGCCCACGCTCTCCTGGAAGCGCTTGAGGGCGGACTCGGTGTGCGCGCCGAAGTAGCCGTCGACGGCGCCGCAGGAGAAGCCGAGGACGTTCAGGGCGAGCTGCAGGTCGCGCACGTCGCGGCCGTGGAAGTTGGGGAGGCGGAGGTAGAGGGTGCGGTCGCCGAGCACGTGGGACTCGTCGACGAGGGTCGCCCAGGTGTGCTCGTCCACCTCGTTGCCGGTGCCCAGGCCGAAGGCGGAGCGGAAGGCCGCGACGCAGGCCGCGGTCGACTCCCCGTACGTCTGCGAGGCGCGCTCCGCCTCGTCGATCTCGTAGTCCATCGAGGCCAGGCGGTCCTGCACGTCCTCCACGGCGGCGCCCGTCATGCCCATCCTGATGGGTTCCATGGCTCGTCCCCTCCCCGTCCGTTCGGGTCCAGTCTAGCCGACGCGGCTCACGAAGAACTCCGCCATGCCCGCCAGTGCGTCGCGTGCGGCGGGGGCGACGTCGGCGGCCTCTGCGCGGGCGGCGGCGCGCCCCGCGAGCTCGCGGGCGACGCGGCGGGCGTCGTCGATCGCGCCGACGGCCTCCATGAGCTCGACGGCGCGGGCGAGGCGCGCGGGGTCGGTCTCGTGCGAGGAGAGCAGGCCCACCAGCTCATCGCGGCTCGCCGAGCCCAGTCGCTCGAGGGCGGTGAGCGCGACGAGGGTCCGCTTGCCCTCGGTGACGTCGCTGCGCAGGTCCTTGCCCTGGGCGTCCCCGTCGCCGACGAGGTTGAGCAGGTCGTCCTGGATCTGGAAGGCGAGGCCGGCGTCGAGGCCAACGGCGCGCAGGTCCTCGACCTGGGCGGGCGACCCCCCGCCCGCCATCGCCCCGAGCGCGAGCGGGCTCGCGGCGGAGTAGTGGGCCGTCTTGAGCGTCGCCATGCGCAGGTAGTCCCCGCCGACGAGGTCCCAGCGCCCGTCGCGCGCCCAGCCGAGGTCGAGCGCCTGCCCCTCGAGGGTGCGCTCCATCATCGCGCCGAGCTCCGCGAGCATGCGCGCGCGCAGCCCCGGCCCGAGCCGCTCGTCGCCCGCGACGCACCCGAAGGAGCGCACGAGCGCGAGGTCGCCCACGTTGACGGCGAGCCCGACGCCGAGCGTGCGGTGCACGCAGGGGGCGCCGCGGCGCGTCTCGCCCTCGTCGGCGATGTCGTCGTGGACGAGGGCCGCGCTCTGGAACCACTCGACGGCGCAGGCCGCCCCCATCGCGCGCTCCGGCTCGGCGCCCACGGCCTCGCAGCCGAGCAGACACAGGATCGGGCGGACGCGCTTGCCCCCGCGGGCGGTGAACTCGTCGGCCGGGCCGTACAGGTAGCCCTCGAGGTCCGCCTCGCGCGCGCCGCCGGCGCCGGTCAGGGCGCGGTCCACCGGCTCGCGCCAGCGGGCGAGGTAGGAGACGAAGGCCTCGGCGCTACTCACCGTAGCCCTCCGGGTTGGCGGACTGCCAGCGCCAGGCGTCGCGGCACATGTCGTCGATGTCGCGGGTGGCGACCCAGCCCATCTCGCGCTCCGCCTTGGAGGCGTCGGCGTAGTTGGCGACGACGTCGCCGGCGCGCCTGCCCTCGATGCGGTAGGGGACCTCGTGCCCGCAGGCGCGGGAGAAGGCGTCGATGACCTCGAGGACGCTCGTGCCCCTGCCGGTGCCCAGGTTGAACACCTCGACGCCGGTCCGGCCGCGCATCCAGCGCAGCGCGGCGGCGTGCCCGGCCGCGAGGTCCATCACGTGGATGTAGTCGCGCACGCCCGTGCCGTCGGGGGTGGGGTAGTCGCCGCCGTAGACGTGCACGTACTCGCGCCTGCCCACGGCGGTCTGGGCGACGTAGGGGAGCAGGTTGTTGGGGATGCCCTTGGGGTCCTCGCCCATCAGGCCCGAGGGGTGCGCCCCGATGGGGTTGAAGTAGCGCAGCAGCACGACGTTCCACGCGGGGTCGGCCGTGTGGAGGTCGGAGAGGATCTGCTCGATCATCCACTTGGTCCAGCCGTAGGGGTTGGTCGCCGGCTTCTTGGGGCTCTCCTCGGTGAGGGGGAGCCCGTCGGGGTCGCCGTAGACGGTGGCGGAGCTCGAGAAGATGATCGACGTGCAGCCGTGCGCGCGCATCACGTCGCACAGCACGAGCGTGCTGCCGATGTTGTTGGCGTAGTACTCGAGCGGCTTGGTGACCGACTCGCCCACCGCCTTGAGGCCGGCGAAGTGGATCACGCCCTCGACCTCGTTGGCCTCGAAGACGGACTCGAGCGCGGCGCGGTCGGCGACGTCGGCCTCGACGAAGGAGAGGCGGGCGAAGGCCTCGTCGCCCGCGACCTGGCGGATGCGGTCGAACACGCGAGGGCTCGCGTTGGACAGGTCGTCCACGACCACGACGCGGCGACCCTCCCCCAGGAGCTCGACGACGGTGTGGCTGCCGATGAACCCGGCTCCGCCCGTGACGAGGACGCACGGGTCTCCGGTGTGGGGTGACGTGGGCATGGGGCCTCCTCGCTTGGTCTCGGTGGGCTGATTATAGCGGCGCGGGATGGGCGTCCCGCGGAGGGGTCACGCGACGAGGCCGAGGGCGACGAGGGCTGCGAGCAGGGCGAACCAGGCGACCAGGTAGGCGACGTCGGCGCCGCGCATCCGCATCTCGTGGAAGTGGCTGCGCGAGGCGCCCCCCTCGTAGCAGCGGGCGTCGAGCGCGAGGGCCACCGCGTCCGCGTGGCGCAGCGCGGCGGCGAACAGCGGGACGACGACGGAGAGGGCCGCGCGGAGGCGGGCCGCCGGCCCCCCGGACTCGAACGAGGCCCCGCGCGCGGCCTGGGCCTCGAGGGCCTGCTGGGCCTCCTCGCCGAGCGTCGGCACGAAGCGCAGGGCGAGCGACATGACCATGGCGAGGTCGTGGACGGGCGCGCCCAGCCGGGCGAGCGGCGAGAGCAGCGACTCGAAGGCGTCGGTGAGCTGGGTGGGGGTCGTGGTGAGCATGAGGACGGCGCCCACGAGCACGAGCAGGGCGAAGCGGCCGGCGTAGAGCAGCGCGCCCCACAGCCCGCCCTCGGTCACGACGACGGGGCCGAGCGAGAGGAGGACGGCGCCTCCCCGGACGAAGAAGACGTTGAGGAGCGCGATGACCGCGAGGAAGGCGAGGACCGAGGACACCGAGGCCAGGACCCGACGGGGCGGCACCCGGCACAGGCCCACGAGCAGGGCGACGGCCGCCGCGCAGCAGGCGAGCTGGGCGGGCTCGGACGCGACGATGGCGGCGACCATGGCGAGCAGGGTCCCGACGGCCTTCGCCCGCGGGTCGAGCCGGTGGACCGGGGAGTCGCCCGGCACGTACTGCCCCATCGAGATGCGAATCGCCACCTACGCCACCTCCCCGAGGAGCTCCTCGAGCCGTGCGGGCCCGACGCCGCGCGCGCGGAGCGCGCCGGCGAGCGCGTCCAGGGTGAGCGGGCCGCCGAGCGGGCCCGCGCCCGCCGCCTCGAGCGCATGGGCGAGCTCGAGGGGCCCCGGAACGCCGAGGCCGCGGGAGGCGAGGTCGCGGGCGTCGGCGAAGACCTCGGCGGGCGTCCCCTGGGCGACGACGCGGCCGCGGTCAAGCACGACGATGCGGTCGGCGAGCTCGGCGGCGTCCTCCATCGAGTGGGTCACCATCAGCAGGGCGCGCCCCTCCGCGTGCAGCCCGCGCAGGATGCGGCGCAGCCCCTGGCGGCCCGTCGGGTCGAGCCCCGCCATCGGCTCGTCGAGCACGAGCAGGTCCGGGTCGCCGACGAGCACGCCCGCGAGCCCCGCGAGGCGCTGCTGGCCGCCGGAGAGGCCGAAGGGGGAGCGGTCGGCGAGGTCCTCGATCCCCAGCAGCCGGAGCGTCTCGGCCACGAGGCGCGACACCTCCCCCTCGGGGAGCCCCCTGTTGCGCGGGCCGAAGGCGACGTCCTCGGCCACGGTGTCGCAGAACAGCTGCCGCTCGGGGCGCTGCATCGCGTAGCCGACCCTGCGGCGCAGCTCGCGGCGGCGCCTGCGGTCGCGCACGTCGACGCCGCAGGTCGCGAGCGTGCCGGCGTCCGGCTGGGCGAGCGCGCAGGCGAGGCGGGCGAGCGTCGACTTGCCCGAGCCCGTCTGCCCGACGACGCAGACGAACTCCCCGGCGGCGACCTCGAGCGACACGTCGTCCAGGACGGGGGCGGCGCCGTAGGAGAAGGAGACGCCCGCCGCCTCGACGGCCGCCGCGTCCCCGCGCACGGCCCGCGCGGCGTCCCTGCGCCCCCCGGCGGAGGGGGCGGGTTCGGGGGCCGCCTCGCGGCCCAGGGCCAGCACGAGGCGCCGCGCGGCCGGCAGCTCCAGGTGGAGTTCCTCGAGCGCGTCGGCGCGGGCGAACACCTCCGCGGGCGTCCCCTCGAGCGCGACGCGGCCGCGGTCCATCACGAGCACGCGGTCGGCCGCCTCGGCCTCCTCGACGAAGTGGGTGACGTGCACGATCGCGGTCCCCCGCGCGTGGAGCTTCGCGCACGCCCGCATCACGCCGCGCCGCCCGCGCACGTCCAGCAGGGCGCCGGGCTCGTCGAGCACGAGCAGCTCGGGGTGCAGGGCGAGTGCGCCGGCGATGGCGACGCGCTGCTGCTGGCCGCCGGAGAGCCGCGTGGGGTCGGCCTTCGCCAGGTCGGTGAGGGCGACGCGGCGCAGCTCCCGCTCGACGCGGGCGGCGATCTCCTCGCGCGGCAGCCCGAGGTTCTCCGGGCCGAAGGCGACGTCGTCCTCCACGACGGTGGTGATGATCTGGTCCTCGGGGTCCTGGAAGACGTAGCCGATCCCGCGGCGCGCCTCGCGGTAGGCCGCCGGGTCGGCCCCCACCCCCTCGCGGAAGGCGGCGCGCCCGAGCAGCGTCACGGCCCCGGCGTCCGGGGCGAGCAGCCCGGCGACCACGCCCGCGAGCGTGGACTTGCCGGAGCCGTTCGCCCCGAGCACGCAGAGGCGCTCGCCCGGGCGCACGACGAGGTCGACGCCGTCGAGCGCCCGGGTGGCGCCGCCGTCGTAGGCGAGGCGGACGCCTCGGAGCTCGATGAGGGGGGCGCCCGGCATGCGGCCTAGCGCTCGACGATGCGCTCGACCGTCCCGTACACCAGGAAGCTCACGACGCAGTTGATCGCGATCTTCAGCAGGTTGAAGGGCAGCAGCGCGGGCACGACGAGGGCGATGACGGCCTCGGTGGGCATGCCGGTGTACAGCGGCGTCACGATGATGTTGGCGACGATGCACAGCGCGAGGCACACGACGGCGGAGACGGCCATGCCGGCCAGTGCGGCGCCGCGCGTGCGGCGGCGACGGTAGATCGCGGCGGCGGGCACCGTGAGCGACACTGACGCTATGACGGCCATCAGCGCGCCCCAGGGGTTGCCGAACAGGATGCGCACGCAGGACAGCACGCTCACCACGAGGCCGGTGGCCGGCCCGAACACGAGGCCCGAGACCAGGCACACGATGCCCGAGGGGTCGTACTTGAGCCAGGCCGCCGCCGGGAAGATGGGGAACTCGATGAAGTTCGCCACGATGGCGATCGCCGTGAACAGCGCCGTCACGGCGATGCGGCGGCTCGACCAGCCCCCCGAGCGGGAGTCGGTCGCGTTGGACGTGGTCGTTGCATGGGAGTCGATGGCCATGACGGGCCCTCCGTTTCTTCCCTCCGGACTTTGACCGTTGGCGCCGGACTCTCACCGGACTCAGCCGCTCTCGCGGGTCGCGGGCTCCCGGGCATTCCCGGATACCGCCAGTGGGGAATTCCACCCCGCCCTGAAACAGTGGCATCGACTCTAGCACTTCGGGCGGCGGGCTGCGAGGAGGCCGCGCGACGGGTAGACTCTGCGGCGTGACATCCGGACCCCGCGAAGGAGGGCGCCCCATGACCGACGAGACCGCGCACGTGACCCGCATCGCCCTGATCACCGGCTACCTCGGGGCCGGCAAGACGACGCTGCTCAACCACATCCTCGCCAACGACGAGGGCATCCGCGCCGCCGTGATCGTGAACGACATCGGCGAGGTCAACGTCGACGCCGCGCTGGTCGCCGAGGGGGCGCTCGCGGAGAGCGACGAGCTCATCCCGCTGACGAACGGCTGCATCTGCTGCACCCTTGCCGACGACCTCGAACGCCAGCTCGCCTCCCTGGCGGACTCCGGCGCCTTCGACTACGTGATCATCGAGGCCTCGGGCATCTGCGAGCCGCTGCCGATCGCCTTCGCCATCTCGCGCATCTGCGACCGCAGCAAGGTTGAGGGACGCTCGCGCATCGAGATGGACAACCTCATCGCCGTGGTCGACTGCGCCCGCATGTGGGACGAGTTCGGCGGCGGGGCCGCGCTCGAGCGCGAGGAGGTCGACGAGGACGACATCGAGAGCCTGCTGATCCAGCAGATCGAGTTCTGCACCACCCTCGTCCTCAACAAGGTGGACGCCGTGACCCCCGAGCAGGTGGCGGAGCTGCGCGCCGTGGTGCGCGGGCTGCAGCGCGAGGCGCGGATCCTCGAGGCCTGCCGCGGCGAGCTCCCGATCTCCGAGCTGCTCGACACGGGCCGCTTCGACTTCGAGAGCGCCCGCACCTCCTCGGCGTGGGCCGACGCGATGGAGCACCCCGAGGAGCACGAGGACCCGGAGGTGCTCGAGTACGGCATCTCGACCTTCGTCTACGAGCGGCGCCGCCCCTTCGACCTCGAGGCCCTCGAGACCTGCGTGCGCGCCTGGCCGCGCGAGGTGATCCGCGCCAAGGGCGAGGCGTGGTGCGCGCAGGGCCCGGATGCCCGCTACCTGCTCGAGCAGGCCGGCAGCCAGGTCTCGCTCGTGCGCGGGCGTTCCTTCGTCGCCTGTGAGGAGCCCTACAACATCGTGCCCCTGCTGCGCGAGCGCCCGCAGGCGAAGCGCGACTGGGACCCGGAGCTGGGCGACCGGCTCACCCGCATCTGCGTGATCGGCCGCGGGATGGACCGGGAGGCGATCGAGGCGGGGCTCGACGCCTGCCTCGCCGAGGGCGAGCCCCGTCCCATCCCGTTCGGAATCGGGGTGTAGCCGCCCCGGCCCCGCTTGCCCTCGGGGACATGAGTTCACGATTCTGGGGCCGAGATGGCGCAAAGGCCGCCTCGACCCCGGAATTGTGCACTGCGATGCCGCACCGACCCCGGTTTTGTGCGGCAGGACGTGCATGGGGCTCGACTCGCGTTGCCGGAACCTGGGATTTTGCGCCCGTCGAGCAATGCCGGGCCTTCGCGGTTGCACAAAACTCGGGGCCACCTGGCGTTCGCGCCAAGTGGCCCCGAGTTTTGTGAACCCATGCGAGTATCCCGCCTGGGTCCGCGCTCCTAGTGGTGGAACAGGCGCATCCCGGTGAAGCACATCGCGATGCCGTACTTGTCGCAGGTCTCGATCACGTTGTCGTCGCGGATGGAGCCGCCGGGCTCGGCGATGTAGCTCACGCCGGACTTGTGGGCGCGCTCGACGTTGTCGCCGAAGGGGAAGAAGGCGTCGCTGCCCAGCGTCACGCCCGTCTGCGTGGCGACCCAGGCCGCCTTCTCCTCGCGGGTGAGCGGCTCGGGGCGCACGGCGAACCACTTCTGCCACTCGCCGTCGCGCAGCACGTCGTCGCACTCGTCGGAGATGTAGACGTCGATCGCGTTGTCGCGGTTGGCGCGGCGGATGCCCTCGACGAACTCGAGGCCGAGCACCTTCGGGTGCTGGCGCAGGTACCAGGTGTCGGCCTTGTTGCCGGCGAGGCGGGTGCAGTGCACGCGGCTCTGCTGGCCGGCGCCCACGCCGATGGCCTGGCCGCCCTTGACGTAGCAGACGGAGTTGGACTGCGTGTACTTGAGGGTGATCAGCGCCACGAGCATGTCGACCTGGGCGGAGTCGGGAACCTCCTTGTTCTCGGTCACCACGTTCGAGAGCAGGTCGCGGTCGATTCTGAACTCGTTGCGCCCCTGCTCGAAGGTCACGCCGAAGACGTCCTTGCTCTCGACGGGGGCGGGCACGTAGTCCGGGTCGATGCGGATGACGTTGTAGTTGCCGCCCTTCTTGGAGCGCAGGATCTCGAGGGCCTCG
The DNA here is from genome assembly GCA_948439405.1 of uncultured Coriobacteriaceae bacterium. Lineage (GTDB taxonomy): Bacteria > Actinomycetota > Coriobacteriia > Coriobacteriales > Atopobiaceae > CADBMC01. Next base: position 7,911 of record CAOJNB010000021.1, on the reverse strand, counting down.
TCGGTGTAGCCCGGCGCGATCACGCCGTCGGACACCTCGTGCTTGAGGTAGAGGGCCGTGCGCGCGTCGCAGGTGTCGGAGAGGGCGGCGAAGTCGCCGTAGGAGCTCATGCGGTCGGCGCCGCGGGCGCGGATGTAGGCGCAGGCGATCGGGGTGAGCTCGCCCTCGTCGTCGACGAAGTACATCTGCCGCTCGGTCTCGGTGAGGGGCAGCCCCACGGCGGCGCCGGCGGGCGAGACGTGCTTGAAGGACGCCGCGGCGGGCAGCCCGGTGGCCTCCTTGAGCTCGCGCACGAGCTGCCAGGAGTTGAGGGCGTCGAGGAAGTTGATGTAGCCGGGGCGCCCGGAGAGGACCTCCACCGGCAGGTCGGACCCGTCGCGCATGTAGACGCGCGAGGGCTTCTGGTTGGGGTTGCAGCCGTACTTGAGCTCGAGCTCGTTCATTCGCCTCTCCTGCTCCCTAGTCGCCGAGGTTCTTGTTGTAGAGGGTGACCGCGCCGCCCACGTTGGCGTAGAGCGACACCTTGTTGTCCTCGTCGAGCGCCGCCCACACGGCGTCGGGCTCCGGCATGGAGACCTCGACCGGCTCGCCGGCGAAGCTGGGCAGCGGGTCGCCGTCGCCCTGGTAGGTGCTCAGGAAGTAGCCGCGGCCCTCGTCCACGCCCTCGTAGCAGAAGAACTGGCGGCTGCAGCGCCCCGAGCCGTCGTTCTTGAGGATGGACATCTCGAAGGAGCCGTCCGGGTGGACGATCGCCGAGATGCGCGGCGTCCAGTTGGGGTCATCCGGCTCGTAGGTGCGGCTCATGCAGCCGGCGCGGAAGTCGCCGGCCTCGACGATGGTGTCCGTCTGGTCGCCGTTGGTGACGACGAGGTCGTCGCCCATCGCGCGGACGGGGTGGTAGATGATCAGGCTCGGGTCCTCGACGAGCGCAGGGTCGTGGGCCTCGGTGCGGATGCCGTCCTCGGTCTCCGCGAAGATCCGGTTCCGGCTGTTGGCGCTCCTGCCCATGATGAAGTAGTACACGCGGCCATGTCCCACCGCGATCCCGCGGCCCGGGTAGGGGTTGCCCCCCAAGAGCTCGCACAGGTCCTGCATGACGCACCATCCCCTCGTCGAGGCCCTACGGTTCGTGTCCCATCGCGTCCCGGCCGAGGCGGGGACGCGCGCTAGGCGTAGTCGGAGCCGATCACGACGACGACGTCCACGGTGGTGTCGTAGGTGCCGTCGTTCTGCGCGACCTGGTAGCTGCCGCCGAGGGTCTGCTGGACGCCCGCCGCCTTGGCGGCGCCCCCCTCGCCGTTGTAGTAGATGACGGTCGCGTCGCTCGGGTTCGCGGCGTTGTCGGCGTAGGTGGAGTAGCCCGCGGCGGAGAGCTCGTTGGCCACGTTGCCCGCGATCCCGGAGACGCCCGCCGCGTTGAGGACGATGACGTTGCCGCTGAAGTCGGGCTCGACGGAGGACCCGTCGCCCTCGGAGGCGCCGGAGGAGACGCCCAGCGAGCCGGCCACGCCGCTCGTGAAGTCCTGGCTCTCGTCGGTGTAGGGGGGCAGGCCGGAGTCGACGCGGACCATCATCTCCTCCCAGGCGGTCTGGTCGACGGTGTCCTGCCACATGCCGTTGACGTACTGGGAGACGACAGGGCACATGCCCGAGTAGAAGCTGGTGTTCACGTCGAAGCCGGCGAACATGCCGGCGAGGCTCACGAGGTCCGCCACGCCCATGTCCGTCGTGACGTAGCCCGCGATCGTCGAGATGGTGTTGGCGATGGTCACGGGGTCCGACGAGAGCAGCTCGTTGACGACCTCGCCGATGAGCATGCGCTGGTTGGCCGCGCGGAAGTAGTCGCCGCCGCCGTAGTCGTCGTAGGCGTGGCGGGAGCGCGCGAGCAGCGCCGCGGTGGCACCGTCGAGCGTCTGCTCGCCGGCGGGCAGCTCGAGGTCGATCACGGGATCGCTCACCGCGACCGGCAGGTCCACGGTGACGCCGCCCACCTGGTCGACGACGGCGGCGAAGCCGTCCATGTTCACCTCGGCGTAGTGGGAGATGTCCACGCCGGCGAAGTCCTCGACCGTGGTGATGGCCAGCGAGGCCCCGCCGTAGGCGTAGGCGGCGTTGATCTTGTCGACCCCGTAGCCCTCGATCTCGACCATCGTGTCGCGGGGGATGGAGACGAGGGTCACGACCTGCTCGCCCGGGTCCACGCGCGCGAGGATGATCGTGTCGGAGCGGTACACGCCGAAGTCGCCGGAGTCGTCGCGCTCCTGGTTGCGGTCGGTGCCCAGCAGCAGGGCGTAGAACGGCTCGTCGTTGACGGTGTCGCTGAGGACCTCGCGCGTGGCGTCGTCGACGTTGCCGGTGAGCTGGCTGTTGAGGTTGAAGGCGTACAGCCCGATGGCGACGCCGCAGGCGGCGAGCAGGCCGAGGAGGGTGAGGAGAATCCCGCGGACAACGCGCCGGCGGCGCTGGCGCTTGCGGCGGCGGGCGTACATGGAGGCGGCGTTGGCGCGGGAGAGCGCGGCGACTGAGGTGGCGTCGTGGCGCGAGGCGGCGCGGGCCCCGCGCCCGTGGGTCGCCTCCACGCCGCGCGCGACGCGCTGGGACCTGCGGCCCGAGGCCGCCCGCGGGTCGCGCCGCGACCCGTCGCCCCTGCCCTTGCTGCGCCCGAAAGCCATGTGACCGTCCCTCGTGCCGGAGACATGAGATTCCGCCCGGGATCCGGACGGCTGACCTCACATGATACCTGCCGCGTAACCTCGCCGCCCGCATCCCAACAGAACTCTACAAGCACGCGGCCCGTTTGTGCGGCCGGGGCGCGACGGGGTACCATCGGAGGCGCTCCTGACAGGAAGGCGCGGCCGTCCGGCCGCGCCCGAAGAAGAGGGAAGGAACGAGACCCATGCGCACGAGAATCAGCACCATCCTCTCCCGCTGCATGGTCGCCCTCGTCGCGGTCGCCATGGCCGCCACGATGGTCGCCTGCAGCTCCGGAGGCGGCGAGGCCCAGCCCGCCACCACCGAGGCGGCCCCGACCGAGGTCCGCGTCGCCTCGCTGTCCGGCCCGACCTCCATCGGCCTGGTGGAGATGATGGACCGCGCCGAGGCGGGCGAGTACGCCAACGACTACGAGTTCACCGTCGCCGGCGTCGCCGACGAGGTCACCACCGGCCTCATCCAGGGCGACTACGACATCGCGCTGCTGCCGGCCAACGCGGCCTCCGTCGTCTACAACAAGACCGAGGGCGAGGTCTCGGTCATCGACATCAACACGCTCGGCGTGCTCTACGTCGTGACCGGCGACGAGTCCGTCACCTCGTTCGCGGACCTCGCGGGCAGGACGGTCTACACCACCGGCAAGGGCACGACGCCCGAGTACGCGCTCAACTACCTGCTCGAGGAGAACGGCATCGCCGACCAGGTGACCGTCGAGTTCAAGAGCGAGGCCTCCGAGCTCGCGGCCGTGCTGCAGAGCGACCCCGACGCGATCTGCGTCCTGCCCGAGCCCTTCGCGACCGCGACCATGGCCCAGAACGAGGGCCTGCACCGCGTCTGCGGCCTCACCGACGAGTGGGCCGCCGTCCAGGGCGAGGACGGCTCCTCGATGGTGACGGGCGTCACCGTCGTGCGCAACGACTTCCTCGAGGAGCACCCCGAGGCCGTCGCCGAGTTCGTCGAGGCCCAGGCCGCCTCGGTCGAGTGGGTGAACGAGAACCCCGACGAGGCCGGCGAGCTCGTGGCCGAGGTCGGCATCATCGAGAAGGCCCAGATGGCCGCCCGCGCCATCCCGAACTGCAGCCTCGTGTGCGTCACCGGCGACGAGATGCGCACCGCCCTCGAGGGCTACCTGCAGGTCCTCTACGACCAGGATCCCGCCTCCGTGGGCGGCGAGATGCCGGGCGACGCGTTCTACGCCACCGACGTCGCCTAGCGGCGGCGCCGCAGGAACGACCCATGAGAGAGGGCCCCGGGGCATGCGCCCCGGGGCCCTCTTCGCTCGGACGGTGTCGCAGGTGCTACGCCTGCGACGTGACGTTCGAGTAGGCCGTCCTCACGCTCACGTTCTGGATGGCGCCGACCTTGCCGGCGAGCGCGGAGATCTCGTCCTCCGTGGCGTCGAGCGCGACGCTGATGACGTTGATGCCCCGCTCCCGGTAGGGGATCCCCATCCGGCCGATGATGCAGGCGGCGTGCTCGTGCAGCACCTCGTTGAGCGCCTCGGCGGCCTCGTTGTCCTCGACGATGATCCCCATCACGGCGACCCTGGTCCCCATGCGCGGCTCCTCTCCCTCGCGTCCCGTCCCGGGGCGCGCGCTCGCGGCCGTCAGGTCCTTCTCCAGGCACACGAGCTGCACCCCCTCGATCCCGTTGAACGTCACCGGCACGACCGAGACCTCCTCGTAGCCCATGCCGGCGTACATGGCCCGCGCCCGGTCGTTGCGCGCGTTGGTGTCGATCCGGCAGCTCACGCAGCCGAGGTCGCGCGCCATGTCCTCGTAGAAGGCGATGAGGCGGCCGGCGTGGCCGTGGCCGCCGCGGTCGGGGCGGACGACGAGCGTGTGGAGCACGAGCGTCTCGTCGCCCTCCGCCGGCACGCGCCAGGCGGCGCGCTCGTAGCCGTCGGGCTGGTCGGAGTTGATGATCGCGCAGGCGACCACCTCCCCGTCGGCCTCCTCCACGTACAGGTCGCCGCGCGCGAGCGCGGCCTCGGCCGTGGCGCGCGTCGGGTAGATGGCGCGGTCCCAGCCGATGGAGACCTCGCCGGCCTCCTCCTGGTCGTGGATCATCGAGTAGACCAGCTCGACGGCGTCGAGGTCCGCCTCGTCCGCCTTGCGTATCGTCGCGTCCACGGCCCCTCCGCTACTCGTGGGCGATGCCATAGTGGTCGAGCATCGCGCGCACGCGCTCGTCCTGCTCGGGCGTGGCGTCGAGGATCGGGAGGCGGCAGGGCCCCACCGGGACGCCGGCGAGCTCGAGGGCGCGCTTCACCATGGACGGCTGGGCGCCGAGGTGGATGACGTCGCGCAGCGGCTCGATGTCGGCCTGCAGCTCGGCGGCGCGCTCGCGGTCGCCGGCCTTGAAGGCGTCGTAGAGGCCCACGACCTGCTCGGTGATCAGGTTCGAGGTGCCGGCGATCGCGCCGGTGGCGCCGAGCTCGAGGCCGGCGAGGATCTTGGAGTCGGAGCCCACCAGGACGTCGACGCCCTTGCCCTCGGCCGCCTCGAGGTAGCCCTTGAGGTTCTCGAGGTCGCCGGAGCTGTCCTTGATGCCGCGGACGTTGTCGATCTCCGCCAGCTCGGCGAGGACCTCGCGCGGGATGTTCGTGCCGGTGTTGCCCGGGATGTTGTAGAGGATGACCGGGCAGCTCACGGACGCGGCGACGTCGCGGAAGTAGCCAAGCAGGTCCTTCGCGGTGGGCTTGACGAAGTACGGGCAGATCACGGACAGCGCCGTGACGCCCGCGGCCTCGGCCGCCTGGGAGAGCTCGATCGCCTCGCGGGTCGAGCAGGAGCCGGTCCCGCTGAACACGGGGACGCGTCCGGCCACGCGCTCGACGACGAACTTGGTGAGCTCGATCTTCTCCTGGGCGGCGCACACGTGGAACTCGCCGTTCGTGCCCAGCGGGAAGATACCGGACACGCCGCCCTCGATCAGGCGCTCGACGAGCTGGGCGCACGCGTCGTAGTTGATGGTCTGGCCCTCGTCGCGGTTGAAGGGGGTGACCATGGGGGTGATGATGCCTTCGAACTGTGCCATAGGTGGTCCTCCGTGTTCGTGTCGGTGGTCGTTTCGGTGCCCGCGCCTCGTCCGTCCCTACAGGCCGAGGTGCTCGATGACGAAGTCGGTCGAGATCCGGCAGGTGCGGGTCTCCGCCTCCTGCGTGCGCGCCCCCATGTGCGGCGTCAGGAGGAAGTTGTCGAGCCCGAGCAGGGGGCAGTCCTCGGCCGGGGGCTCGGTCGAGAAGGTGTCGAAGACGGCGGAGCGGATGGTGCCCGAGACGAGGGCCTCGTAGAGGTCGTCCTCGTTGACAACGCCGCCGCGCGCGCAGTTGACGATGCAGGCGGTGTCGCGCATGCGGCGCATCTCGTCGGCCGCGATGAGGTTGCGCGTGCTGTCGAGCAGCGGGACGTGGACGGAGACGTAGTCGGAGCCCTCGATGATCTCGTCGAAGGTGGCGACCTCGGCCCCGTGCTCGGCCGCCTGGGCCTCGTCGACGCCCATCACGTCGTAGGCGAGCACCCTCATTCCGATGCCGTGGCATAGGCCCGCGAGCAGCCGGCCGATCGCGCCGAAGCCGACGATGCCGATCGTCTTGCCGGCGAGCTCGATGCCGGTGCCCTTGTTCCAGCCGCCCGCCTTGATGTCGCGGAGGTAGGGGTAGAGCAGCTTCGCGTCGCAGAACATGAGGGCGAGGGCGTGCTCCGCGACCGAGAGGGAGTTCGAGCCCACCGTGCGCCCCACGGCGACGCCGTGCTCCTCGCACCAGGAGACGCCGATGTTGTCGGTCCCGACGCCGAACTTGCAGACCGCCTTGAGCCTGGGGAGCTGCTCGAGGACGGGGTCCGACATGTCGTCGACGCCCACGATGATCGCGTCGGCGTCCTTCGCCTTCGCGAGGAACGTCTCCGCGTCGTAGGAGAGCCCGGTGTCGTTGTAGTCGACCTCGAGCCCGAGCGCGCGCATGCGCTCGACCTGCTCGAGGCCGTAGGTCGCGAATCCGCGCGGCGTGATGAGCACCTTCATTCCCGATTCCTTCCTCCATGTCCCCGCAGGGATGCTTCTGGGCCGGATTATACGGTCGCGCGTCCGCGCCCCGGGCCGCCCGGGGGCCTGCCGGCGCCCCTCCTCGACGGACGGCGCACCATCGCGGAAAAGACGGGTCGCGCAGGTCGCGGCGGTGCGATACTCGCGGTCACGAGCATCCGTGAGAGGAGCGCAGCATGCGCGTCATCATCAACGCCGACGACCTCGGCCTGACGCACGAATCCAACCTCGGCGTGGCGAAGGCGTTTGAGCAGGGCCTGTGCACGCAGACGACCCTCGTCGTCAACTCTGAGTTCACCGAGGAGGGCGTCGAGATGGCGCGCGAGGGAGGCTTCGCCGACCACGTCGGCCTGCACCTCAACCTCACCGAGTGCGCGCCGCTCTCCGAGCCCATCCGCAAGCTCTCCAAGTACGTGAACGAGCAGGGCCTGCTGCACTACACCCCGCGCTTCATGGAACAGGACACCTACGGCGAGTCCCCGCTGATCACCTACGTGGACGAGTACATGACCGAGGCCTTCGCCACCGAGGTGCGCGCCGTGCGCGAGGAGGTCGACGCGCAGGTCGAGCGCTTCCGCGAGCTGGGCTTCAGGCTCACCCACATCGACTCGCACACCAACGTGCTCGTGGACCTGCCCGTGTGGCTCGCCGCGCGCCCCGTGGTGGAGGCCGCCGGCTTCCGCACGATGCGCTGCACCTTCGACAGCTTCGCCACCGACGACCCCTACAACGAGGCCTACCGCATCTGGCTCGCGGAGCAGCGTCGCGACGCGGGGCTCGTCTGCGGTCGCTACACCTCGAGCGTCCCGCGCTACCGCAAGCGCCGCGGCTCGCTCTCGTCGATGTGGTTCGCCCCCGGCGAGCCGATCGAGATCTACGTGCACCCGGTGTACGTGGACGGCGAGCTGCTGGACAACTTCACCGGCGGGATGTCGCTCGCGGACAACGTGGACGAGCTCGGCGGCATCGAGCGCACCTCCGCCTTCGACGCCTAGCCGCCTCCCCGAGGCCCTCCCTCCCGGTCGCGCCTGGCGCCCCCGGGCGTGCTAGCATGCCTTGCGCACGCATACGTCACGCTCGAGGAGGAGACCATGGCTGCAGAGAACCCCGTACCCGGAACCGGCGGCGACGTCTACGTCCCGATGGCCGAGC
>CAOJNB010000020.1 GCA_948439405.1 uncultured Coriobacteriaceae bacterium | reverse complement strand
CTACCACGAGGTCGACTCCTCCGAGGCCGCCTTCAAGATCGCCGGCTCCATGGCGATCAAGGAGGCCCTGCGCAAGAGCGACCCCGTCCTGCTCGAGCCGGTCGAGGACGTCGTCGTCGAGACCCCGGAGCAGTACCTGGGCGACGTCATGGGCAACCTCTCGAGCCGCCGCGGCAAGATCGACGGCATCGAGGACCGTCGCAACACCAAGATCATCCGCGCCAAGGTGCCCCTGGGCGAGATGTTCGGCTACGCGACCGACCTCCGCTCCCAGACGCAGGGCCGCGCGAGCTACACCATGCAGTTCGCCTCCTACGAGCCCGTTCCCAAGAGCGTCGCCGAGGAGGTCGCCGCGAAGTCCGGCGCCAACGCCTAGTACCCGTAGCCATGTGGCAGGCCCGCCTGCCTTAAGGAGGAATCTACCGTGCCGAACCAGAAGATCAGGATCCGCCTCAAGGGCTACGATCACGAGGTCGTCGACCAGTCCTCTCGACTGATCGTTGACACCGCCCAGAAGTCGGGTGCCCGCGTCTCCGGTCCCATCCCCCTGCCCACCGAGCGCAACCTCTACACGGTCATCCGCTCGCCGCACAAGGACAAGGACTCCCGCGACCAGTTCGAGATGCGCACCCACAAGCGCCTCATCGACATCCTCGACCCCACGCAGGACACCGTCGACCAGCTCATGCGCCTCGACCTTCCCGCCGGCGTGAACATCGAGATCAAGCTCTAGGCGCCTCCCGCAGCGCCTCTCGCGAGGCCGTCGTCCCTTCGGGGCGGCGGCCTCGTCGCATGCGGGACCCCCTACGGCGACTTGGATCCCGCCGCCCATGCGGGGCGCGCATTCTGAGCCGTTCCGAGCGACGCCACGTTGACCTGCGCGTTCGTGAGGGAAGTGGGCTCGGCCACACGCCGGCAGGCCCCGATGGGCTGGAAAAGCGCAACAACACCGCCCCTTCGTCGCCACGCGCGGCGCTGAAACGGCGATGTTGTTGCGCTTCGGTCGGCGTCCGTCGCGTGCCGCGCGGCCTGGGGGCTAGACGAGCTTGAAGCCCTCCCCGTCCGCGGCACCGTCGTCGCCGGAGATCCCGCGCTCGAGGTCCTCGCGGGCCTGTGCTGCGCGGAGCGCCTGGTCGTAGGCCTCGTCGCGCCGGGCGGCCTCCTCAGGGGTCTCGTGCCGGTAGGTGCAGGCGCACTCGGCGACGAGGGAGCGGACGGCCTTCGCCTGCAGGGCGGCGCGGCGCAGCTCACCCGTCGCCCCGTGCTCCTCAGCGTCGCGCATGACCTCGTCCGCCTTGTCGCCGGGGATCCTCAGCAGGCCGGGAATCTCCTCGTCGGCCACTTTGAGGCGCTTCTCGGCGACGTAGGCGTCGAGGGCGGCGTCCTGCTCGGCGAGGTCGCGGGCCTGGGCGCGCAAGGCCTCGTCGGTCGCGGCGCCGAGCCTGCCGGAGAGCTCGTCGAGGCTCGAGCCGCCCTCACGGAGCTCGGCGGCGAGGCGCTCGCGCAGCATCCGCTCGTAGGCGGCGACGACCTGGTCGGGCACGGCCTGGCCCAGCCGCTTGGCGAGGGCCTGGGCGCAGCGCGCCGGCTTCTGCTCCTCGGCGTAGGCGGAGCTGTAGGTCTCGAGCTCGCGGCGCAGCTCGGCGCGCAGCCCGGCTGCGTCGAGCCCCTCGAAGTGCTCGGCGACCCAGGCGTCGTCCGCGGTCTCCGCGTCGCCGCCCTGCTCGGCGACGAGCGAGCGGAACGAGCGCTCGACGTCGGCGTCGGAGACGTGCATCACGTCGACCTCGATCTCCACCGGGTCGTAGGAGGACAGGGTGTAGTGGTACGTGCCGCCGATCTGCATGGGCTGCGGCTTCTCGATGTCCATGTGCTCACCTTCCGTGCGTCGGGCCGCGTCGTCGGGCGCCCGTCTGGTCTCTGGAGACAGTGTGCCCGTTTCGCGGGCAGGGCATGCGAGGGTATCATGGGAAGCCGTGAGATTTCGCCGCGCGCCCGTGCGGGCCTGCGGCTTTCCGTGAGGAGACCCCATGCGTGACAAGCTCGAGAAGCTGATCGCCGCCTACGAGGAGCTGGAGAGGAAGCTCGTGGACCCGGAGGTCGTGTCCGACCCGAAGGAGTACGCGCGCCTGGCCAAGGAGCACGCCAGCCAGTCCGAGCTCATCGAGAAGGCGCGCGAGTACGTCGGGGCCCTCGACGACATCGAGGCGGCCAAGGAGATGCTCCACGAGACCTCGGACGCCGAGGAGAAGGAGATGCTCCAGGACGACATCGCCGCCAACGAGGCGAAGCTGCCCGAGCTCGAGGACGACATCAAGGTCATGCTCATCCCCGGCGACCCGAACGACGAGAAGGACACCATCGTCGAGATCCGCGCCGGCGTGGGCGGCGACGAGGCCGCCATCTTCGCGGGCGACCTGTACAACATGTACGAGCGCTTCGCCCGCTCCCGCGGCTGGAAGGTCGAGGTGCTCTCCTCGAGCCCCAGCGAGGCCGGCGGCTTCAAGACGATCGAGTTCAAGGTCTCGGGCGACAAGGTCTACTCGGTCATGAAGTTCGAGAGCGGCGTCCACCGCGTCCAGCGCGTGCCCAAGACGGAGAGCCAGGGCCGCATCCAGACCTCGACCGCCACCGTGGCCGTGCTGCCGGAGGCCGACGAGATCGACATCCAGATCGCCCAGGAGGACCTGCGCATCGACACCTACTGCGCCTCCGGCCCGGGTGGCCAGGGCGTCAACACCACCTACTCGGCGGTGCGCATCACCCACCTGCCCACCAACACCGTCGTGCAGTCCCAGGACCAGCGCTCCCAGATCCAGAACCGCGAGGTGTGCATGCAGATGCTGCGCGCCCGCCTCTACGAGCAGGAGCTGGAGCGCCGCCAGGCCGAGGAGGGCGCCGAGCGCCTCTCGCAGATCGGGCACGGCAACCGCTCGGAGAAGATCCGCACCTACAACCAGCCGCAGGACCGCGTGACGGACCACCGCATCGGCTTCAACGGCACCTACAACGGCGTGCTGCTGGGCGACACCCTGCCCTCCGTGATCGAGGCGCTCGCCGCCTCCGAGCGGGCCGAGAAGCTCGCCAAGGCGGTGTAGGCGGGGCCTCGTCCGAAGTCTGGGAGCTCGGCGTCGGTCGCGCCCCGAGCGACTAGCCCGCGCCGAAGTTCGGTAGATACCCTCCAGGGGGGCGCGGGCGTGTGCCCTCCATGGGAGGTCAGATGTCGCATGGGGGAGAATCGTCGGCCCGCAGGCCGACCGTGCACGTAGGCGTGGACGTGGGGTCCACGACGACGAAGGCCGTCGTCGTCGACCCGGGCACGGGCGAGGTGCTCTACTCGGAGTACCGCCGCCACGGCGGCATGCAGGCGCGCAGCGTCCGCGACGCCCTCGTCCGCGTGGGAGGGCGCTTCGGGCCCGCCGCGCGGCTCGCCCTCACCGGCTCGGGCGCCTCCCCGATCGCCGAGCGCCTCGGCGTCCCCTTCGTGCAGGAGGTCGTCGCCAACGCCCGGACCGTCCGCGAGCGCTTCCCCGAGGCCCGCTGCGCGATCGAGCTCGGCGGCCAGGACGCGAAGATGGTCTTCTTCCGCCGCAGCGCCGCGACCGGGCAGCTCGAGGTCGCCGACATGCGCATGAACGGGAGCTGCGCCGGCGGCACGGGCGCCTTCGTCGACGAGATCGCGAGCCTGCTCGAGGTCCCCGTCGAGCGCTTCGACGCCCTTGCCGCGGCTGGGCGCACCGTCTACGAGGTGTCGGGCCGCTGCGGCGTCTACGCCAAGACGGACATCCAACCCCTGCTCAACCAGGGCGTCGCGAAGGAGGACATCGCCCTCTCGGCCTTCCACGCGATCGCGAAGCAGACGATCGGCGGGCTCGCCCAGGGCCTGGAGGTCGCGGCCCCCGTCGTCTTCGAGGGCGGCCCGCTCACCTTCAACCCCACCCTCGTGCGGGTGTTCCGCGAGCGGCTCGGGCTGGGGGAGGACGACGCCGTCGTCCCGGAGAGCTCGGAGACGGTCGTCGCGCTGGGCGCGGCCCTGTCGCTCGGCGACATGTTCCGCGACGCGGACGCGACGGTCGACCTCGAGGCCGCCGTGAACCGGCTCGCCGAGCGCCGCGTGCGCCTCGTGCCGGGCTCGCGCCCGCTGTTCGCGAGCGACGCCGAGCGCGAGGAGTTCCTCTCCCGCCACGGCGACGACGTGCGCGGGCCCGCACCCCTGCCTGAGGGGACGCGCGAGGTGCGGGCCTACCTCGGCGTGGACTCCGGATCGACCACGACGAAGTTCGCCCTCGTGGACGAGGAGGGCCGTCTCGTCGACGAGTTCTACGCCAACAACGCCGGGCAGCCCCTCGACGTCGCGCGCGACGCGCTGGTCGCGATGCGCGACCGCTACCGCGAGCGCGGAATCTCGCTCGAGGTCCTCGGCTGCGGCACGACGGGCTACGGCGAGCTGCTGTTCGCGAGCGCCCTGCACGCGGACTACCACACCGTCGAGACGGTGGCGCACGTGGAGGCGACGCGCTCCTACGAGTCCGACGCCACCTTCGTGCTCGACATCGGCGGCCAGGACATGAAGGCCATCTGGCTGGAGGACGGCGTCATCTCCGACATCGTCGTCAACGAGGCCTGCTCCTCGGGGTGCGGCTCGTTCCTCGAGAACTTCGCCTCGAACCTCGGCATCCCCGTGGAGGGGATCGCGGAGGCGGCCTTCCGCTCGGGCGGTCCCGCCGAGCTCGGCAGCAGGTGCACGGTGTTCATGACCTCGAGCGTCATCACCGAGCAGCGCAACGGCAAGGGCCCCGACGACGTCATGGCTGGGCTGTGCCGCTCGATCGTGGCGAACGTGTTCACGAAGGTCATCCGCACCTCGAACCTCGACTCGCTCGGCGAGCGGGTGGTGGTGCAGGGCGGCACCTTCAACAACGACGCCGTGCTGCGCGCCCTCGAGGAGTACCTCGGGCGCCCCGTGCGCCGCGCGCCGCATCCGGGCCTCATGGGCGCGATCGGCGTCGCGCTGCTCACCAAGCGGGAGATGGAGGGGCGCGCCGTCTCGGGCCGCGACGCGACGTCGTCCTTCGTGGGCCTCGACGCGCTCGACGGCTTCTCCTACGAGCAGGAGTCCGGGCTCGTGTGCCCGCTGTGCGCGAACCGGTGCCGGCGCACCCGGGTCATCTTCTCCGACGGGACGTCCTTCGTCACGGGCAACCGCTGCCCGCGCGGCGAGGTGGTGGGCGACCCGCGCGACGCGGAGGTGCGCGAGCGGGTGCGGGCCGCCTCCGAGCGGCTCGACGCGGTGCCGAACCTCTATCGGACGCGCGAGCGGCTGCTGTTCGCCCGGCGCGACGTGGAGCCGCTCTGCGAGGAGCGCGGCGTCACCGTCGGCATCCCGCGCACGCTTGCGACCTGGGACACCTGGCCGTTCTGGGAGGTGCTGCTGCGCTCGCTCGGGTTCGACGTGCACCTGTCGCGCCCCTCGACGCGCGCCATGTACGAGCGCGGGCTGCCCTCCGTGGCCTCCGACACGGTGTGCTTCCCCGCCAAGCTCGTCCACGGGCACGTGCGCGACCTCGCCGAGTCCGGCGCGGACCGCATCCTCATGCCGATCGTCACGGCGGTGCCCACCGAGAACGCCGAGGAAACGAGCGAGTGGATGTGCGCCGTCGTGAAGGGCTACCCGATGGTGGTGCGCACCTCCGACGACCCCGAGCGCCGCTGGGGCATCCCCTTCGACACGCCCCTCTTCCACTGGTACGACCAGCGCGACCGCGACCGTCAGCTCGCCCGCTACCTGAGGGACGCCTTCGGCGTCGGGGCGGGCCTGACGGCCCGGGCGATCCGGGCGGCCGACGCCGCCCAGGAGGAGTTCCGCGCCACCCTCGTCGCCGAGGGGTCCCGCGTGCTCGAGCAGGTCGAGCGGGAGGGCGGCTACGCCGTGGTGCTCGCCGGCAGGCCCTACCACGGCGACCCCCTCGTGAACCACGACCTGCCGCGCCTGTTCTGCGAGCAGGGCATCCCGGTGCTCACCTGCGACTCGCTGCCCGGGCTCGGGGAGGTAGACCTCTCGCGCAGCCGCCTCGACGTCGTGAACAACTTCCACGCTCGCGTGCTCGCCTCGGCCCTCGTGGCGGCGCGCAACCCGCACCTCGAGTACGCCCAGGTGGTGAGCTTCGGCTGCGGGCACGACGCCTACCTCTCCGACGAGGTCGCGCGCCTCATGCGCGAGACGTCGGGCTCCGTGCCGCTCGTCCTGAAGGTCGACGAGTCCGACGTGCAGGGCCCGCTGCGCATCCGCGTGCGCTCCTTCGTGGAGACGCTGAACATGCGCCACGCCGCGAACCGCGCGTCCGCCCCGCGCGAGCTCCCCGACCCCTACCCCGTGAAGTACGGGCGCGCCGACCGAGAGCGCGTGCTGCTCGTGCCCAACGTGTCGCACGCGTTCTCGCGCCTGCTGTCCGCTGCCATCTCGCGGCAGGGGATCCGCTGCGTGCCGCTCGAGGTCGGCCGCGAGGAGGCGATCGCGCTCGGCAAGCGCTACGTGCACAACGACATCTGCTTCCCCGCCCAGGTCACGATCGGCGAGGTCCTCGCCGAGCTGGGGCGCGGGGACTACGGCCACGCCGACGTCGCGGTCGCGATGGCGAAGTACGTGGGCGACTGCCGCCTCACCCACTACGTGCCGCTGCTGCGCAAGGCGCTCGACGACGCCGGCTACGCCGACGTGCCGATCGTCGACACCGACGACGAGGACCGCCACGACATCCACCCCGGGTTCCGCCTGGGGCTCGCCGCCTCGCTGCGCGTCGCCGCGGGGCTGCCAATGGTGGACGCGATGGAGGCGCTGCTGCGCAGGATGCGCCCGTACGAGCTGGAGCCCGGGGCCGCCCGGCGCGCGTTCGACCGAGGGATGGACCTCATGGTCGAGGGGCTCGCCGGGCACGGCATCCGGGGGCTGACGCGGGGCTTCGAGCGCGCGATCGACCTCATGTGCCAGGTGCGCTACGACCGCTCGCACCCGCGCCCCACCGTCCTGATCGTCGGGGAGCTGCTGCTGAACTTCCATCCCGGTGCCAACCACGACGTCGAGGCGTACCTCGAGGAGAACGGGCTCGAGGTGATCGAGGCACGCCTGGCCGACGTCATCCGCAAGACGTACTTCTACCGCCACGCGCAGGACCGTGAGTACCACGTGACGCGCCCGGCGCGCGAGCGCGCCTGGAACGCGGCGGCGGACCGCGCCTTCGAGCTCGCCCACGACGCCTGCGACCGCATCGCGCGCAGGCACCCCCTCTACGAGCCTCCGGCCCGGCTGCCCGAGCTCGTGCGCGCGAGCGACCCGATCGTGCACCACACCTTCGACGCGGGCGAGGGCGTCCTGATCCCCGCCGAGATCCTGGAGTGGGCGGAGCGCGGGTGCCGCGACTTCGTCATCCTCGGGCCCTTCGGGTGCCTGCCCAACCACATCGTGGGCAGGGGGATCGTCGGGCAGCTGCGCGAGCGCTACCCGGACGCGCGCTTCCTTGCCCTCGACTACGACCCGGACGTGAGTCGTGCCAACATAGAGAACCGCCTGCAGATGCTCGTGATGAACGCGAAGGAGGCCGCGCGGCGCCGCGACGACGGCTAGCGCGGGGAGGGGAGGCCGCCGTGGGCGGACGCCGGACGTGGACCATACGGGACGTGCTCGACTGGACCTGCGGCTACCTCGGGCGCCGGGGCGACGAGCACGCGCGGCTGTCCGCCGAGATGCTGCTCTCGGCCGCGCTCGGGCTGTCGCGCGTGGAGGTCTACCTCAACTTCGACCGCCCGCTCACCGCCGACGAGCTCGCCGTGCTCCACGACGCCGTCGAGCGCCGGGGTCGCGGGGAGCCCGTGCAGTACGTCGTGGGCGAGACGGCGTTCCGCCACATCGTCGTGCGCTGCGCCCCGGGCGTGCTGATCCCGCGCCCCGAGACTGAGGTCCTCGTGGACCAGGCCCTCGCCGAGCTCGACGCCCGGCGGGAGGCGGGCGAGGGTCCCGCGCGCGTGCTCGAGGTGGGCTTCGGGACGGGCTGCGTCGCGCTCTCGATCGCCTCCGAGCGCCCGGGCACCCTCGTGACCGCGACGGACGTGGCCCCGGAGGCCCTCGAGCTCGCGACGCGCAACCGCGCGGCCCTCGGGCTCGAGGACGCGGTGGACCTCATCGGGTGCGACCTCGTCTCCGGCGTCCCCGACGAGCTCATGGGCCGCTTCGACGTCCTCGTCTCGAACCCCCCCTACGTCCCCACCGAGGTGCTCGACCGCCAGGTCCCCGCCGAGGTCGCCGACTTCGAGCCGCGCCTCGCCCTCGACGGCGGTCCCGACGGCCTCGACGTGTTCCGCCGCCTCCTCGACGCGGCGCCGGAGGCCCTCGCGCCGGGCGGCTCGCTGTGCGTGGAGCTCTACGAGGGCTCGCTCGACCGGGCCCGCGAGCTCGCGCTCGAGCGGGGCGGGTGGCGCGAGGTCGAGGTGGTCGAGGACCTCACCCGCAGGCCCCGCGTGCTCGTCGCGCGCAGGGAGGTGGCCTGAGATGGGCGAGGTGCTCCGCGTCGACCAGGCGTCGCCTGCCCCCGCGGTCCTCGAGCGGGCGCGGGGGGTCCTCGCCGCGGGCGGGGTCGTCGTGATGCCCACGGACTCCGTCTACGGGATCGGCTGCGCGGCCACGCCCGGCAACCCGGGCCACGCGCGCGTCTTCGAGATCAAGCGGCGCGACCGCTCGCTCACCCTGCCGCTGCTCGTCGCGGACCCGTCGGAGCTCGCCGCGCTCGCGCGCGACCTGCCCGCATGGGGGACGCGCCTCGCCTCCGCCCTGTGGCCGGGGGCCCTCACGGTCGTGGTGCGCGCCTCGGAGCGGGTGCCCGCGGACTACCTGCGCCCGGACGGCACCGTCGCGCTGCGCGTGCCGGACTCGGGGCTCGTGCGCGCGCTGGCGCGCCTCGTCGGGGGCCCGCTGGCCGTCACGAGCGCCAACGTGCACGGGGAGCCGGCGGCCGCCTCGGCCGCGGAGCTCGACGCCCGCCTCGTCGCCGGCGCCGACCTCACGCTGGACGGGGGGCCGGCGGGCATCGGCGTGGCCTCGACTATCGTGGACGCGACGGGGGACGCGCCGCGCATCCTGCGCCAGGGCGCCGTCCCCGCGGCCCAGGTCGAGGAGGCGTGCCGTGGCTGAGGAAGGCGGACGGGTCCGGGCGACGTCGCACGAGGAGGTACGCGTCCCCTCGACGGACGGGCGCGGCACCTGCGTGGGCGACCTGTGGCTGCCGGCGTCGGGCGAGCCGCGCGGCGTGGTGCAGGTGGCGCACGGGATGGTGGAGCACCTGGGCCGCTACGAGGACCTCGCGGAGGACCTCGCCGCGGCCGGCCTCGCCACCTGCGGCGTGGACCACGCGGGCCACGGCAGGACCTGCCCGGACGCCGCGCTGCGCGGCGTCTTCGACCCGAGGCGCGGCGCCGACGTCCTCGTGGAGGACCAGCACGCGGTGCGCGCCTGGCTCTCCGAGCGCCTCCCGGGCGTGCCGGTGGTGATGCTCGGGCACTCGATGGGGTCCTTCGTCGTCCGCTGCTACCTGGGCCGGCACGGCGAGGGGCTCGCCGGCGCCGTCGTCATGGGGACGGCGTGGCTGCCCCGGCCGCTGCTGCGCTGCGGGCGCGGCCTCGCCCGCGCCATCGCCGCGCTCAGGGGGTGGGACTTCCGCTCCCGCCTGCTCGACTCGATGGGCGTGGGCGGCTACAACCGCGCCTTCGAGGGGACGGGGGCTCGCACCGGCTTCGAGTGGCTCTCGCGCGACCCGGCCCGCGCCCTCGCCTACGCGGCCGACCCGGACTGCGGCTGGATGTTCTCCGTGAGCGGCTACTACGCGCTGTTCGGGCTCCTGCTCGAGGCGGAGGACCGCCGCGCCGTCGCCCGCGTCCCGCGCGACCTCCCCGTCCTCGTCGTCTCCGGCGACGCCGACCCCGTCGGCGACATGGGGCGCGGCCCCGTGCGCTGCTTCGAGGCGCTGCGCGCCGCCGGCCTCGGGCGCTGCGAGCTCGAGATGTTCGAGGGGGCGCGCCACGAGCTGCTGGGCGAGACGAACCGCGCCGAGGTGGTCGGGACGCTCGTCGAGTGGGTGGGCTCCTGCCTGCCCTAGCGACCGTCGGTCGAGCGCATCCGTCGTCCGCCGTCTCGTGGGCGCTTCTCGCCCCTCCCGCAGCCGATTGCCGCGACACTGGTGGCGGCATGTGACCGGCACGCAACGGAGGGCGCGACCATGGCGCACGACATCCTCGCCGTCGACTTCGGCGACCCCGACCCGTCCGCGATACGCACGGCGGCCCGCGCGCTGGAGTCCGACGGCGTCGCGCTGTTCCCGTGCGACACGGTCTACACCGTCGGGACGCTCCCGGACGAGGTGGAGCACGTCCCCGCCGGCGTCGAGCGGCTGTTCAGCTTCAAGCGCCGCGGCGGCGGGCCGTCGTTTCCCTGGCTGGTCGCGTCGCCCGACATGCTCGACACGTTCGGGGCGGACGTCTCGGACGAGGCGCGCAGGCTCGTGGAGGCCTTCTGGCCGGGCGGGCTGTCCGTGGTCGTGCGGGCGTCGCGCCTCGTGCCCCGTGCGCTCGCGCACCCGGACGGCACGATCTCGCTGCGCATGAGCGCGAGCCCCGTCGTGGCGGCGCTGCTCGCCGAGCTGGGGCGCCCCATGGTCACCACGGGCGCCAACGTGCACGGCACGCTCTCGCCGCTCGCCTTCGGCGACGTCGCGCCGGAGATCGTGGAGGCCGTGGACGTCGCCCTCGACGCGGGGGAGCACGTGTGCCGCGGCAGGGCGACCATCATCGACTGCTCGCGCGGGCCGGCCCGCATCATGCGCGCCGGCGTCGTGAGCCCGGAGGAGATCGACGAGGCGTTGGGCTACCGCATGCCGGTGGTCTAGGCGCCGTCGGGACGAGTGAAGAGGGGGAGAGGCATGGCGACGATCGTTGACGGGGTCCTCGACAGGCTCGAGGTGGCGAAGGGGGCTCTCGAGGGGCGGCTCGCGCCGGACGCCGAGCGCGGCTACGTCCTCGCGCTGGACGCGGGGACCACGAGCGTGCGCGCGATCCTGTTCGACGAGTACGGGATGAAGGTCGCGCAGGCCCAGCGCGCGATCACGAGCCTCTACCCGCAGCCCGGCTGGGTGGAGCAGGACCCGATCGAGATCCTCTCCCGCCAGATCGCGTGCATGATCGAGGTCCAGTTCACCAGCGGCATCCACTCCGACCGCATCAAGGCGGTCGGCATCACCAACCAGCGCGAGACGGTCGTGGTGTGGGACCGCGCCACCGGCCAGCCCATCTACAACGCGATCGTGTGGCAGTGCCGCCGCACCGCCCCGATCGTCGACGAGCTCGTGGAGGCCGGCTGGTCCGACATGATCCGCGAGCGCACGGGGCTGCTGCCCGACCCCTACTTCTCCGCCACCAAGATCAGGTGGATCCTCGACAACGTCGACGGCGCCCGCGAGATGGCCGAGGCCGGCAACCTCATGTGCGGCACGATCGACACCTGGCTCATCTACAACCTCACCCGCGGCCAGGTCCACGCGACCGACTACACCAACGCCAGCCGGACGATGCTGTTCGACATCCACCGCCTGTGCTGGGACGACGAGCTGTGCGACATCATGGGCGTGCCCAAGTCGATGCTGCCCGACCCGCGCCCGTCCTCGGGCGACTTCGGCCGCGTGAGCTCCGACGTGATGACCCACCACCCGCCGATCGCCGGCGTCGCCGGCGACCAGCAGGCCTCGCTGTTCGGCCACTGCTGCTTCGAGCCGGGCAGCGTCAAGAACACCTACGGGACGGGCTGCTTCATCCTCATGAACATCGGCGAGCAGGCGCGCCTGTCCGACAACGGGCTGGTCACCACGATCGGCATCGCCGAGGGCGGCAAGGTCGAGTACGCCCTCGAGGGCTCCATCTTCCAGGCCGGCTCCGTGATCCAGTGGCTGCGCGACGAGCTCGGCATCGTGGGCTCGTCCGCCGAGACCGAGCAGATCGCCCTCTCCGTGCCCGACAGCGGCGGCTGCTACATCGTGCCCGCCTTCACCGGCCTCGGGGCGCCGTGGTGGTCGAGCGAGGCGCGCGGCCTGATCTGCGGCATCACCCGCGGCACGGACCGGGCGCGCCTGGTGCGCGCGGCCTGCGAGTCGATGGCCTACCAGACCTACGACATCCTCCAGTCCATGGGCGCCGGCGCCGAGGGCGGGCTCACCTCGCTTCAGGTGGACGGCGGCGCCTCGCAGAACAACTTCATCATGCAGTTCCAGGCCGACCTGCTCGGCATCGAGGTCGCCCGTCCCGAGGTGGAGGAGACGACCGCCCTGGGGGCGGCCTACCTCGCCGGCCTGGCGACCGGGTTCTGGGAGGACCGCGCCGAGCTCGCCTCCATGCACTCGATCGTGGCCCGCTACGAGCCGCGCATGGACGCGGCCGAGCGCGACCGCCTGCTCGACGGCTGGCACTACGCCGTCCACCGCACCCTGGTGTAGCGACGCGGCAGGACGCGACTTATGGCGCGGGGTCCGGGCGCAGGTCCGGATCCCGCGCTTTGCGCTACCCTGTACCTCACACCTGCATCCCTCGGGAAGGAGCATGTCCCATGAAGATCGCCATCGGGTCCGACCACGGCGGGTTCGACCAGAAGGCGCCGATCGCGGACCACGTGCGCTCGCTGGGCCACGAGGTCGTCGACTTCGGCTGCGACTCCACCGACAGCGTGGACTACCCGGACTACGCGGTTCCCGTCGCCCGCGCCGTCGCCTCCGGCGAGGCTGACTTCGGCATCCTGATCTGCGGGACCGGGCTCGGCATGGCCATCGCGGCCGACAAGGTCGCCGGCGTGCGCGCCGTCGCCGTGCAGACGGAGGACTTCGCCCGCCTCTCCCGCGAGCACAACGACGCCAACGTCGTGTGCCTCTCCGGCCGCTTCGTGTCCCTCGAGGGCAACGAGCGCCTGGTGGACGTGTTCCTCACGACCGAGTTCGCCGGCGGCAGGCACGCCACCCGCGTCGCCAAGATCATGGAGCAGGACTAGCCGGCCGCCCTCGGCCGAGGATGGGAGACGAGATGTACCTTGAGCACCTCCGCGCGAGCGACCCCGAGCTCGCGCAGGCCATCGATGCCGAGCTGGGGCGCCAGCGCGACTCCATCGAGCTGATCGCGAGCGAGAACTTCGTCTCGCTGCCGGTGATGGAGGCCGTGGGCTCCACCCTCACCAACAAGTACGCAGAGGGCTACCCCGGCAAGCGCTACTACGGCGGCTGCTGGGCCGTCGACGTCGTGGAGGACCTCGCCCGCGAGCGCGCCAAGAAGCTGTTCGGCGCGAAGTTCGCCAACGTGCAGCCCCACTCCGGCGCCCAGGCGAACTACGCCGCCCTCGCGGCCCTCGCCAAGCCGGGCGACACCGTCATCGGCATGGACCTGTCCAACGGCGGGCACCTCACCCACGGCTCGCCCGCGAACTTCTCCGGCAAGCTCTACGACATTGTCTCCTACGGGCTCGACCCCGAGACCGAGCGCATCGACTACGACGACGTCGCCGCCAAGGCGCGCGAGCACAGGCCGGCCGTCATCATCGCCGGCGCCTCGGCCTACCCGCGCGTGATCGACTTCGCCCGCTTCGCCGAGATCGCCCACGAGGTGGGCGCAAAGCTCCTGGTGGACATGGCCCACATCGCCGGCCTCGTCGCCACCGGCGCGCACCCCAGCCCCATGCCCCACGCCGACGTCGTGACCACCACGACGCACAAGACGCTGCGTGGCACCCGCGGCGGCCTCATCCTCACCAACGACGAGGACCTCGCCAAGAAGATCAACTCCGCGGTGTTCCCCGGCACGCAGGGCGGCCCCCTCGAGCACGTGATCGCCGGCAAGGCCGTGGCCTTCGGCGAGGCCCTCAAGCCCGAGTTCGCCGACTACATCGACGGCGTCGTCGCCAACGCCGCCGCCCTCGGGCGCGGCATGGTCGCGCGCGGCCTGCGCCTCGTGACGGGCGGCACCGACAACCACCTGCTGCTCGTGGACCTCACCACCGTCGCCGGCGGCGAGGTCACCGGCAAGCAGGCCGAGAACGTGCTCGACTCGGTGGGCATCACGGTGAACAAGAACACGATCCCCGGCGAGCAGCGCTCCCCGTTCGTGACGAGCGGCATCCGCGTGGGCTCCGCCGCGGCGACCTCCCGGGGCTTCGGCGAGGCCGAGTGCGAGCGGATCGGCGAGATCATCGGCGAGGTCATCGCCGCGGCCGACGACGAGGACGCCCTCGCCGCCGCGCGTGCGGAGGTGGCCTCGATGCTCGCGGAGCACCCGCTCTACCCCGAGCTCGGCTAGTGGTGGAGGAAATGTGATTCCGGGTCTGGCATTGCCTGCCCGGGATGACTAATATCCCCCTTGTTTCGTAGGTGCGCCTTCGTTCGGGCGCGTGTGAGGGAGGCGTCCGTGGACGCATTCGAGAGGCTTCCGGAGGAGCTCGACCACCTGATCGAGAGCTTCAAGTCGGCTCCCGTGGTGGGCGACCTCACCGCAGGCGTGACGCAGTACCTGTTCTACATGCTGCTCGCCTGCGCCCTGCTCCTCGTCGTGCTGTTCGTGTTCAAGCGCAGGCAGGCGGCCTCGCCGGTCCCGCACGGGGCCTTCGTCAATGGCGTCGAGTTCGGGATCGAGTACGTGCGCGACGACATCCTCAAGGGGACGATGGGGGACGGCTGGCGCCGCCACTTCCCGTTCCTCGCGACGGTGTTCTTCTTCGTGCTCTTCAACGACCTCATGGGCGTCATCCCCGGCGCGCACCCCGGCACGGGTGCCATCGGCGTCACCGCCGCGGTGGCGCTCATGAGCTTCGTCTACTTCATCTACATCGGGTGCCGCTCCAAGGGCGTGATCGGCTACGTCAAGAGCCTCGCGCCCGCCGGCGTCGCCTTCCCGATCAACCTCCTGGTGTGGGTCATCGAGGTGTTCTCGACGTTCCTGCGCCTCGTCACGCTGGCCGTGCGACTGTTCTGCAACATGTACGCCGGCCACATCGTCATGGGCGCCTTCGCGATCCTGGCGTCCCTGTTCTTCGAGCCGCTGCTCGAGGGCGTCTCGGCGGCGGCGATGGGCGGCGCGGTCGTTTCGGTCGCGTGGGTCGGCATCCTCATCGTCATCTACGCGGTGGAGATGCTGGTCGCGGTCATCCAGGCCTACATCTTCACCATGCTCTCGGCCGTCTACGTGAACCTGGCCGAGGAGGAGGAGTAGGGGAGCGGGCTCCCCGGAATAGCTCACTGGCCCGTCCGGCTCCCGCCGGCGGCTGACAAGGAGGGAACAGAACAATGGGTGTTATCGGCTACGGACTGGGCGTCATCGGCGCAGGTATCGGCATCGGCCTGGCGGCCTACGGCGCCGCCACGAGCATGGCGCGCCAGCCCGAGGTGCAGGGCCGCCTGTTCACGGTCTTCATCCTGGCATCCGCCTTCATCGAGGCCCTGGCGCTGATCGGCTTCGTCGTCACCCTGATCAGCTAGACGCCGGACACCGAACGGAAGACCTGACATGGACATCCTCATCCCGAAGCCGGCGGAGTTCGTCCCGGCTCTCATCGCGTTCATCGTCATCTGGGTCGTCCTCGCCAAGTTCGCCTGGCCCGGGATCCTCAAGACCCTGGACGAGCGCGAGCAGAAGATCAAGGGCGACCTGGAGGGCGCGGAGCGCGCGCACCAGGAGGCCTGCGAGAAGCGCGAGGCCTGCGAGGCGAAGCTCGCCGAGGCCCGGCGCAAGGCCGACGCCATCGTCGTCGAGGCCCAGCGCCAGGCCAAGGAGGAGCGCGCCCGCATCCTCGCCGAGGCGCAGAAGGACGCGGCGGCCCAGATCGCGCGTGCCCACGACGCGATCGACAGCGACCGCAAGAAGGCGATGATAGAGCTGTCGACCTCCGTGGTCGACCTCTCGGTCGAGATCGCCTCGAAGATCATCGGCAACGAACTGAGCGCCGAGGACCAGCGCAAGCTCGCCGAGAAGTACCTCGAAGAGGTTGGAGTCGGGGATGACGTCGCCACGGATTAAGCAGCAGCGCGCGGAGTACTACGCGCGCGCCCTGGCCGACGCCGCCCTCGCCGAGGACCGCCTGAACCAGGACATGGTGCAGCTCCGCCATGCGGTGAAGTTCTCGCCGGAGGTCCTCGCGACCCTCGGGATCATGTACGAGAAGGGCGACCTCGACCTGCTCCCCGAGACCACGCGGGAGTACAACGAGATCCTCGACGCCGAGGAGTCGACGGTGCTCGTCACCGCGACCACGGCGGTCGAGATGGACGACGACCTCAGGGAGCGCGTCCGCGCGCGCATGGAGGAGAAGCTGGGCAAGAAGGTGTACCTGGTGGAGCGGATCGACCCCTCCATCATCGGCGGCATCGTCATCGAGGCCCAGGGCGACCGCCAGGACGCCTCGGTGCGCGCCCAGCTCGCCAACGTCCACAAGACGCTCTCCTCGGTCTACTTGGGAAGTGATGGTGAATGACGGTCGAGATCAGCTCCGACGAGATCATCCAGCGCCTCGAGAGCCAGCTCAACGACATCGACGCCACGGTCGACCGCCAGGAGGCCTCGCGCGTCGTGGAGGTGGGCGACGGCATCGCCCACGTCGCGGGGCTGCGCACGGCCATGGCCGGCGAGCTGCTGCGCTTCACGAGCTCGGCGACGGGCCGCTCGGTGTACGGGCTCGCCCAGAACCTCGACGAGGAGGAGGTCGGCGCCGTGCTCTTCGGCGACGTCGGGTCCATCCGCGAGGGCGACGAGTGCCACACCACCGGCCGCATCATGGACATCCCCGTCGGCCGCGACATGCTCGGCCGCGTCGTGAACCCGCTGGGCCAGCCCATCGACGGGCGCGGTCCCATCAACACCACGGCGCGCCGCCCCATCGAGTTCCGCGCTCCCGGCATCATGGACCGCCAGCCGGTATGCGAGCCGGTGCAGACGGGCCTCATGGCCGTCGACGCGATGGTGCCCATCGGCCGCGGCCAGCGCGAGCTCATCATCGGCGACCGCAAGACGGGCAAGACGGCCATCGCGGTCGACGCGATCATCAACCAGCTCAAGACGGACATGATCTGCATCTACGTCGCGGTCGGCCAGAAGGCCTCCACCGTGGCGGCCATCCGCCAGACGCTGGCCAAGCACAAGGTGCTGCACAAGACGATCATCGTCGCGGCGACCGCCTCGGACTCCGCGCCGATGCAGTACATCGCGCCCATGGCGGGCACCGCGATCGGCGAGTACTTCATGTACAACGACCGCCGCGGCAAGCCGGCCGACGCGGACCATCCCGGCGGCCACGTGCTCGTCGTCTACGACGACCTGTCCAAGCAGGCCGTGGCCTACCGCCAGATGTCGCTGACCCTGCACCGCCCGCCCGGGCGCGAGGCCTACCCCGGCGACATCTTCTACCTGCACTCGAGGCTGCTCGAGCGCGCCTGCAAGCTCTCCGACGCCAACGGCGGCGGCTCGCTCACGGCGCTGCCGATCATCGAGACGCAGGAGGGCGACGTCTCCGCCTACATCCCGACGAACGTGATCTCGATCACCGACGGGCAGATCTACCTGCAGTCCAACCTGTTCTTCCAGGGCCAGCGCCCCGCGGTCGACGTCGGCATCTCCGTGTCGCGCGTCGGCGGCGACGCCCAGCTGCCCGCGATGAAGCAGGTCTCGGGCACGCTGAGGCTCGACCTCGCCTCCTACCGCGAGAAGCAGGCCTTCTCGCAGTTCGGCAGCGACCTGGACGCGGCCACCCGCTACCAGCTCACGCACGGCGCCCGCATGATGGAGCTGCTCAAGCAGGGCCGCTACGCGCCGATCGACGTGTCCGACCAGATCATCGCCCTGTTCGCCGCCAAGGAGGGCTACATCGACGACCTCGCGATCGAGCTCGTCATCCCGTTCCGCACCGAGCTGGCGGCCTACATGCAGGCGCTGCACGCCGACGACCGCCGCGAGGTGCGCCGCGGCAAGATCTCCGACGAGCTCGCCGGGCGCCTCAGGTCCCACCTCGACCAGTTCAAGGCCCACTTCCTCGAGGAGCACGGGCTGGCCGGCGACGGGGAGGACGACGAGGACGGCCTCGAGAGCGGCGTGCTCGACGTGGGCGACGTGTCCGCGACCAGGGCCGCCACCGAGCAGGCCATGGAGCGCTAGGGGGCGCACGCGAGATGCCGAGCCTTCGTGAAATCGCGCGACGGAAGACGTCCGTCCAGGCGACCATGCAGATCACGCGCACGATGGAGATGGTCTCCACCGCGAAGATCCGCCTGGCGCTCGAGCGCGCGAAGCAGGCGGAGCCCTACAAGGACGCGATCACGCGCATGCTGGCCAACGTGGCGAGCGCCGCGCGCTCGACCGAGCAGCCCCTCCTCGAGACGCACGCGGTCGAGGACAAGGTCCTGTTCATCCTCGTGGCCTCCGACCGCGGCCTGGCGGGCGGCTTCAACGTCGTGCCGCAGCGCGAGGTGGAGCGCGAGATCGCCCGCCTCGAGCGCAGGGGGGTCTCCTGCTCCCTCATCACCTGCGGCCGCAAGCCGACGGAGTACTTCACCTACCGCGGGCGCAAGCCCGACATGTCGTTCGTCGGCATCTCGAGCGAGCCGACGATGGACGAGGCGGAGCGCATCGCCTCCTTCGTCATGGACGGCTACGCCAACGACGGCGTCGACCGCGTGATGCTGTACTACTCGCACGCGAGGAACCGCGTGGACCAGGAGTTCGTCGTCGAGCAGCTGCTGCCGCTGAGCAGCCAGGACCTCACGATGCCGAACGGCCCGCGCACGCCGGAGGCCGTCTCGAGCGTGGAGCACGAGGCGAACACCGTCTACAGCTTCCACCCCTCGGCCTCCGAGGTGCTCGACCGCCTCATCCCGGCCTACATCACCACCGTCATCTACCACGCGCTCTTGGACTCCGCCGCCGCCGAGCACGGCGCCCGCCGCCGCGCGATGCAGTCGGCCACCGAGAACGCCCGCGCCGTCATCGAGAACCTCAACCGCACGTACAACCGCGTGCGCCAGGGCTCCATCACCACCGAGCTCAACGAGATCGCCGGTGGTGCGTCCGCATTGGAGGAGAGCTGATGTCCACTGCCAAGCAGGAGAGCCGTTCGCGCCTCGAGGAGGCGGCGTACAACTACACGCACCGCTCGGCCGGCTGCGGCCGCATCGTGCGGATCGTGGGCTCGGTCGTCGACGTCGAGTTCGAGGACGCGACGCCGGCCATCTACAACGCGCTCGTCGTCGACGGCGAGACGGCCGTCGGCCACGTGCACACGGTGCTCGAGGTCGAGAGCCAGCTGCCGCGCAACGTGGTGCGCACCGTCTCGATGACCTCCACCGACGGCCTGGCATGCGGCCTCAAGGCCCGCGACACCGGCGCGCCCATGCACATGCCCGTCGGCGAGCAGACGCTCGGCCGCGTCTGGAACGTGCTCGGCGAGCCCGTCGACGGCAGGCCCATGCCCGAGGACGTCGAGTTCTACCCGATCCATCGCCCGGCGCCCGCCTTCCAGGAGCTCACCACGACCACGGAGATCTTCGAGACGGGCATCAAGGCGATCGACCTGCTCGAGCCCTACGTCCGCGGCGGCAAGACCGGCCTGTTCGGCGGCGCCGGCGTCGGCAAGACCGTCCTCATCCAGGAGCTCATCAACAACCTCGCCCAGGAGCACGGCGGCACCTCGGTGTTCACCGGCGTCGGCGAGCGCACCCGCGAGGGCACCGACCTGTTCCTCGAGATGAGCGAGTCCGGCGTCATCGACAAGACCTGCCTGGTGTACGGGCAGATGAACGAGCCGCCCGGGGCGCGCCTGCGCGTCGGCCTCGCCGGCCTCACCACCGCGGAGTACTTCCGCGACCAGGGCCAGGACGTCCTGCTGTTCATCGACAACATCTTCCGCTTCTCGCAGGCGGGCTCCGAGGTGTCGGCGCTGCTGGGCCGCATGCCCTCCGCCGTCGGCTACCAGCCCACGCTCGCCACCGAGATGGGCGACCTGCAGGAGCGCATCACCTCCACCAAGGAGGGCTCGATCACCTCGGTCCAGGCCGTCTACGTGCCCGCCGACGACCTCACCGACCCGGCGCCGGCCACGACCTTCACCCACCTCGACGCGACGACCGTCCTGTCGCGCTCCATCTCGGACCTCGGCATCTACCCGGCCGTCGACCCGCTGGCGAGCTCCTCGGACGCCCTCGACCCCAACGTCGTGGGCGAGGAGCACTACCGCGTGGCCACCCGCGTCCAGGAGCTGCTGCAGGAGTACTCCGACCTCCAGGACATCATCGCGATCCTGGGCATGGACGAGCTCTCCGAGGAGCAGCGCCTCACGGTGTCGCGCGCCCGCAAGGTCCAGCAGTTCCTGTCCCAGTCCTTCCACGTGGCCGAGAAGTTCACCGGCAACCCCGGCACCTACGTGCGCGTCGAGGACACGGTGCGCTCCTTCGCCGCGATCATCGACGGCGAGTGCGACGACCTGCCCGAGCAGGCCTTCCGCTTCGCCGGCACCATCGAGGACGTCCGCGAGCGCGCCGCGGCCATGGCCGAGGCGGGGACGGAGGCCTAGCCGTGGCGATCCCGGAGTGCCTCACCTGCCAGATCGTGCGGCAGGACCGCCTCATGTACGAGGGGCCCGCGGCCGCCGTGGTGCTCGCGACCTACGAGGGCGAGCTGGGCGTGTGGCCCGGCCACGCCCCCGAGATCGTGGCGATGGGCGACGGGGTGCTGCGCATCCACCGGACCGAGGCCGACGGCGGCGCGACCCAGCGCATCGTCGTGCGCGGCGGCTACGCCGAGGTCACCCCCGGCCTCGTGATCGTGCTCGCCGACCACGCGTGCGACGTCGAGGACATCGACCCCGAGCGCGCCCGCACCTCCCGCGAGCGGACGGTCGCGCTGCGCGACGCCCTGCCCGCGGGCGACCACGGGCGGGCGTACTATGAGGACAAGATCGCATGGTGCGACCTCCTGCTCGCCCATGCCGGCGACGCCGAGGCGCGCGCCCCGGAGCGGGGCTAGGCGGCCTCTGCAGCGAGACCGAGGAGCGACATGGACGTAATCCGCGTCGAGGGCGGCCATCCCATCACCGGCGAGGTGACGGTCGAGGGCGCGAAGAACTCCGCCCTCAAGCTCATGGCGGCATCCCTGATGGCCTCCGGCGTCACCACGCTCACGAACGTGCCGGACATCTCGGACGTGCACGTCATGGGCAAGGTGCTCAAGCGCCTGGGGGCCACGATCGAGGTGGCGGGCAGGCACGAGCTCGTCATCGACACCACCGACGTGGACCGCTGGCACACCCCCTACGAGCTCGTGGCGAAGATGCGCGCCTCCACCGCCGTGCTCGGCCCGCTCATCTCGCGCTTCGGGCGCGCCGTGGTGGCGATGCCGGGCGGCTGCAACATCGGCGCCCGCAAGATCGACATGCACATCCTGGGCCTCGAGGCCCTGGGCGTGCACTTCGACATCGACCACGGCGACATCAACGCCGACGTCCCCGACCGCCTGCGCGGCTGCGAGGTGAGCCTCGAGTTCGCGAGCGTGGGCGCCACCGAGAACCTGATGATGGCGTCCGTGTTCGCCGAGGGCGTGACGCGCATCGACAACGCCGCCCGCGAGCCCGAGATCGTCGACCTCGCCAACATGCTCAACGAGATGGGTGCCGACGTCCGCGGCGCGGGCTCGCCCGTGATCGAGGTGCACGGCGTCTCCGAGCTCCACCCGGTGGAGCACCGCGTGGTGGGCGACCGCATCGAGGCCGGCACCTTCCTGGTCGCCGGCGCCATCGCGGGCGGTCCCGTCACCGTGCGCGGCTTCGACCCCGACCACCTCGGCCTCGTGCTCAGGAAGCTCGAGGACATGGGGGTGACCGTCGAGCGCGGCGAGGACTGGTGCCGCGCCTCGTGCGACGGCCGCGTCCGCTGCCGCGACATCCAGACCCTGCCCTTCCCGGGCTTCCCCACCGACATGCAGGCCCAGACGATGGCGCTGCTCGCGCTCGGCGAGGGCACCTGCGTGGTGACCGAGAACGTCTTCGAGAACCGCTTCATGTTCGCCAGCGAGATCGGCCGCATGGGCGCGGACATCACGATCGAGGGGCACCACGCCATCGTGCGCGGCGTCGAGGGCTACTCCGGCGCCGAGGTGCGCTCCTCGGACCTGCGCGGCGGCGCGGCGCTCGTGCTGGCGGGCCTCGTGGCCGACGGGGTCACCACCGTCTCGGAGATCCACCACATCGACCGCGGGTACGAGGGCTTCGTCCCGAAGCTGCAGGCGCTGGGTGCCGCCGTCGAGCGCGTGACGCTCGACGAGGACGAGGACTAGCCGTGGCGCGTCCCCAGGCCCCGGCGGGCGGCCACGACCTCACGCGCGCGCACGAGGACTACCTCGAGGCGATCTACGTCCTCACGCAGGAGGGCGCCGCCGACGAGGGCGTGCGCTCCGTCGACGTCGCGGAGCGCCTGGGCGTCTCCAAGGCCTCCGTCAACAAGGCGCTCGCGGGGCTGAAGGAGGGCGGCTACGTCGACCAGCGGCCCTACGGCCGCGTGACGCTCACCGAGGACGGCAACGCCTACGCGGCGATCGTGTGGCGCGCGCACCGGATGCTGAGGACCTTCCTCGAGCGCGACCTCGGGGTCGAGCCCTCCGTCGCCGACGCCGAGGCCTGCCTGATGGAGCACGTCCTCAGCCCCGACACCCTGGAGCGCTGGACCTCGTACCTCGAGGGGCAGGGCATCGGCGTCGCCGACTAGCCCTCGCGTCGCGCGACGCGGCGGAATGTGAGCGGTTCTGGGCACACACGTTCCGGGCCTGCCCACGACGCCTCGCCTCGTTCGCACGCACGTTCCCGGGCTGCCCGTCGCAGCCGCCCCCGCGTCGCACATCCCGAGCGGTTCCGCCCCTCGACTCGGCGAGCGGGCACCCACAACTAACAAGCGGTTGTGGACGCTGTCACAACCACCACAAGCTATAGTGGATGTCCCAGGCTCGCGCCGGCCCGGCGCGAGCCTGACTGCGGTCGTCACACGAGGAGGACGCATGGCCGTGAACCCGTTCCTGCGCACCGAGTCCATCATCAAGCGCGACGGCTCGGTCGCCGACTTCGACCCCAACAAGATCACCTCCGCCATCGAGAAGGCGGGCGCCGCCACCGGCGAGTTCGGGCCCGCCGAGGCCATCATCCTCTCCGGCCAGGCGTGCAAGGTCATCGAGCACCGCTTCGAGGACGCCGCCCCCACCGTCGAGGAGGTGCAGGACATCGTCGAGCAGACGCTCATCACCGCCAACCACTTCGAGACGGCGCGCGCCTACATCGTCTACCGCGAGCGCCGCAACCAGGCGCGCCGCGACCGCGAGACGTACGTGGACGTCACCTCCTCGGTCAACGAGTACCTCTCCCGCATGGACTGGCGCGTCAACGCCAACGCGAACCAGGGCTACTCGCTCGGCGGCCTCATCCTGAACGTCTCCGGCAAGGTCATCGCGAACTACTGGCTCAGCCACGTCTACCCGCCCGAGGTCGGCGAGCGCCACCGCGACGGCTCGTACCACATCCACGACCTCGACATGCTCTCCGGCTACTGCGCCGGCTGGAGCCTGCGCACGCTCCTCAACGAGGGCTTCAACGGCGTGCCCAACAAGGTGGAGTCCGCGCCTCCCCGCCACCTGGGCGCCGCGATGGGGCAGATGGTCAACTTCCTGGGCACCCTGCAGAACGAGTGGGCCGGCGCGCAGGCGTTCTCGTCCACCGACACCTACCTCGCGCCCTTCGTGCGCGTGGACCACCTGTCCTACGAGCAGGTTAAGCAGGAGATGCAGGCCTTCGTCTACAACATGAACGTCCCGAGCCGCTGGGGCACGCAGACGCCGTTCTCCAACCTCACCTTCGACCTCGTGTGCCCGGACGACCTGCGCGACCAGGTGCCGCTCGTGGGCGGCGAGGAGGTCGACTTCACCTACGGTGACCTCCAGGCCGAGATGGACATGATCAACCGCGCCTTCATCGAGGTCATGACCGAGGGCGACGCCAAGGGCAGGGTCTTCACCTTCCCGATCCCGACCTACAACATCACCAAGGACTTCGACTGGGACGCCCCCAACGCGAACCTGCTGTTCGAGATGACGGCCAAGTACGGGCTGCCCTACTTCCAGAACTTCGTGAACTCCGACCTCGAGCCCGGCATGGTCCGCTCGATGTGCTGCCGCCTCCAGCTCGACCTGCGCGAGCTGCTCAAGCGCGGCAACGGCCTGTTCGGCTCCGCCGAGCAGACGGGCTCGCTGGGCGTGGTCACCATGAACATGGCGCGCCTGGGCTACAAGCACGCTGGCGACGAGCAGGCCCTCCTCGACGAGCTCGACCGCCTGCTCGTGCTCGCCAAGACGTCGCTCGAGCTCAAGCGCAAGGAGGTGCAGCGCCTGATCGACGGCGGGCTGTTCCCCTACACGAAGCGCTACCTGGGGACGCTGCGCAACCACTTCTCCACCATCGGCGTGAACGGCATGAACGAGATGGTGCGCAACTTCACCCACGACGCCTACGACATCACCGACCCGCGCGGCCACGAGCTCGTCGCCCGCGTGCTCGAGCACATCCGCGGCCGGATGGTGCAGTTCCAGGAGGAGACGGGCCACCTCTACAACCTGGAGGCGACGCCCGCCGAGGGGACCACGTACCGCTTCGCGCGCGAGGACCGCAAGCGCTTCGAGGGGATCATCCAGGCCGGCACGCCCGAGGAGCCCTACTACACGAACTCCTCGCAACTGCCCGTCGGCTACACCACCGACCCCTTCCAGGCCCTCGCCGAGCAGGAGGACCTGCAGAAGATGTACACCGGCGGCACGGTGCTGCACCTCTACATGGGGGAGCGCATCTCCTCTTCGGAGGCGTGCAAGCAGCTCGTCAAGCGCTCGCTCGAGCGCTTCCGGCTGCCCTACATCACCGTGACCCCCACCTTCTCCGTGTGCCCCAAGCACGGCTACATCGCGGGCGAGCACCAGTTCTGCCCCATCTGCGACGAGGAGATCGCGCGGCGCAAGCGCGCGGAGCGCGAGGCCGCGCTCGCCTAGGGGCAGGGGAGACGAAGAGCGATCCCGCGCGAGCGGGAGACGAGGAGCGAACCATGGTCAACAAGGACGAGCTCACGAGCATCGGCACCGTCGTCGACGGCATCGAGATCAGCAACGAGGAGCGCCAGCCCTGCGAGGTGTGGACCCGCGTGATGGGCTACTACCGTCCGGTGTCCTTCTTCAACACCGGCAAGAAGGGCGAGTACCACGAGCGCGTCGAGTTCGTGGAGCCCGCGGGCTGCTGCCGCGCGGAGGACGTGGCCTAGCACCGTGGCGCTCGCGATCGCGGGGATCGAGCCCTTCTCGACCGTCGACTGGCCGGGGAGGCTCTCGGCCGTCGCCTTCCTGGCGGGCTGCCCCTGGCGCTGCCCCTACTGCCAGAACCATCCCCTGCGCGACCCGGCCTCGGCCACCTGCGGGCTCGACGAGCTCCTGGCCTTCGCCGAGTCGCGTCGCGGGCTGCTGGACGCCGTCGTGTTCTCCGGGGGCGAGCCGCTCGCGCAGGCCGGCGTCCTCGACGCCATGCGAGCCGTGCGCGCCATGGGGTTCGAGGTGGGGCTGCACACCTGCGGCGCCTACCCGGAGCGTCTGCGCGAGGCCCTGCCCCTCGTGGACTGGGTGGGGCTCGACGCCAAGGCCCCCTGGGACGCCTACGAGCGCGCGACCGGCGTCGCCGGGTCGGGCGAGGCGGCGCTCGAGAGCCTGGAGGCCGTCCTGGCCTCGGGCACGGCGATGGAGGCGCGCACCACGTGGCATCCCTCCCTCCTCTCGGAGGGCGACGTCCGCCGCCTCGCCGAGGACCTCGCCGCCCACGGCGTCGCCGCCTGGGCGGTGCAGGCCTACCGCTCGGCCGGCACGACCGGCGAGCTGCCCGACGAGACGGTGTACCCCTCGGACGTCCCGGAGCGCGCCCGCTCCCTGTTCGTCTCGTACGAGTTCAGGCGGGCCTGAGGGTTCTGGGCCTCTGGTGGGCCCGCGCGTCCCGCGAGCGGCGCCGCCCCCGCGTGCGCTACCCTTCACATGTCCCCATCCATGACGAAAGGACCCATGCGATGAAGGCGGTCATCCCCGCGGCAGGCCTCGGCACCCGCTTCCTGCCCGCGACGAAGGCGGTTCCCAAGGAGCTGCTCCCCGTGCTCGACAAGCCGGTTATCCAGTACGTCGTCGAGGAGGCGCTCGCCCCCGAGGGGGTCGACGGGGTCGTCATCGTCAGCTCGCGGGAGAAGCCCGAGATCGAGCGCCACTTCGCGCGCGACGAGGCGCTCGAGGGGCTGCTCGAGGGCCGGGGCAAGGCGCGCGAGGCCGACCGCGTCCGCGAGGCGGGCACGATGCCGGTGTCCTTCGTCTACCAGGAGGAGCCGCTGGGGCTCGGCCACGCCGTGCGCTGCGCGGCGGACGAGGTCGGCGACGAGCCGTTCTTCGTCCTGCTGGGCGACTACTTCGTGCCGGACCACCGGATGAACGTCCGCATGGCCGAGGTCTCCGCCGCCCACGGTGGGGCGTCCGTCATCGCCGTCGCCCCGGTGCGTCCCGAGGAGGTCAGCCGCTACGGCATCATCGCCGGCTCGTGCGTCGGCTCGCTCGACGGCGCCGAGGCGGGCGACGAGGAGGAGGGCGCCGTCTGGCGCGTCACCGGCCTCGTCGAGAAGCCCGCTCCCGAGGACGCCCCCTCCCACCTCTACGTGGTGGGCCGCTACCTGCTCACGCCGCGCGTGATGGAGCTGCTCGCCGACCAGGAGCCCGGCGCCGGCAACGAGATCCAGCTCACCGACGCCCTCGAGCGCCTGCTCGCCGAGGAGGAGATGTACGCCCTCGTCGTGGACCCGTCCGACGGCTACGACACGGGCACCCCGGTGTCCTGGGCCGCCTCGAACGCGCGCATGGCGCTGGCGGGCGGGCAGGTCGCCGACTTCCGGGACGCCCTCATGGGGGCGGACGTTTAGCGTCCCGCCCGGAGGGGCAGCATTCACATGTTCAGACCGGCGGCGCCCCGCGAGGGGCGTCGCGCTTGACGGGAGATGTGCCATGTCCGCCGTGCGCTTCGGTTCCGATGGCTGGGTCGGCAGGTTCGAGGAGGACTTCTCTGACGAGGCCGTCCGCTCGATAGCCGAGTCGCTCGGCCTGCTGCTGTCCGAGGAGGCCGAGGGCTCGACCGTCTACGTCGGCTACGACACCCGGCGCGGCGCCCGCCGCCACGCCGAGCTCGTCGCCGGCTGCCTGGCCGCCTCCGGCCTGCGCGCCGTGCTCTCGCAGGACCCCTGCCCCACGCCCGCCGTCGGCTGGACCGTCGCGCGCGACGACGACGCCTGCGCGGGGGTCGTCGTCACCGCGTCGAACCGGCCCGGGGACTGCCAGGGCGTGCTCTTCCGCATGCAGGACGGGAGCCGTCCGACGGGCGACGTCATCCGCAGGCTCGAGGACCTCGTCCCCGGGGAGCCCTCGCTCGAGTCCGCCCCGTTCGAGACCTGCGACCTGATGGCGCCCTACCTCGCCGCCCTCGCGGAGGCGGTGGACGCGGACGCGATCCGCGCCGCCGGCCTGCGCGTCGTGGTGGACCCGCTCTACGGCGCGGGGTCCGGGTGGCTCGCGGGGTTGCTGCGCGACCTCGGCTGCGAGGTGGACGAGATCCACGCCGCCGAGGCCGACGGCGACTACCACGGCTTCAGCCCCGATCCCTGCGAGCCCTGGGTGGACGGCTGCCAGCAGCGCGTCCGCTCGACCGACGCCTGCGCCGGCTTCGTGCTCGACGGCGACGGCGACCGCTCCGGCGCGATCGACGCCGACGGCGCCTTCCTCGCGCCCGCCCGGATGGTGCCGCTCGTGCTGCGCCACCTCGTCGAGGGGCGCGGGGCTGCCGGCCGCGTCGTGGCCACCGTCTCGAGCTCGGCGCTCGTCCGCCGGATGGCGGAGCGCCTGGGATGCCCGCTCACGGTGGTGCCCATCGGCTTCCGCAACATATACGAGGAGATGTGCGGGGGCGACGTCGTGTGCGGCGTCGAGGAGTACGGCGGGGTCGCGATCCCCGACCACCTCATGGAGCGCGACGGGCTCCTTTCCGTCCTGCTGCTGGTGGAGCTCATGGCAACGACGGGGAAGTCCCTCGCCGAGCTGGTCGCCGAGACGGAGGCCGAGCTCGGCCGCATGGAGTACCGCCGGGTGGACATCCGCATCGAGGTTGGCACCATCCAGTCGCTGCGCAACGTGCTGCCCGGGGTCAACCCGCCGGAGGTGTGCGGGATGGTCCCGGAGGCGGTGAGCCACGTCGACGGGCTCTACCTCCGGTTCGGGGACGGGTCCTGGATGCTCATGCGCCCCTCGCGCACGGAGCCCGTCGTGCGCGTGTACGGGGAGGCCCCCACCGTCGCCGCCCGCGACGCCCTCGTGTCCGCCGGCTGCGCGATCTGCCGTGCCGGCGGGATGCCCGAGGACGAGGAGGAGTCCGACGAGTAGTGATAACCCCCCCACGGCGCCTCCGAGAGATGTGTAGGAAATGTGATGCCAAATCTTTTCGGAATTGGGGCTTGCGAGGGGGCGGAGAGGCGCGTATAACTATTCCTCGCGCCGGGGGTTGAGCGAAACGAACCCAGCGCGGCGAACCTTGAAAATCGGATACTGCGATCGATGAGATCGAGAAGACAGACGAGTGAAGTTTCGAATGCTCGGAAGTACCTTTTCCGAGTCAAACGTCAATTTCATGAATCCAGATCAGCGAATTCGGAAAGATCGGGATCGCACTCACTTTCACACGTATCGGAGCTTGCTCCGAGACATTTGAACGGAGAGTTTGATCCTGGCTCAGGATGAACGCTGGCGGCGCGCTTAACACATGCAAGTCGAACGTTAAAGCACCTTCGGGTGTGAGTAAAGTGGCGAACGGTTGAGTAACACGTGGGCAACCTGCCCCTCACATTGGGATAATCCCGAGAAATCGGGGGTAATACCGAATACTCCGGAAGCATCGCATGGTGCATCCGGGAAAGCTCCGGCGGTGAGGGATGGGCCCGCGGCCTGTTAGCTTGTTGGTGGGGTAATGGCCTACCAAGGCTGTTATGGGTAGCCGGGTTGAGAGACCGACCGGCCAGATTGGGACTGAGACACGGC
>CAOJNB010000019.1 GCA_948439405.1 uncultured Coriobacteriaceae bacterium | reverse complement strand
GCAGGCCGAAGGCGTCGAAGCCCATGGGGTGCAGCACGTCGTAGCCGCGCATGCGCGCCTGGCGCGCCATGGCGTCGCCGATGGAGTAGTTGCGGGCGTGCCCCATGTGGAGGTCGCCCGAGGGGTACGGGAACATCTCGAGGACGTACTTCTTGGGACGCCCCTCGTCCTCGCGCGTCTTGTAGACCCCCTGCTCCTCCCAGACGCGCTGCCACCTCTCCTCGATGGCCTGCGCGTCGTAGGCGGGGTACGCGGTGCCTGCGCTCTCGCTCATCTGCACGCTCCTTGCCTGGCCTTCGCCTGTTGGTCAACTTGCATATCCTAGCATCTGGCCGCTCGGCTTCGGCGTCGCGACGTGGTCGGGGTTCCCCCGCGAGCGCGGGACGCGCGATCCGAAACCTGGTTGTCGTTTCGGAACGCGACGTCGCCCGCGACGCCGGACGGTGTTCCGAATCGACAACGAAGTCGCGCGGGCGACGCCCCGCGACGCGAAGGGGCCGCCCCCGAACCCGGAGGCGGCCCCTGGCGCGGCGGATGGCGGTGCGGCTACGAGCCGAAGCTCACCGTCTGCTGGTTCGAGTCCTTCACGACGACGTCGTGCGCGCCGCCCTCGACGATGGAGGTGGAGCTCACCAGCGTGAGGCGCGCCTTCTCCTGCAGCTCGTCGATCGTGAGCGCGCCGCAGTTGCACATCGTCGACTTGATCTTGTAGATGGACTGGCCCACGCCCTCCTTGAGCGTGCCCGCGTAGGGCACGTAGGAGTCGACGCCCTCGACGAAGCCGAGGCGGGAGGCGCCGCCCTGGTCGTAGCGCTGCCAGTTGCGGGCGCGCGCGGAGCCCTCGCCCCAGTACTCCTTCACGTACTGGCCGTTGATGTTGACGCGCTCGGTGGGGCTCTCGTCGAAGCGGGCGAAGTAGCGGCCGAGCATCATGAAGTCGGCGCCCATCGCGAGCGCGAGGGTCATGTGGTAGTCGTAGACGATGCCGCCGTCGGAGCACACCGGCACGTAGACGCCCGTCTCCTCGAAGTACTCGTCGCGCGCGCGGCACACGTCGATGACCGCCGAGGCCTGGCCGCGGCCGATGCCCTTCGTCTCGCGGGTGATGCAGATCGAGCCGCCGCCGATGCCCACCTTCACGAAGTCGGCGCCGCAGTCGGCCAGGAAGCGGAAGCCGTCGCCGTCGACGACGTTGCCGGCGCCCACCTTGACGTCCTCGCCGTAGTTGGCGCGGATCCACTCGATCGTGCGCTTCTGCCACTCGGAGAAGCCCTCGGAGGAGTCGATGCAGAGCACGTCGGCGCCCGCCTCGACGAGCAGCGGCACGCGCTCGGCGTAGTCGCGGGTGTTGATGCCGGCGCCCACCATGTAGCGCTTGTTGGCGTCGAGCAGCTCGTCGGGGTTGGACTTGTGCTGGTCGTAGTCCTTGCGGAAGACGATGCCCATGAGGTGGTCGTTGTCGTCGACGACGGGCAGCGCGTTGAGCTTGTTGTCCCAGATCACGTCGTTGGCGCGCTTGAGGGAGATGTCCTTGTCGCCCACGATCAGGCGCTCGCGCGGCGTCATGAAGTCGCGGACGAGCTTCTGGTGGTCGTCGCGGCTGGGGCGGTAGTCGCGGCTCGTGACGATGCCGAGGAGCCGGCCGCGCGAGGAGCCGTCGTCGGTGACGGGCATGGTGGAGTGGCCCGTGCGCTCCTTGAGGGCCATGACCTGCTCCATCGTCATCTCGGGCGTGAGCGTGGAGTCGCTCTCGACGAAGCCGGCCTTGTGGTCCTTGACGGCCTTGACCATGGCGGCCTCGGACTCGGGCGTCTGGTTGCCGTAGATGAACGAGATGCCGCCCTCGCGGGCGAGCGCCACGGCGAGGTCGGGGCCGGAGACGGACTGCATGATCGCGGAGACCATGGGGATGTTCAGCGTGACGGGGCTCTCCTCGCCGCGGCGGAAGCGCACGAGCGGGGTCCTGAGGGAGACGTTGTCGGGGATGCACTCGGCCGAGGAGTACCCCGGAACGAGCAGGTACTCGGAAAAGGTGTGGGACTCGCCCTCGAAGAACGTCGCCATCTGCGCTCCCTCTCTCTCGTGTGACAACCCTCTGACGCTGGGGAAATTGCACGAATCTTAGCACACGGGAGCGACCGCGGGACCGCTCCCGCTAGCCCTCCACGACGTCCTCGGAGCCGCCCTCGACGTCGGCGAAGGTCACGGCGATGCTGTGGCGCGTGGGCACCCACTCGACGCGGCGGAACAGCGCCACCACGTTGATCGGGATGTAGGAGATCATGAACAGCGCGTAGGAGAGCACCGCCTTGGCGAGCAGGCGCGAGTCGCGGCAGCGGATGTGGCGGCGCTCGGTCACGACCGTCACCGCCCCGGCCGCCGCGAAGACGAGGAAGGTCGAGGCGACGCTCGAGACGAGCGAGACGGTGCAGGCGCTCACCTCCGCCTCGGAGATGAGGTAGCCGCCCGAGAGCCAGCCCACGAGCAGGAACGCGGCGTTGGCGAGCACCATGACGACCGTGAGGATCGAGGCGGGCCCGAGCGTCACGAACTCGTCGTAGGCCGCCCAGCTGCCGCGCCGCATCGCGCGGACGAGGTCGCCGAAGTAGGAGAACAGGACCTGGTAGAAGCCCTTCGCCCAGCGCAGGCGCTGGGTCCAGGAGGAGCGGAAGTCGACGGGCTGCTCGTCGAAGAACTCCGCGGGCGCGTAGCCGATGCGGATCCCGTTCGCGATGCAGAAGGTCGAGAACTGGTGGTCCTCCGTCATGCAGTGGAAGTCCCACCCGTGCATGCCGCGCACGACGCGCTCGGAGACCAGCCAGCCCGAGCCCGAGACGGTGCAGCTCGTGCCCAGCAGCATGCGTGCGTTGTTGATGTAGCGCGCCTCGCGCACGAAGTTGACGGCGTAGCCCATCGAGACCCACGACGAGGCGAAGTTCTTGGAGTTGCGGTAGCTCGTCACGGCGAGGTAGCCCATGTCGAAGGCCTTGTTCATCTCCTCGACGTAGTCCGGCGCGAGGATGTTGTCGGCGTCGAAGACGAAGAAGCCCTCGTACTCGCCCGGGTGCTCGCGCAGGATGCGGTCGAAGCCGTAGTCCATCACCCAGCTCTTGCCCTTGCGCGCCAGGTCGTAGCGCTCCCACACGACGGCGCCGGCCTCCCGCGCGCGCTCGGCGGTGGCGTCGGTGCAGGCGTCGGCCACCACGAAGACCTCGTAGAGCTCGCGCGGGTAGGTCTGGTCGAGGATGGAGCGCACCAGGTTGCCGATGACCTCCTCCTCGTTGTGGGCGGCGATCAGGAACGCGTAGGTGTGGCGGCGCCGCGCGGGCGGCAGCGACACCTCGCCGCCGCGGTAGCTCACGACCACGTAGACGGCCTGGTAGAGGAAGAAGAGGGTCAGGAGCCCCCCGATGACGGTGTTGAACAGCACGATCGGGGAGGACCCCGAGAGCAGCGAGACCATGCCGGGCGAGACCTCCCTCCGGGCGCCCTAGGCGCCGAGCAGCGAGGGGACGATGCGCTCGCCCGCCTCCGTCCTGCCCATCGACGACTCCCCGAGAGATGCTAGCGCGTGCGCGAGGTCGCCGGGCAGCCGGTCGGCGATCTCTATGGGCTCTCCGGTCACGGGGTGCTCGAAGCTGATGCGCCACGAGTGCAGGAACTGGCGGCGCAGCCCCAGGTTGAGCGCGTCGTCCCCCCTGCCGTAGAGCTGGTCGCCCACGCAGGGGTGGTTGATGTGGCGCATGTGGACGCGGATCTGGTGCGTGCGCCCGGTGTAGAGGTGGCACTCGAGCAGCGAGTAGCCCTCCCCCCTGCGGCCGGGCTCGAAGCGCTCGAGCGTCTCGAAGGTGGTGATGGCCTCGCGCGCGCCCGGGTCGTCGGTGACGGCCATGCGCAGGCGGTCGCGGCGGCTGCGCGCGATCCCGCTCTCGACGGTGCCGGAGTCGGGCGCGACGTAGCCGTGCACGAGCGTCACGTAGCGGCGGTCGAGCACGCGCAGGCGGATGAGGTCCTGGAGCGCGCGCTGGGTCGCGTCGTCCTTGGCGCACACCATGAGCCCCGAGGTGTCCTGGTCGAGGCGGTGCACGATCCCGGGGCGGTCCTCGCCCTGGAGCAGCCCGAGGCGCCCGTAGCCGCAGCGGGCGACGAGCGCGTTCGCGAGCGTGTCGTCGACGTGGCCCGGCGAGGGATGGCACACGAGCCCGGGCTGCTTCGAGAGCACGATGAGGTGCTCGTCCTCGAAGCGCACGTCGAGCTCGATGTCGGGGTTGGGGACGAGCGGGCCCTCGGCGGGGTCCGGCTCCTCGAGCTCGACGCGGATGCGGTCGCCGGGCGCCATCGCCTCGGACTTGCGCGTCGCCGGCGTCCCGTTCACCGTGACCGCGCCGGCCTCGATCAGGCGCTGGCAGGCGCTCCTGCCGGGCAGCTCGTCGCTCGCCCCCAGGATCGCGTCGAGGCGCCGGCCGTCCTGGTCCGGGCCCACGAGGAGCTCGACCTCGCGGCGGATCACGGGCGCTCCCCCTCCGCGGCGTCCCAGCGCCAGAAGGCGACGAGGCAGCAGACGACCCCGCAGGTCACGAAGACGTCCGCGAGGTTGAACACGGGGAAGTCGACGAAGCTCGTCGCGAGGAAGTCCGTGACCGAGCCCGCCGCGACGCGGTCGACCATGTTGCCGAGGCCTCCCCCGACCACGCAGCCGAGCGGGACGAGCACGGACCACGGCATGTCCGGGCGACGCGCGACCCAGGCGAGCGCCCCGACGGCCACGAGAAGGGCGACCGCGACGAAGGCGACGCCGGCCCCCTCCCCCATGCTGAACGCGGCTCCCGTGTTGGAGACGAGCACGAGGTCGAGCACGCCCGGGACGAGCACGCGGCGCGCGCCGTCGGCCAGCAGGTCGCGCATGGCGGCCTTGAGGGCCTGGTCCGCCGCCAGGCAGAGGCAGGCGACGAGGCACAGGGCGAGAAGCCTCGCCCCGCGCCCCGTCCCCCTCGCGGAAGCGGAGGTCGCGTCCGTCACCTGCGGCCTATCCCTCGCAGGCCGCCACGGCGTCGTGGCAGCGGGCGCACAGCCCGTCCTCGCCGAGCTCGCGCCAGTTCCAGCAGCGCGGGCAGCGCTCGCCGGAGGCGGGCTCGGCCGCGCAGGAGGGCTCGTCGCCGGCCTCGAGGGTCGCGCTCGAGCACACGAGCAGCTCGGCGAGGTCCGCGCCGGAGGCCTCGAGGGCCGCGCGCGCCTGCTCGGGCAGGCGGACGTGGGCGGAGACGGCCTGCGTCGAGGCCTTCTCGCCGAGCGCGCCGGTGGCGGCGAGCTCCTCGTAGGCCTTGGTGAACGCGCCGCGGGCCTCGAGCAGGGCCTCGTAGGCGGGCACGAGGGCGCGCCACTCCGCCTCGGCCATCGGGGCCTCGTACCAGTCGAGCAGGGCGGCCCAGCGCTTGCCCTCGCGCATGGACGCCGGCAGGTAGTCCATCACCTCGTCGCAGGTGAAGGCAAGGATCGGCTGGAGGTCGCGCAGCAGCATCGAGAGGATGTGGGCCCAGGTCGTCTGGGCGCTGCGCCGCTCGCGCGAGTCGCGGCCGCCGCAGTAGGTGCGGTCCTTCGTCGCGTTGAGGTAGAGGTTCGAGAGGTCGGTCACGACGTAGTCGTACAGGGTGCGGTAGACGGCGTTGAAGCGGTACTCGCCGTAGGCGCGGCTCACCTCGTCGTGGACCTGGCACATCCTGGCGAGCGCCAGGCGGTCGGCAGGCTCGAGCTCCGCGACGGGGAGGCCCTGCTCGGCGGGGTCGAACTGGCCCTCGATCTGGCCCAGCAGGAAGCGCAGGGTGTTGCGGAAGCGGCGGTAGGCGTCGCCCACGTGGTCGAGGATCGTGTTGTCGACGGCGACGTCGGTGGAGGTGTCCACGGAGGACACCCACAGGCGGACGATGTCGGCGCCGCGCGTGGCGCACACCTCGTTCGGGTCGATCACGTTGCCGAGCGACTTGCTCATCTTGCGGCCCTGGCCGTCGAGGGTGAAGCCCTGGCTCACGACGGCCCGGTAGGGCGCGACGTCGTTGGCGCCGATGCTCGTGAGCAGCGAGCTCTGGAACCAGCCGCGGTGCTGGTCGGAGCCCTCGAGGTAGAGGTCGGCCGGGTAGGCGAGCTGGTCGCGCTCCTGGCAGACGGCGCGCCAGGAGACGCCGGAGTCCCACCAGACGTCCAGGATGTCGCGGCCGGGCCTGAGGTCGCGGCCGCCGCACTTCGGGCACACGCAGGCGTCGCCGAGGTAGTCGGCCGGCTCGTCGGTGTACCAGGCGTCGGAGCCCTTCTCGCGGAACAGCGCGATCACGGCGTCGAGCGTGTCGTCGTTGAGGACGGTCTCGCCGCAGTCGGCGCAGGTGAAGGCCGGGATGGGCACGCCCCAGTTCCTCTGGCGCGAGATGCACCAGTCCGGCCGCTGCGCGATCATCGCCCCGATGCGCTTGGACGCGTGCTCGGGGTACCAGCGCACCTCGTCCTCGATGGCGGAGAGGGCGCGCTCGCGCAGGCCCGTCTCGTCCATCGAGACGAACCACTGGTCCGTCGCGCGGAACAGCACCGGGCTCTTGCAGCGCCAGCAGTGTGGGTAGGAGTGGGTGATCTCGCGCTCGGCGACGAGGGTGCCGCGCTCGCGCAGGAACTCGATGATGTGCGGGTTGGCCTCGTCGGTGTCCATGCCGGAGAACGGGCCGCCGGTGCCGAGGCCGTCGCCGACGTAGAAGCGGCCGTCGTCGTCGACCGGCATGATCACGGGGAGCCCCGCCGCCGTGCCGGCGACGTAGTCGTCGGCGCCGTGGCCGGGCGCGGTGTGGACGAGGCCGGTGCCGTCCTCGGTGCTGACGAAGTCGCCGCAGATCACGCGGCCGCGCTCGCCCTCGAAGATCGGGTGGGCGTAGGTGAGCCCCTGCGCCTCGAGCTCGGCGCCCGTCGCGCGCCACGGCTCGCCGTCCGCGCCGGCCGCGAGCTCGAGCTCCCAGCCCGCGACCTCGGCGACGCGCTCCTTGAGCACGTCGGCCACGACCACGACGCGCCCGTCGTGCTCGAGGGCGACGTAGCCCACCTCGGGGCCGACGACGACGCCGGCGTTGGCCGGCAGCGTCCAGGGCGTCGTGGTCCAGATCATCACGTCGCAGGCGCCCTGCCGCCCCTCGAGGCCGGCGGGGGCGGCGTCGAGCGCGAAGCGCACGAAGATCGAGGGGCTCGTCTCGTCGGAGTACTCGATCTCGGCCTCGGCGAGCGCCGTGTGGCAGTGCTTGCACCAGTGCACCGGCTTGCGGCCGCGGTAGATCGCGCCCTTGTCGAAGATGGCCTTGAAGACCTCGATGTCGGCGGCGTCGTGCACCGGGTAGAGGGTGAGGTAGGGGTCGTCCCACTCGCCGAGCACGCCCAGGCGCTTGAATCCCTCGCGCTGGACGTCGATGTTCTCGACGGCGTACTCGCGGCACAGCTCGCGGACCTTGGCCTTCTCGAGCGCGTTGAACCTCTCGGTGCCGAGCTCCGTCTCCACCTTGTGCTCGATCGGCTGGCCGTGGCAGTCCCAGCC
The DNA here is from genome assembly GCA_948439405.1 of uncultured Coriobacteriaceae bacterium. Taxonomy (GTDB): domain Bacteria; phylum Actinomycetota; class Coriobacteriia; order Coriobacteriales; family Atopobiaceae; genus CADBMC01. Next base: position 22,659 of record CAOJNB010000019.1, on the reverse strand, counting down.
GGGCACGTAGCGCACGTCGCGGCCGCGCATCATCCAGTAGCGGTTGATGATGTCCTTGCTGATCTTGTTCATCGCGTGGCCGATGTGGATCGGCCCGTTCGCGTACGGGGGGCCGTCGTGCAGCACGAAGCGCTCGTGACCCTCGTTGCGGGCCACCTGCTGCTCGTAGACCTTGTTCTCCTCCCACGCGCGCAGCCGCTCGGGCTCGCGCTGGGCCAAGGACGCCCGCATGGGGAAGGACGTCTTGGGCAGGTTCATCGTCTTCTTGTACTCGTTCGCCACGCTCTCGCCTCTCTCTCGCGGGCGCCATGCGAAGAGGCGCCCGTCCCGTCGTGCTGGGACGAAGCGCCTCGGCGAGAACCCGCTCCGTTGTGCGACCCAGCGTGCGGGGAGCCCGCAGTACTCGGCTGGCCTGTGTCGGCGGCGCACTCCGGCGGCGCCTACTTGCGCTCGCGCGCGTTCGGGCCGCGGCTCCGGGGTGATGGACTCCTGGACCGGGTCGCGACCTTCCACCGACGTCGCTCGCTCTTCACCCGGCGGACCAGGGGAACGCGTCCCCATCTCTGCCTCGGCCGGATATGATACCAGCTTTGAACGCCGTCGATGCGCGAGGGGGCACCATGCTTGACGCGGGCCTGGCCGCCATGGAGCACAAGTACCTCGAGCTTCTCTCGGAGAAGTTCCCCACGCGGCACGCCGCCTTCACCGAGATCATCAACCTGCAGGCGATCCTCAACCTCCCGAGGGCCACCGAGCACTTCATCTCGGACGTGCACGGGGAGTACGAGGCCTTCACCCACATCCTCAACAACTGCTCGGGCGTCATCCGCGAAAGGGTGCGCGCCGTGCTCGGCGACGAGCTCGGCGAGGAGGCCATGGACGAGCTGTGCACCCTCATCTACTACCCGCGCGAGCGCCTCGCCGCCGTCCACGCCGCGCGCCTCGACACGCCGGAGTGGTACCGCGCGAGCCTGATGTCGCTCATCCGCCTGGCGCGCTTCCTCTCCAACAACTACACGCGCTCGAAGGTGCGTCGCGCGATGCCCGTCTCCTACGCCTACATCATCGACGAGCTGCTCCACGAGGCCGGCGACCGCTCGCCCGAGCGCCACGACTACCACGTGCGCATCCTCGACTCGATCCTCGAGGTGGACGCCGCCGACGACTTCATCGAGAGCCTCGCGGCCCTCATCAAGCGCCTCGCCGTTGACCGCCTCCACGTCGTGGGCGACCTGTGGGACCGCGGGCCGCACGGCGACCGCGTCGTCGACGAGCTGATGCGCCACCACTCCGTCGACGTCCAGTGGGGCAACCACGACCTGTGCTGGATGGGGGCGGCGGCCGGCTCGGAGGCCTGCGTGGCCAGCGTCGTGCGCATCAACGTGCGCAACCGCACGCTCGACCTGCTCGAGGGCGCCTACGGCATCTCCCTGCGCGAGCTCGCGCTGTTCGCCGAGCGCGCCTACCGCCACGACGACCGCGTCTCGGCGCTCGAGAAGGCGATCAGCGTCATGTACTTCAAGCTCGAGGGGCAGCTCGCCGCGCGCCACCCCGAGTTCGAGATGGAGGACCGCCTCCTGCTCGACAAGCTCAACCTCATCCACGGGACGGTCGAGATCGCCGGGGAGCCGCGCGAGCTGTCCGTGTGCGACTTCCCCACCGTCGACCCTGCCGACCCCTACACGCTGAGCGAGGAGGAGGCCCGCATCATGGCGGGGCTCGTCACCTCGTTCAGGGAGTCCAAGCGCCTGCACGAGCACGTCTCCTTCCTCTACGAGGAGGGGTCGGTCTACCTCGTCTGCAACGACAACCTGATCTTCCACGGCTGCATCCCGATGAACCCGGACGGCACCTTCCGCGCCGTGCGTTGCCTGGGCGAGTCGCTCTCCGGCAGGCGCTACCTCGACTTCTGCGACGCGATTGCGCGGCGCGCCTGGTACGAGGGGGACCGCGACGCCCTCGACTGGATGCTGTACCTGTCGTGCGGCAAGCTCTCGAGCGCCTCGGGCCGCGTGATGAAGACGTTCGAGCGCTGCTTCGTGGCCGACCGCTCCACCTGGGACGAGCCGCAGGACCCCTACTGGGAGCTCGCCGAGCGCCCCGAGGTCGTCGCCGACGTCCTGCGTGAGTTCGGGGTGGACCCGGAGCGCGGCCACGTGATCAACGGCCACACCCCCGTGCTGACCGCCCGCGGCGAGAAGCCCGTGCGCGCCGGGGGCCGCTTCCTGATCATCGACGGCGGCTTCTGCGAGAAGTACCACAACAAGACGGGCATCGCCGGCTACACGCTCGTCTCCGACGACCACGGCATGCGCATCAAGGCGCACCTGCCCTTCGAGAGCGTCGAGGCCGCGCTCGCGCGCAACGCCGACATCGGCGAGGCCAGCGTCACCGAGATCACCCGCTCCGAGCGCAGGCTGCACGTCTCGGACACCGACGTCGGCGCCCACATCCGCGGCCAGATCCGCGACCTGCAGGCGCTGCTGGACGCCTACCGCACCGGCGAGCTGCCCGAGCACGCCCAGCGCCGCTAGCGCGCCGCCGCGTATCAAACCCGGCCCTCTGGGTATCCTCCTTGCCGACGACGCGCCGGCAGCCGGCCCGCGCGACCCGGACGGGAGAGCCCAGATGAGCCAGAGCACGCAGGACCCCAAGCGCCGCCAGCGGCAGACCATGTTCCTCTACGCGATCATCGCGATGTTCGTCGTCTACGTCCTCAGCTCGGTGCTCTCGCCGCAGATGATGTCGGCGACCAAGGAGGTCAGCTACTCCGACTTCCTCGGCATGGTCGACGACGGCGAGGTCGCGGCCGTGAACCTCAACACCGGCACGAGCGAGATCGCCTTCACCGCCAAGGGCGACCAGGAGACGACCTACGTGACGACGGCCTTCCCGGACGACTCCGGCCTCGTCGAGCGCCTCGAGGTCGCCGGCGTCGACTTCTCCGCGAGCGTCGAGGCGGACGGCGGCTCGCCGCTGCTGCTCTACATCCTGCTCTCCTACGCCCTGCCGATCCTCTTCTTCGTGGTCGGCGGCTGGCTGCTCAACCGCCGCCTCAAGAAGCAGATGGGCGACAACCCCACGATGACGTTCGGCGGCATGGGCGGCATGGGAGGGCTCGGCCGCTCCGGCGCCCGCGAGGTCAAGGGCGAGGAGACGGGCGTCACCTTCCGCGACGTCGCCGGCCAGGACGAGGCCAAGGACTCGCTGCGCGAGATCGTCGGCTTCCTGGAGGACCCGGGCAAGTACGCCGAGATCGGCGCCAGGCTGCCGCGCGGCGCGCTGCTCGTCGGGCCTCCGGGCACGGGCAAGACGCTGCTCGCCAAGGCCGTCGCCGGCGAGGCGAAGGTCCCCTTCTTCTCGATCTCGGGCTCCGAGTTCGTCGAGATGTTCGTCGGCCGCGGCGCCGCCAAGGTGCGCGACCTGTTCCAGCAGGCCAGCGAGAAGGCTCCCTGCATCGTCTTCATCGACGAGATCGACACCATCGGCAAGCGTCGCGACACGAGCCTCAACACCAACGACGAGCGCGAGCAGACGCTCAACCAGCTCCTCACCGAGATGGACGGCTTCGACAACAACAAGGGCATCGTCGTGCTGGGCGCCACGAACCGCCCCGAGACGCTCGACCCCGCCCTGCTGCGCCCGGGCCGCTTCGACCGCCGCGTCCCCGTCGAGCTGCCCGACCTCGCCGGCAGGCGCGCCATCCTGGAGCTGCACAGCCACGACGTGAAGATCGCCGGCACGGTCGACCTCGACGTGATCGCCCGCGCCACGCCGGGCGCCTCCGGCGCGGACCTCGCCAACATCATCAACGAGGCCGCCCTGCGCGCCGTCCGCATGGGACGCAGGCAGGTCACCCAGCAGGACATCGACGAGTCCGTCGAGGTCGTGCTCGCCGGCGAGCGCCGCAAGTCCACGGTGCTCTCGGACCACGAGAAGCAGGTCGTCTCCTACCACGAGGTGGGCCACGCGATCGTGGCGGCCACCCAGAAGGGCTCCGCGCCCGTCTCCAAGATCACGATCGTGCCCAGGACCTCCGGGGCGCTCGGCTACACGATGCAGATCGAGGAGGACGAGCACTTCCTCACCACCAAGCGCGAGGCCCTCGACCGCATCGCCGTGCTGTGCGGCGGCCGCGCCGCCGAGGAGCTCATCTTCGGCGAGATGACGACCGGCGCCGCCAACGACATCCAGAAGGCCACCGAGCTCGCCCGCAACATGGTCACCCAGTACGGCATGTCCGAGGAGTTCGGCATGGTGGCCCTCGGCGAGGTCCGCAACCGCTACCTGGGCGGCGGCGCGACGCTCTCGTGCTCGGAGGGCACCGCCGAGAAGGTGGACGAGGAGGTCATCCGCATCGTCGAGCAGGCGCACCGCGAGGCGCTCGCCACGCTGCAGACCCACAAGTTCAAGCTCCACGAGGTCGCGCGCTACCTCCAGCGCAAGGAGACGATCACGGGCGAGGAGTTCATGAACATCTTCACCCGCGACGACGGCTTCGCCCCGAAGCTGGGCGGCCAGCCCTCCTCGGGCGCCTAGCCCCTCCCACGCCGGCACAGCTCCCAGAACGCCACCGCCGCGCACGCGGCCACGTTGAGGGAGTCCACCCCGTGGTCCATCGGGATCGTCACGCTCGCGTCGCAGGCGGCCACCGTCTGCGGCGCGAGCCCGTATCCCTCGCTGCCGAGCAACATCGCGAGGCGGTCGGCGGCGGCGAGGCGCGGGTCGTCGAGCGGCAGCGCGTCCTCGTCGAGGGCGAGCGCGCAGCAGAGGAACCCGCGGCGGCGCAGCATCGCGAGCCCGTCCTCCGGCCACCCCTCCCCCAGGCGCGCCCAGGGCACCCGGAACACGGTCCCCATCGAGACGCGGACGGAGCGGCGCCCGAGCGGGTCCGCGCAGGTCGGGTCCACGAGCACGGCGTCCACGCCGAGGGCCGCCGCGCAGCGGAAGGCGGCGCCGACGTTCGAGGCGTCCGTGAGCCCCTCGAGCACCGCGACGCGCCGGGCGCCCTCCACGACGCGCTCCGGCTCGGCGGGAGCGGGGCGGCGCATGGCGCACAGCACCCCGCGGTGGACGCGGTAGCCCGTGGTGGCCTCGATCACCTCGTCGGGGGCCACGTAGACGGGCGCGCGTCCCTCGACGAGCGACACGAGCCCGGCGAGCCTGGGGAGGCGGCGCTCGCTGACGAGCAGGGAGAGCGGCTCGACGCCGGAGCCGAGCGCGACCCGGACGGCCGTCTCCGACTCGCAGACGAGCCGCGCCCGCTCGGGGTCCACCCGGGAGCGCAGCTGGGTGTCGGTGAGCCGGAGGTAGTCGTCGAGCCTCGGGTCGCCGGGGTCCGTGACGCGTTCGGTCGGCACGTCCGCCCTCCTTCCGTGTGCTTGGCGTCGCCATGATACCCGCAGGACCGGACGAGCCCGGCATGCGCTACCATGATTGGCTGCTGACACGTGACACGGCCGCTCGCGGCCATACCCCCGAAAGCGCACCACATGGCTGACACCACCCCCTCCGGGGCCCACGGCTCCGGACACCCGACCAGGCACGTCCCCCTCTCCAAGGTGACGCCGCCCGCGAGCGTCGCCGGCAGGCGCGCCCACGGCAAGCCGGGCCGCCACCACGTCGCTCGCGCCCAGGCGAACCTGCTGAGCGGCGACGGGGCCGCTGCGCAGCAGCCCGGGCACCTCGGCTCCCCCTCCCCGCAGGGAGGCCACTTCGCGGAGCCTCCCGAGCGGCCCAAGGGCCGCGCGCGCCGCGTGGCCGCGATCGTCGGCGGCGCCGTCGCCGGCGTCCTGGCGCTCGCCTACGTCTTCGGCGCCGTCTTCTTCATGAACGTCTTCCTGCCGGGCACCACCCTGCGCGGCCACGACGTCTCCCTGATGTCGGCCGGCCGCGCCCGCTCCGTCTTCGACGAGACCGCCGAGGGCTACGTCGCCACCGTCACCGGCGACGGCATCGAGCTCGAGATCGACACCGAGGCGATCGGGCTCGAGTTCGACACCGAGGCCCTCGTCTCCCAGGCACTCGAGGCGCAGAACCCCTGGCTGTGGCCCGTCGAGGTGCTCGGCGAGCGCGACCTCGAGATCAAGGAGCGCGCCACCTTCGACGAGGCCGCCGTCGACGCGATGCTCGCGCCGCAGGTCGAGGCCGCCAACGAGGGCGCCACGCCGACCACGGACGCCTCCGTGTCCTACGACGCCGAGGCGCACGCCTTCGTCGTGAGCGACGAGGCCTACGGCACCCAGGTCGACCCCGAGCTCGCGAGCCAGGCGGTGCGCGAGGGCCTCTCGGACCTCAACCGCGAGATCGTCCTCGACGAGTCCGCGCTCGTCCAGCCTGCCGTCACCTCGGACGACCCGCGCCTCGCGCGCGGCGCCGAGCAGGCCAACGCGCTGACGGACTGCGAGTTCCCGCTCATGGTCGGCGAGACCGAGGTCATGCGGCTCAACCGCGACACCTTCAAGGACTGGGTGGCCTTCGACGAGGACTGGAACGCCTCCGTGAGCGCCGAGAAGGTCGACGCCTGGGTGAACGACGTGCTCGCCCCGCAGGTCAACACCGTCGGTTCCACGAGGACCTACACGCGCCCCGACGGCAAGCAGTGCACCGTCACGGGCGGCACCTACGGCTGGTCCGTCGACGTGGCGGGCACCTCCGAGGCGCTCCGCCAGGCGCTCGAGGCCAAGTCCGGCGACGCCGTCACCCTCACCGCGAGCTCCCAGGCGGCCGTCCTGGGAGGCGTCGGCGGGCAGGACTGGGGCTCGACCTACGTCGACATCGACATCTCCGAGCAGTACGTCCGCTACTTCGTGGACGGCTCGGTCGCCTGGGAGGCGCCCTGCGTCACGGGCAACCCCAACCTGGGCAACGCCACGCCGGAGGGCGTCTACGCGCTGAACGGCAAGTCCCGCAACCAGACCCTCGTCGGGCTCGACGAGGACAAGGACGGCGAGCCCGACTACGAGACGCCGGTGAGCTACTGGATGCCGTTCATCGGCAACGCGATCGGCCTGCACGACGCCAGCTGGCGCTGGAGCTTCGGGAGCAACGTCTACACCTATGACGGCAGCCACGGCTGCGTGAACCTGCCGATCGACTCGGCGGCCGCGCTCTACGACATGATCGGGACGGGCACAGTCGTGGTCGTGCACTACTAGCGGACGACGGCGCCTCGTACGACTTTCCGGTCCGACGGGGCGTGGCGGGAGGGGCTAGCGGGGGCCGAGCAGGTCCCCCATGTCCGGGCCCTGCCCCATGCCCATCTGGCGCATCATCTGGCGCATCTGGCGGCGACCCTGCTTGCCGCCCGTCATCATCGAGCGCATCTTGCCCATCAGCTTGTTCATCTCGCCCCACTGCTTGAGCAGCTGGTTGACCTCCTGGACCGAGCGGCCCGAGCCGGCCGCGATGCGGCGGCGGCGCTGGCCGTTGATGAGCTTGGGGCGCATGCGCTCCTGCGGGGTCATCGAGCGGATCATCGCCTCGATGCGGGTGAGCTGGTCCTCGTCGACGTTGGCCTGGCCGCGCGAGACCATGCGGTCCATGCCCGGAATCATTCCTGCGAGCTTGGCGATGCCGCCCATCTTGCGGATCTGCTGCATCTGGGCGAGCAGGTCGTCCATCGTGAAGCCCTCGCGCAGCATGCGCTCGGCGTCCTCGGCCTGCTTCTCGTCGGCGGCCTGCTGGGCCTGCTCGATGATGCCGATGACGTCGCCCATCCCCAGGATGCGGCGGGCCATGCGGTCGGGGTGGAACACCTCGAGCGAGTCGGGCTTCTCCCCCATCGAGACGAACTTGATCGGCTTGCCGGTCACGGCGCGCACCGAGAGCGCGCCGCCGCCGCGGGCGTCGCCGTCGAGCTTGGACATGATCACGCCGTCGAAGTCGACGCGCTCGGCGAAGGCCTCCACGACGTTGACGATGTCCTGGCCGGTCATCGAGTCGACGACCATCAGGATCTGGTCGGGGCGCACGGCGCGCTTGATGTCGACGGCCTCGCGCATCATCGCCTCGTCGACCTGCATGCGGCCGGCGGTGTCCACGATCACGACGTCGTTGAGCCCCTCGACGGCCTGGCGCACGGCGCCCTCGGCCACCTTGACGGGGTCCTTCCCGTCGCCGCGGAACACCGAGACGCCGATCTCGCCGCCGAGGGTGGCGAGCTGGTCGGCGGCGGCGGGGCGGTGGGTGTCGCAGGCGGCGAGCAGCGGGCTGCGGCCCTGGCGCTTGAGCAGGTAGGCGAGCTTGGCGGCCGCGGTCGTCTTGCCCGAGCCCTGCAGGCCGACGAGCATGACGACGTTGGGCGTGCGGTTCTGCGCGAGGACGAGGCGCGACTCCGTCGAGCCGAGCAGCTCGGTGAGCTGGTCGAGCACCACGCGGACGACGTTCTGCGCCGGCGTGAGCGAGGAGAGGACCTCGGCGGTGAGGCACTTCTCCCGGCAGGCGGCGACGAACTGCTTGACGACCTTGTAGTTGACGTCGGCCTCCAGCAGCGCGAGGCGGATCTCGCGCATGGCGCGGGTGATGTCGTCCTCGGTGAGGCGCCCCTTGCCGCGCAGCTTCTCGAAGGTGTCCTGGAGGCGGTCGGAGAGGTTCTGGAAGACGGCCACGGCTACTCCTCACCCACGAGGGTCCGGCAGAACTCGAGCGCGTCGAAGGGGCGCAGGTCGCGGCCGCGCTCGCCGACGCCGATGCGGAAGATCGGCAGCGAGAGCTCCGAGGCGATCGAGACGGCGATGCCGCCCTTGGCGGTGCCGTCGAGCTTGGTGAGCACGAGCCCGTCGAGCTCGAGGGCGTCGTTGAACTCGCGCGCCTGGTTGAGGCCGTTCTGGCCCGTGGTCGCGTCGATCACGAGGACCACGCGGACGGGCATCTGCGCGCGCCTCCGGGTGACGCCCACGACCTTGGCGAGCTCGCGCATGAGGTCCTGCGAGGTGTGCAGGCGCCCGGCGGTGTCGATCAGCACGAGGTCGGCGCCGCGGCGCTCTGCCTCCTCGATCACGTCGTAGCACACGCTCGCCGGGTCGGCGCCGCGCTCGCGGGTCACGACGTCGACCTGCGCGCGCTCGCCCCAGCGCTCGAGCTGCTCGATCGCGGCGGCGCGGAAGGTGTCGGCGGCCCCGAGCAGCACGCTCCTGCCGGCCCGCTTGGCCTGCCCGGCGACCTTGCCCGCCGTCGTCGTCTTGCCCGAGCCGTTCACGCCCACAAGCAGCACGCAGGAGGGCGTGTCCTCGAACGGGTCCGCGGCGGCTGCGGGGAACTCGCCGGCGAGCCTGCGGGCGAGCGCCTCGCGCAGCTGGTCGGCCGTGCGCAGGCCCTCGGCGGCGGCCTGGTCGCGCAGGTCGTCGACGACCGTGGCGGCCACGGAGGCGCCCAGGTCCCCCATCACGAGGGCGTCCTCGAGGTCCTCCCAGAACCCCTCGTCCACCTCGCCGCCGAAGTAGAAGATCTCGTTGAGGTTGCGCTTGAGGAAGTCGGCGAATCCCATCAGGCGTCGCCCTCCCTTCCGTCGTGGGTGTCCAGTCGCTGCGAGATCGCCTTGCTCACGCCGTCGGCCTGCATGGAGACGCCGTAGAGGACGTCGGCCTTCTCCATCGTGCGGCGCTGGTGGCTGATCACGATGAGCTGCGTGGTGCCCTTGAGGCGGTCGATCGCGTTGAGCAGGCGGTCGAGGTTCGCGTCGTCGAGGGCGGCCTCCACCTCGTCGAAGACGTAGAAGGGGACGGTCCTCGTGCGGTAGACGGCGAACAGCAGGGCGAGGGCCGTCAGCGAGCGCTCGCCGCCGCTCATCAGCGACATCTTCTGGATGCGCTTGCCGCGCGGCTGGGCGACCACCTCGACGCCGGAGTTCGCCGGGTCGAGCGGGTCGGTGAGCTCGAGGTGGGCCGAGCCGCCGGGGAACAGCACGGAGAAGATGTCGCGGAAGTTCTCGTTCACCTGGTCGAAGACGGTGAGGAAGCGGTTGCGCATCTTGCGCGCGATCGCCCGCATGATCTTCGAGAGGGCGCGACGCGCCGCCTCGAGGTCCGCCACCTGGGCGGCCACCTCGTCGGAGCGTCCCTTGAGCTCGGAGTACTGCTCCATGGCCACCTGGTTGACCGGCCCGATCCCCTCGAGCTCGGCGCGCAGCGAGGCGACGTCGGCCTCGAGGGCGGCGCGGTCGGCGACGGCGGGCATCGCCAGGGCCGCCTCGAGCTCCATGGCCGCGTCCTCGCGGATGCGGCGCACGGCGCGCTCGACCTCGACCTCGAGCCTGCCGCGCTCGACCTTCACCGCGCCCGCCGCCTCGTTGGCGGCGTCGAGGGCGGACTGGGCGTCGGACACCTGCGAGCGCGCGTCGGCGATGGTCGCGCGCAGGGACTCGGAGTCGGCCGAGGCGAGCGAGGCGCGGTCGCGCAGGCGGGAGGCCCAGGCGAGGGCGGCCTCGCGGACGGCCTCGTAGCGGGCGTGCAGCGGCTCCACGCGAGCGACGAGCCCGTCGAGGGAGGCCGCGGAGGCCGACGCCGCCTCGATGCGGGCGTCGAAGTCGGCGAGCTGGGAGGCGAGCTGGTCGCGGCGCTGCGAGAGGCTGCGGGAGCGCTCGGTCACGGTCGCGAGGGAGAGGCGGGCCTCGGAGAGGGCGGAGGCGGCGTCGCGCTCGGAGGCGGCGGCCTCGCCGCGCAGCGCGGCGGCCTCCTCGACGTCGCGCGAGAGCCCCGCGGCGCGCGCGGAGGCCTCCCCGGCCTCGCGCTCGAGGCGGTCGAGGTCGGGACGGCGGCGCTCGAGCTCGGCGGCCGCCTGCTCGCGCTGGCGGGCGACGCGGGCGCGCTCGGCGTCGGCGCGCTCGAGCTGCGCCGAGATGCGGTCGCGCTCGGAGGCGGCGGACGTGCGCTCGCCCTCGAGGCGCGCGGCCTCGGCGGAGGCGGCGCCGTGCTCCTCGCGGGCGGCGGACAGCGCGTCGCGGGCGGCGGCGAGGTCGGCCTCGGCGGCGTCGCGGGCGCCGCGCAGCCCCTCCATCCCCCGCTCGAGCGCGCGCAGCTCGCGCCTGCGCTCGAGCGAGCCGGCCGCGCCCGCGGCCTGGGCGCCCACGCGGACGCGCCCGTCGGGCAGGCACACGACGCCGTCGCGCGAGACGCAGGAGGTCCCGGGGCGCGCGGCGGCCGCGGCGATCGCGGAGCGCGCGTCGTCGGCGAGCGCGACGTCCCCCAGGAGGAGCTCGAAGAGGCCGCGCGCGGACGGGTCCACGTCGAGCTCGTCGAGCAGGCGGTCGGCGGGGGCGTCGCCGCGGGCGGGCGCGGCGTCGATGCGCACGAGGGTGGCCGCGCCGTCCTCGCGGCTCGAGACGGCTGCCTCGGCGAGGTCCGCGAGCGCGTCCGCGTCCGGCGCGACGAGGGCCATGAGGTCGTCGCCGAGCAGCGCCTCGACGACCCCCTCGAGCTCGGGGGGCGCGCTCACGAGGTCGGCGAGCCGGCAGCGGACGGCGCAGCCCGCCCCCTCGGCGAGCGAGGCGGCCAGCGGGCTCGCGCCCTCCGCGGCGCGCTCGACGGCGCGCAGGGCGGCGAGGCGGGCCTCCGCCTCGGAGAGCGCCAGGCGCGCGGCGTCGTCGGCGGAGCGGGCGGCCTCGAGGCCGGCCTCCCCCCTCCCGACGGCCTCCGTCGCGCGGGCCTCGCGCTCGCGGGCGGCGGCGAGGGCCTCGCCGAGCTCGGCGAGGCGCCCCTCGGCGGCGGCGAGCGCCTCGCGGGCGGCCTGGGCGTCCCCGTCGAGCTGGCGCAGGCGGCTCTCGAGCAGCCCGTCCTCCACCTCGGCCTTCGAGATCGCCTCGCGGATGCGGGCGGCGGCCAGCGTCGCCGCGTCGGAGGCCTTCAGCGCCTCGCGCAGGCCGGAGGAGAGCTCCCCGTGGCGCGCCTCTGCCGCGGCGAGGGCCTCGCGGGCGCGCGCGGCGGCCGGCTCCAGGTCCGCGACCTGGGCGGCGAGGTGCTCGGAGGCGACGCCCGCGTCGAGCAGGTCGCCGGCGACGCGCTCGAGCTCGGAGGCCGCCTCGGCGCGGCGGTGCTCGGCCGACGAGACCGTGCGCCTCGTCTCCGAGATCCGCGCCACCATGTTGCGGCCCTTCTCCTCGAGCAGCCGCATGTCGCTCTCGATACGCCCCAGGGCCTGCTGGCAGCGGCGGCGCTGCGCGTCGAGGTCGCCGACGAACAGGCCCTTCTGCTCGAGCAGCGACTGCAAGCGCTCGAGGTCACGCTGGCGCTCGCCCAGGCGGTAGCGGGCGAGCTCGATCGCGGCCTGGGCCTCGGTGTCGCGCGCCTCGAGGGCGTCCCAGGAGGCCTGGAGCGCGCGCAGGTCGTCGACGGCGAGCAGCGTCTCGGCCTCGGAGAGGCGGGCGCGCACCTCCTCGGCCTGCCGGGCCCGCTCCACCTGCTGCTCGAGCGGGCGCAACTGGCGGCGCAGCTCGCGGGCGATGTCGCGGGCGCGCACGAGGTTGCGGTCCATCGACTCGAGGCGGCGCTCGGAGCGGCGCAGGCGACGGCGGTGCTTGGCGATGTCGGCGGCCTCCTCGATCAGCTGGCGGCGCTCCTCCGGGCGGCTCGAGAGCACGCCGTCGAGCTTGCCCTGGCTGATGATCGAGTGGGTGTCCTTGCCCAGGCCGGAGTCGTGCAGGATGTCCTGGATGTCGCGCAGGCGCGCCGGGGCGGCGTTGATGAGGTACTCGCTCTCGCCGGAGCGGTACATCCGGCGCGTGACGGCGACCTCCTCGAAGTCCACGGGCAGCGTGCGGTCGGAGTTGTCGAGCACGAGAGTGACCTCGGCGACGCCCACGGCCTTGCGCGTGGTCGAGCCGGAGAAGATCACGTCCTCCATCGCCTGGCCGCGCAGCATCTTGGCGCTCTGCTCGCCGAGGACCCAGAGGATGGCGTCGGAGACGTTCGACTTGCCCGAGCCGTTGGGGCCGACGACCACGGTGAGACCGGGATCGAAGGCCATGACGGTGCGGTCGGCGAACGACTTGAAGCCCTTCAGCGTGAGCGACTTGAGATACACGTGCTGCGCTACCTCCCGGACGGCTCGGCGCCCCCGCGCGGGGCCGCCGCTCAGAAGAGTTTACCTGTAGCCCATCCGCCCGAGCGCGTCGAGGGCGGCGTTGGTCTCGGCCTCCTTCTTCGAGGAGCCCGACCCCCTGCCCCGCCGGGCGCCGCCCACCGAGACGACGGCCGTGAAGGTGGGGCTGTGAGCCGGCCCCTCGGAGGCCACGATCTCGTAGGTGGGGGTCTCGTGCAGGTCGCGCTGGGTGTGCTGCTGCAGGCGCGACTTGGGCGGCTCGAGGTCGCGGGCCGCGTCCTCCTCCATGAGCGAGCCGAGGGTGGCCAGCACGAAGGAGCGGGCGCACGCCGTGCCGCCGTCGAGGTAGAGGGCGCCGACGAGGGCCTCGTAGACGTCCTCGAGCGCCGAGCGCATGCCGCGCCCGCCGGTGCCGAGCAGCGACTCGCCCAGCACCACCAGCTCGCCGACGCCGAGCTCGCCGGCGACGCGGGAGAGCGTCTCGCCGGAGACGAGGGCGACCTTCATGAGGGTGAGGCGCCCCTCGTCCATGTCGCGAAAGCGCTCGAAGAGCTCGTCGGCGACGATGGCACCCAGGATCGAGTCGCCGAGGAACTCGAGGCGCTCGTAGGAGGCGCTCACCGGCAGCCCCTCGGCCGCCGAGGGGTGCGTGAGGGCGGCCTCGAGCAGCGAGCGGTCGGCGAAGGCGTGGCCGACGAGCTCCTCCGCGCGGCGCAGCCGCTCGCCGTCGCGCATCACGCCACGCGCTCCGCGATGCGGGCGACCAGGTCCTCGCGGACGGCCTCGGCGACGGCGAGGGCGCCGTTCTTGACGGCCTCCGCGCTCGTGGCGCCGTGCCCGATGAAGACGGGCGCCTTGACGCCGAGCAGGACGGCGCCGCCGCGGGCGTCGCCGGACATGCGCTCCCTGAGCTCGGAGAGCGCGGGCTTGAGCAGCAGGCCGCCGAGCGTGGCGCGCGCCGAGGAGCGCACGAGGCGCTTGAGCTCGGAGACGATGAACTTCGCCGTGCCCTCGAGCGACTTGAGCGCGACGTTGCCGGTGAATCCGTCGCACACGATCACGTCGTGGCCGCCGAGCAGGATGTCGTTGCCCTCGCAGTTGCCGGCGAACTCGATGCCGTCGGCCGCGGCGAGCGCCTCGTGGGCCGCGATCGCGGCCTCGGAGCCCTTGGCGTCCTCCGTCCCGTTGGACAGCAGCGCGACGCGCGGGCGCTCCACGCCGAGCACGGCGGTCGCGTAGGCCGAGCCCATGTGGGCGAACTGGACTAGCATCTCCGGGCGGCAGTCGGCGTTGGCGCCGGCGTCGAGCAGCACCGTCTCGTGGCCGTCGAGGCCGGGGAACGGGATCGTGATCGCGGGGCGCATGATCCCGCGCACGCGCCCGACCCCGAGCGTGGCGGCGGCGAGCACGGCACCGGTGGAGCCGGCCGAGAAGAAGCCGTCGGCGTCGCCGGCGCGCACGGCGGCGAGCCCGCGCACGATGCTCGAGTCGCGCTTGCGGCGCACGGCCTCGGCCGGGTGCTCCCCCATCCCGATGACCTCGGTGGTCGCGAGCGGCTCCACGCGGTCGCGCCCCTCGGCGAAGGGGACCACGGCGTCCGCGTCGCCCGCGGCGAGCAGCTCGAGGGCCGGGTCGGCGTCGAGCGCGAGCCCGATGCCCGCGAGGACGTCGCCGACCGCGTCGTCGCCCCCCATGACGTCAACGCACACGCGCACCATGCAAGACCTCCTCAGATGCGAGGGGGCCCCGCCCGATGTGGGCGCGGCCCCCGCGGCGTTCCCTGTCGCGTCGAGCGCCTACTCGACGACGAGGACCTCGCGGTCCTTGTAGTACCCGCAGCTCGCGCACACGTGGTGCGGGAGCTTCGGGGCGCCGCACTGCGGGCACACGGAGCGGCCGGCCTCGGCCAGCTTGCTGTTCGCGGAACGGCGGGTGTGGGTCGCGCCGCGACCCTTCTTCTGCTTGGGGACTGCCATCGTGGGACCTCTCTCACGCTCTCACGCCCGCGCCGCGGGCGGCTTCACCTCGTCACAACAGCCAAACACTATACCACTGCGCAGGGGGAATGCCAGGCCGGACCGCTTCTTCACACTTCGTCGGCGTCGCCGCCGGACAGGTCGAGCCCGGCGAGCGCCGCGAAGGGGCCGTCCTCCGGGCGCGCCTCGCCGCGGGAGGCGGCGTGCCCGCAGTCCCCCTCGTTCAGGTTCGCGCCGCACACCGGGCACAGGCCCCTGCAGTCCGGGCGGCACAGCACCACGAAGGGGGTCTCCATCACGAGGGTGGTCAGCAGGGCGGGCGCGAGGTCGATCGCGTCGTCCTCGACCGGGAACCAGTCGAGCTCGTCGTCCTCGTCCTCGGCGGGCTCGGGCTCCTCGAACGGGTAGTAGCCGTCAACCTCGCCGGCCACCTGGAAGCGCGCCTCCTCGAGGCAGCGGTCGCAGGTGCCGACGACCTCGCAGCGCAGCATGCCCGTCACGAGGATCCCCTCGCCGGCGTTGGTGACCACGAGGTCGTAGTCGATGCCGGCAGGCAGGGAGAAGTCGTGGTCGCCGAGGGAGTAGGAGTCCTGGTCGACGTGGCCTGCGAGCGGCAGGACGTCGCCCGCCTCGGCGAGGCGGTCGTCGAGCTCCAGGCGGATGGGCTCCATGCGCGCTAGCCCTCCCAGCCGCCGCGGTCCTGGCCGCGGGAGTTGGTGTTCTCGATCAGCGTCTGGCGGACGCGGGACACCGAGCCGGTGACGCTCTTGAGGTGGTCCTCGAGGCGCGAGAGGATGCTCTCGACGTAGTCCTCGGCGTTGTAGCGGGTGTCGCGCTCGTACTGCTGGGCCTGGTCGCGGATGTCGTCGGCCTGCTGCTGGGCGAGGCGCACGACCTCCTGGTCGCCCGCGAGGATCATGGCCTGCTGCTGGGCGTCGGCGATGATGGCGTCGGCCTGCTGGTGGGCGCGCACGAGGATCTCGTTCTCCTCCTTGAGCACGCGGCGGGCGTCCTGGAACTCCTGGGGGAAGATGCGGCGGATCTCGTCGACGATCTCGTAGATGTCGCCGGCCTCGACGATCTTCTTCTGGCCGCCGCCGGTCAGGGACGACTTGGCCTCGTTGACGATGGCTTCGAGCTCGTCGACCAGGGCCATGATCTCTTCGCCTGGCTGCATTTCGCGGCTCCTTTCGCGGGGAACACGTGGGGGCTCGGGGCCGCGCTTCCGGTCCCGGGCGTCCCTATCCTAGCAGATGGCGCAGGTACGGCCCCTAGCGGGCCGAGCCGCAGCCGAAGTGCGCCCTCAGGCGTCGCTCGACGGTGGGCGGCACGAGCGCGGAGACGTCCGAGCCGTAGCCGGCCAGCTCGCGCACGATCGAGGACGAGACGTAGCTGTACGACGGGCTCGACATCACGAAGATGGACTCGATGTCCGGCGAGATCCGGCAGTTGAGGTTGGCCTGCTGGAGCTCGTACTCGAAGTCGGTGGTCGCGCGCAGGCCCTTGACGACGGCCTGGGCGCCCTCGGCGTGGCAGAAGTCCATGAGCAGCCCGCGGAAGGGCTTGGCGGCGACGTCGGCGAGCCCGTCGGCGTCGAGGGCCTCGCGCAGCATCGCCACGCGCTCCTCGAGCGAGAAGGTCGGCCCGGTGCCGTTCTTGCCCTGCGAGGCGGCGACGGCCACGACGACGTCGGGGCACAGCATCCGCGCCCGGCGGATCACGTCCATGTGGCCGTAGGTCACCGGGTCGAAGGTCCCCGGCACCACCAGGCGCTCAATCTGCTGCATCGTCTGCTGCGTCTCCATGCGCGGCTCCCAGCCTCAGAAGGTCCACGGCCGTGTCGCCGTGTCGCTTACGGCTCACGATTCTAGCCGTATGCAGCGCGAGCGGCGGCGCGGCCTGCGCGCGCTCGTAGACGACGAGCGCCCCCTCCCCCACGGCGCCCGCCGCGAGCAGGCCCTCCACCAGCTCGGCCACCTGCTCGGCGGGGGTGGCGTAGGGCGGGTCGAGCATCACCACGGTGAACGGCGCGCCGGGCACCCTGCCGCGGGCAGCGAGGCGGAAGGCGTCGCCTGCCACCACGCGCGCGACCCCCCGAGCCCCGCAGGCCGCGACGTTGGCGCGGCAGGCGCGCAGCGCCGAGCGGTCGCGCTCGACGAGGGTCGCCGATGCGGCGCCGCGGCTCAGCAGCTCGAGCGAGACGGCGCCCGAGCCGGCGAAGGCGTCGAGCACGCGCGCGCCCGAGAGGTCGAGGCCCTCGGCGGCGAGCACCATCGAGGCGAGCGACTCGCGCACGCGGTCCGTCGTCGGCCGCGTCCCTCTGCCCTCCGGCGCCTCGAGCCTGCGCCCGCGCCACGCCCCGCCCACGATCCTCACGCGCGACCCGCCTCCTCGAACCAGGCGCCGAAGCGCCCCTGCACCTCGAGGGCGAGCGGGACGTGGGCCGGCTCGGCGAGCGCCGGGTCGGCGGCCGCGATCGCGGCGGCGTCGGCCTGGGCGGCCTCGGCGAGGTCGGCGTCGACGGCGGGGTCCACGAGGCGCAGGGTGGCGCCGCCGTGCTGGCGGTAGCCCAGCACCTCGCCCTCGTGGCGCAGCCTCAGGTCGAGCTCGGCGAGCTCCTCGCCGTCCGTCGTGGACTCGACGGCCTCGAGCCTGCGGCGCGCCGGCGTGCCGCGCTTGGAGGAGGTCTCCAGGAACACCTCGCCCGCGTGGTCGCCGCGGCCCACGCGCCCGCGGATCTGGTGGAGGGTCGCCAGGCCGAAGCGGTCCGCGTCCATCACGAGCATCACGGTGGCGTTCGGCACGTCCACGCCCACCTCGACCACGGTCGTGGAGACGAGCACCTGCGTCTCGCGGTCGCGGAAGGCGGCCATCGCGGCGTCCTTCTCGGCGGCCGGCATCCTGCCCGTGAGCAGCCCCACCCGCATCCCGCGCAGGACGCGCTCGCGCAGCTCCTCGGCCATGGCCGCGGCCGAGTGGGGGCGCGGGGCCGCCTCGTCGGGCTCGGGAGCGTCGTCGGCCTGGTCGGCGCCGGCGTCGCCGTCGTCGATCAGGGGGCAGACGACGTAGGCCTGGCGCCCCTCGGCCACGGCGTCGCGGATCGCCCCCCAGGCGAGGTCGAGGCTCTCGGGCGCGATCACGCGGGTGGACACGCCCGCCCCCGGGTTCGGCCGGTGGCGGATCGTGGAGCGGTCGAGGTCGCCGTAGAGCGAGAGGGCGAGGGTGCGCGGGATCGGCGTGGCCGTCATCGAGAGCATGTCGGCGCCGGCGCTCTTGCGGCGCAGCGCGGTGCGCTGGTCCACGCCGAAGCGGTGCTGCTCGTCGACGACGACGAGCGAGAGCCGGCGGAAGCGGACGTCGGGCGAGAGGACGGCCGTCGTCCCGAAGGCGACGGTCGCCTCGCCGGAGGCGAGCCGGGCCACGGCGTCGCGGCGCGCGGCCGCGGGCGTCGCCCCCGTGAGCAGCACCCAGCCCACGCCCGCCGCGTCGAGCAGCGGGCCCAGCTTCTCGGCGTACTGGGCCGCGAGCACGGAGGTGGGCGCCATCATGGCCGCCTGGGTGCCGGTGTCGGCGCAGGCGGCGAGCCCGAAGGCGGCGACGGCCGTCTTGCCGGTGCCCACGTCGCCCAGCAGCAGCCGGTTCATCACCCGCGCGGAGCCCATGTCGGCGAGGATCTGGGTCACGCAGGACTCCTGCTCGGAGGTGAGCGCGAAGGGCAGCGCGCGGCGCAGGGCCGCGAGGCGCTCGCCGTCGACCACGTGGCTCACCGGCTCGACGCCGGCGAGCTGGATGCGGCGGCGGGCGTGCAGGGCGAGCTGGAGGCAGAGCAGCTCGTCGTAGGCGAGCCGGCGCCGGGCCTCCTCGGCCGCGGCGAGGTCGTGCGGGAAGTGGACCTGCGCGAGGGCGCGGCCCCGCGTCATGAGACCGCGCGCGGCGACGAGCGGGGCGGGCAGGAAGTCGCACACGTCGGACTGGTCGGCGACGGCGGCCGAGGCGATGCGCCGCATCCAGGAGACGCTCAGCCCCTCGCCCACCCCGTGCACGGGCAGGACGCGCGAGAGCCTCCCCGCGTCCTCGCCCGCCCCCAGGACCTCGTGGAACGGCGAGTTCATCTCCTTGAAGCCGTAGGAGAACGTCACCTTGCCCGAGAGCGCGACGACGTCGCCCTCCCTGATCTGGTCGGCGACCCAGGGCTGGCGGAAGAAGACGGCGCGCATCACGCCGGTGTCGTCGACGACGGAGACCTCGACGATGTCGAGGCGCGGCCGGGGCCGCTTGCGCACGACGGAGTCGACGCGTGCCACGACGGTGACCTCGCTGCCGACGTCGGCGAAGCCGATCGAGGTGACGCGGGAGAAGTCGAGGTAGCGCCGCGGGACGTGGAGCAGCAGGTCGCCCACGGTCTCGATCCCCAGGCGCGCGACGGCGGCCGCGCGCTTGCCGGAGACGTAGCGCAGCCGGCCCGCCGGGTCGGCGAGCCCGCAGGTGCGCCCCAGGCGCGCGCTCGCGCGCCCCACCGAGGCGCGCTCGTCCGGGCCGGGCACGCGCCGCCTACTCGATCGAGAAGATGACCGGGTAGAGGGGCTGCTCGCCGCGCTGCGGGTCGACCTCGAGGTCGGGCTGGGCCTCCTCGACGGCGGCGACCAGGGCCTCGAGGGCCTCGTCGTCGAAGTCGCAGCCGGCCAGGACGGTGAGGGTGTCGCCCTCCTCCTCGTCCTGCATGCGGTTGACGAGCTCGACGCACACGTCCTGCACCGAGGAGCCCACGAGGACGATCTCGCCGTCGGCGATGCCCATGACGTCGCCGTCGTGGATCGGCTCGCCCGAGGCGGTGGCGGAGTCGCGCACCGCGTAGGTGACCTCGCCGTCGCGGACCTCGGACGCCGCCTCGGCCATCGCGGAGGCCAGCTCGTCGAGCGGCAGCGACGGGTCGACCGCGAACATGGCGGCGAAGGCCTGCGGGACGGAGCGCGTCGGCACCACGGCGACCTCGCAGCCGTCGCAGGCGCCGGCGGCCGCCTCGGCCGCCATGCGGATGTTGCCGTTGTTGGGGAGCACGACCACGCGCTCGGCGCCCACCTTCTGGACGGCGGCGAGCAGGTCGGCCGTGGAGGGGTTCATCGTCTGCCCGCCGGAGACGACGACGTCGACGCCGAGCGAGCGTAGGATGTCGGCCTCGCCGGAGCCGGCGGCGACGGCCACGAAGCCGAGCTCCTTGCGCGGCGCGGCCTTGGCGGCCTGGTCCGCGGCGATCTTGGCGGTGCGCTCGGCGCTCTCGAGGTCCATGTTGTGGATGAACACCTCGTAGACCTGGCCGAAGCGCAGCATGTAGGCGAGCACCTCGTTGGGCTCGTTGGAGTGGACGTGGACCTTGTAGTCGGGGAAGGCGCCCACGAGCAGCTCGCAGTCGCCGAAGGTGGCGAGGTGGCTGAGGACGCCCTCCTCGTCGAAGGGCTCATCGGCCCTGAAGAGGAACTCGTTGCAGTAGCGGTACTCCGAGCCCTCCCAGTCGTCGTTGAGCTCGATCTGGACGCGGGCGGCGACGTCGGACTGGGCCTCGGCGCGGGTGACGGTCGTCTCGAAGGCGCGCGGGGCGGCGTCCTCGTCCATCGCGGCGGACACGAAGGAGTCCAGCAGGATCGCGAAGCCGTAGGCGCCGGAGTCCACCACGCCGTTCTCCTTGAGGACGGGCAGCAGGTCCGGGGTGCGCGAGACGGACTCGTAGGCCTCGGTGACGAGGGCCGCCGCCATCTCGGGCAGCGTCATCCGGCGCTGCTTGGCGCAGCGCTCGGCCGCCTGGGCGAGGTCGCGCACGACCGTGAGGATCGTGCCCTCGACGGGCTTGCGCACCGCCTGGAACGCGACCTTCTGCGCCCGCTGGGCGACCTGGGAGAGCCCGGCGCGGGAGAGCTCCTCGACGTCCCCGAGCTCCACGAGCGCCTCGGCGGCGCCGCGCAGGATCTGGCTCGTGATGACGCCGGAGTTGCCGCGCGCGCCCATGAGCGAGCCGTGGGTGATGGCCTGGGCGACCTGCTCCATCGAGGCGCCGGCGGGCAGCGCCTGGAGCTCGGAGGCCACGGAGGCAAGGGTGAGCGACATGTTGGTGCCGGTGTCGCCGTCGGGCACGGGGAAGACGTTGAGCTTGTTGATCTCCTCGGCGCGGTCGGCGACGGCCTGGGCCGCGGCCGGGAAGCAGGTGCGGATGACGTCAGCGATCATGTGCGGTCCTCGCTTGCGGTTCGGTTCCTGCCGGGTCCGGGCGCCTAGGCGCGGCGCCCCTCGACGTGCACGCGGACGTCCACGTCGTCGAACTCGGCGATCCTGCGGAGCATGAACCTCACGGCGTCCACGAGGTTCTTGGAGACGGAGGCCACGTTGACGCCGCGGTCGAGCACGACGTGGAGGTCGACGACGACGGAGCCCCCGTCGAAGGTGACCTCGATGCCGCGGCGCAGGCGCTGGGCGGGCAGCAGCTGCAGCACCCCGGTGGCGGCGTCGGTGGCCGCCATGCCCACGATGCCGTAGCACTCGAGCGCCGCGTAGCCGGCGAGGTCCGCGATGCAGTCGTTGGAGACCCGGAGCGTGCCGGGAACCGTGTTCGTCATGTCCGCCCCTCTCGACGTGCGCGGGTTCGGTGTCTGGGGTTCAGGTGAAGAATATACCACGGGGCCGCAGGTGGTCCGCTGTGCTATATTGGGACGGCTTGAGTAGTGGCGGGGGCAGCTCGCCCCTGCAAGACGGAGGTTGTTTCATGTCCAAGGTTTGTGAGATCTGCGGCAAGCACGCCGTTGCCGGCCGCTCCATCAGCCACTCCCACCGCACCGTGAACCGCATGTTCGCCCCCAACATCCAGAGGGTCAACGTCGTGGTCGACGGGCACCGTCGCAAGATGAACGTGTGCACCCAGTGCCTGAAGAGCGGCAAGCTCGACCGCTCCTAGCCCAGAGAACGGCATCGCGTCGAGGGGCCGCCCGGGGGCGGCCCCTCTGCTTGTGCGCGCCGCACGCCCCCGCCGCGGGCGCGTTGGGAGCGGCGCCGTTTGGGTAGAAGCTACCCGGCAACGAGGAGGGACGCGGGTCCCCACGCACACGGAGGTCACGGACAGATGGCACGGTACGACTATCGCTGCACGGAGTGCGGCACGCAGTTCGAGGTGGAGCATCCCATGACGGAGCGCCCGGAGGTGAGCTGCCCGTCCTGCGGCGCCCCCGCCAGCCAGGTGTTCGCGCCCAGCGGCATCGCGTTCAAGGGCTCCGGCTTCTACAACACCGACCAGCGCGACGCGGCTCCGGCCTGCTGCGACTCCTGCCTGCACGAAGGCTGCGCGAGCTAGCCGCCCAGCGCCCGTCCGCACCCATGCGCCTCGCCTCGAAGGGCCGCCCCCGGGCGGCCCTTCCTCGTGTGTGCGGACTCGGCGGCCGGATTCGGCGGGGATGGCAGGAAGGACCGCGAAGTGCGCCGTCCGGGGCACGCGGCTGGCAGGAAACCACGCCAAGTGCGCCGCAAGAGGCGCGCGGCTGCCAGGAAGGCGCGCCAAGTGCGGCGGATTTCGGACCCCGTGCGACGTCGCGAGCGCAAAATCCCGCGCACTTAACGACGTTTCCTGCCAAGGGACTCGGGAAACCAACGCACTTGACGACGTTTCCTG
>CAOJNB010000018.1 GCA_948439405.1 uncultured Coriobacteriaceae bacterium | reverse complement strand
CGCTTCCCTGACACGGAAGAGGTCACAAGTTCAAATCTTGTAACGCCCACCACAAGACCAGCGGCCCGGAGCCTCGCGCCCCGGGCCGCTTTCGTTTCCGCTGTCGACCGGGGAGGGAGCGATGGGGAGCAGGTCCTGGGGCCTCAAGCTCGCGTTCGTCTGGGGAGGCGAGCTCGTCTCCGTGCTGACGAGCTCCGTGCTCCAGATGGGCTTCGTCTGGCATGTCGCGCTCGAGACGGGGTCGGCCGGCACGCTCTCGCTCGCCTCGCTCGCCGGCTTCCTGCCGCTGGCGCTTCTCGGCCCCGTCGCGGGCGCGGTCGTGGACCGCCTGCCCCTGCGCACGACCCTCGTCGGCGCGGACCTCTTCATCGCGGCCGTGAGCGCCGTCGTCGCCCTGGTCTCCCTCGCGGGGCCCCTGCCCGTCTGGGTCGTCGTCGCCGCGCTCTTCGCGCGCGCCGTCGGCAGCGCGCTCCACACGCCCGCCTTCCAGGCGCTCACCCCGCTCGTGGCGCCTCCCGAGCACCTGACGCGGCTGGCGGGCGTCACCCAGGCGGTGCAGTCGGGCGGCTACATCCTGGGCTGCGCGCTCGCCGCCGCCATCTACCCCGTCTGGGGCCTCACGGCGATGGTGGCGCTCGACGTGGCGGGCGCCCTCGTCGCGACGGCTGCCGTGCTCGCGGCCGGCCTCGACGTCGGCGGCGCGCCGGCGGGGGAGGGGGCTCCCGAGGTCTCCGGCCGGATGCGCGCGCTCGCGGCCGAGATGGGGGAGGGTTGGCGCGTCCTGCGCGCGGACCGCGGCCTGTTCGCGCTGCTGTGGTGCGGCTTCGCCTTCACCCTCGCGTTCGCGCCCGTCTCGGCGCTGTTCCCGATCATGACGCTCGACCACTTCGGCGGCACGACGGCGGACGCGGCCGTCGCGGAGATCGCCTTCTCGCTCGGCATGATTGCCGGCTCGGCCCTCCTGACGGCGACGGGCGGCCTGCGCGACCGCGCGCTGACGGTGGTCGCGGCGACGGCGCTGTACGGGGCCGCGACGCTCGGCGCCGGCCTGCTCGGCCCGGAGGGGTTCCCGGCCTTCCTGGCGGCGAGCGTCGTCATGGGACTCAGCTCCCCGTTCTACTCCGGGCCCCAGACGGCCCTCATGCAGGAGCGCGTGCCGCCCGAGTGTCTCGGGAGGGTCTTCGGCCTCTACGGGGCGGTCATGTCCTGGGCGCTCCCGCTCGGCCTCGCCCTCTCCTCCGCGTTCGCAGACTCCGTCGGGGCACCCGCATGGTTCGCGGGGGCCGGTGCGGCGATGCTGGCGCTCGCGGCGCTCACCTGGCTCGTCCCGAGCATCCGGGTGCTCGACCGGGACCGCCGCGCGTAAGGCATCCCGTCACGGCCCGCTGAGGTTTCGGTACGGGGCGCGCCGCCTTGCCGCGCGTCGGCGCGGCCTACTCCTCGGCCTCCTGGCGGGTCGCATGCAGGGTCGTCGTCGTGCCCATCGCGCTCACCTCGTAGGAGATGGCGCCGTCCGCGTAGGAGAACTCCTTCTCGTCGCTGGTCGACGCGAGGAGGGCGACGTCGGTCGCGGAGTGGTCGTTCTCGCTCGTCCAGGCCCACTCCTCGGTCGCCTCGTCGGGGGCGTCGTAGGTGCCCGCCCAATACAGCGAGCGCGTCTCGCCGTCGTCGTACACCCACTCGACCCGCATGGAGTCCCCTTCGATGACGAGCTCCTGCCACGAGTCGGCGCCCTCGGTCCGGGTGGTCCAGGCGCCGGTGAGGTCGAGCGGCTCGGGAGGCTCCTCCTCGCCGCATCCCGCAAGAAGCAGCGCGACGGTTCCCATGCTCCCCATCAGGAACGTCCTTCTCGTCATCTCTCGCATCGCAGCTCCTCTGTTCGTCGTCTCTTCAGGACAGGTCAACGCGCATGGTAGCGGCAGGAGCGTCGCGACGCATCAGCTGCGAGCGCAGTCGTGCTCGGTCTTTCGTTCGGGATTCCGTCACGGTCCGTTGCCGTCCCAGTAGTCGAGCGCGTCGTTCCAGGGATCCTCGGAGCCGTGCCGGCGGAACCACTCCTCGGCTGCGTCCGCGTACTGCTCGCCGTTCGTGTAGTCGAGCGGGTCGGGCATGTTGCCCTCGAGCGGCTCGACCTCGACGTGCTCGCCCGAGGCATGCAGGTCCGGGAGGTCGAAGGTCGTCTGCTCTCCCTGATTCCGCCAGTACGTGGTATGCGAGTTGTCCTTGTTGACCTTGATGACGCGTCCGTTACGCACGTAGGCGGTGAAGACGACGTCCCCCGAGCCGTTCTCTGCGCACCAGCGGTAGGGGACGGAGCCCTCGAGCAGCCCGCCGTCCAGGATGACCGGATCCATGACGTCGTGCGGGCCGAGCCAGGTCGCGTCGATGGCCTCCTCCGGCATGTCCACGTAGGGGAGCGACTCGGACAGCGGGACCCCGTCGGGGGTCGTCTCAGGTATCCACGAGCCGAGTCTCTCGGCTGCGGACCGCTCGCGCCGCTGGCGGGACTCCTCCACCCACGCCTCCTGCTCGGCCTCGACCCGGGCGGCGTATTCCCCTGGCGTCATGGGGCCGGGACCGTCGGACCAGTCGCCGGCCGCTGCGGCGAGCACGACCACGAGGCAGGAGAGCAGCACGACGACGAGGACGGCTGCGCCCGGAGGGCCGACCCTGCGCCTCGCGGGTACCTTGGGAGCGGGCGTGTCCACGAGCGCCGAATCGGGGTCGGGCGCGAGCTCCGGGTCCTGCTCGGCCTCGGGCTCCGGGACGTCGCCCACGTAGACGGCATGCGCGTCCCGATGCACCAGCGGGCCCGTCCACGAGAGCTGCTGTCGCCAGCCCTCGCGCTCGAGGAGCCTCTCGGTGGCATGCATTCCGACGAAGGTCTCGGCGTAGAGGGACTCGTAGCCCATGTCCCGGGCGGCGCGTCCGGCCGAGGCGAGCAGCTTGGCGCCGATCCCGCGCCGTCGCTCGCCCACGGCGACGAAGAGGTGGCGGACCTCGGCCTGGGTGGGATGCCTCGGGTGCGTTCCGAAGCCGACGCAGCCCAGCACGCGGCCCGTCGGCTCGTCGCAGGCGACGAGGAGGCACGCGTTCCGGGGGTCGTTCTTGTAGGCGTCCTCGAGGTGCTCGACGTCTCGGCCGAGGTAGACGGAGGTGCGGCACTCGAGGCCGTAGACGTCCTCGTCCGCCTCGCGTGCGAGCTCCGCCATCTCCTGCCCGTCGCCGCGCGCGGCGGGACGGATGACGACGTCCCCCATGTCCACCTCCCCGGTCTCGTTCCCTTCCGGCCGCTCACTCGATTATCGGGGATGGGGCGGACGCCATCGCGGCGGCTCGTGGCCGACCGGCGGACGCGCGCGAGGCTCAGAGGCCGAGCAGGTAGAAGCGGTCCATCGCCGTGTGCGCCGTCGTGGCGGCCCGTTCGCATCGCCGGAACCCGAGCCGCTCGTACAGGCGCGCCGCCGCCTCGAGGCTCGAGTGCGTCTCCAGGTAGAGCTCCCGGTAGCCGAGCTCGCGGGCAGCCCGCACGACGGCTTGCACCAGGCGGCCTCCCAGGCCCCGGCCGCGGGCGTCATCGGCGACGTAGAGCTTCTGCAGCTCCGCCCGGCCCTCGGCCCCCTCGAGCTCGCCGACGCCCGCGCCTCCCAGGACGCGCCCCGTCGCGGGGTCGCATGCCACGAGGTAGCGCCTGCGGTCGGGCCTCGCGCCGTAGTGGGCGCTCAGGCGGTCGAGCTCGGGGTCGAAGTAGGCAGTGCCGGGCACGTCCAGGCCCGTCGCCCTCAGGCTGGTACGCACGATCTCCGCCATGGCCGCGTCGTCCCCGGCGCGGATGGGGCGGATGACGGCCTCGGCGCCGCCCTCGCGGGCCCGCGCCTCCGACCTCGGCGTTCCCACGCGCGCTACTCCGCGTCGACCTTCGTCTTGCCGATCATGATGTTGAGGATCTCCACGTCGGTCTCCTTCATGCCGACGCGGCCCACGTAGCCCATGCTCGCGATCGTCTGCTCGATCGTGTCCTGCACGAGGCCCTCGCCGGCGCGGAACCCGCGGCCCGACATCGCCATGTCGTGGCCCAGGATAGCGGCGTCCACCGCGGCGGAGATTTTCGCCGCGCAGCTCGGCTTGGCGCCGTCGCACACGATGCCGCCCACGTTGCCGAGGACGTTGGCCACGGTGGCGCCCACCTGCTCGGCGTCGCCGTCGTCGAGCCAGGTTACCGCCGCGCCGACGCCGCAGGCCGCGCACACGGCCCCGCAGAAGGCCGACAGCGGCCCGATGTAGCTCTTCACGTGGATGGCGACGAGGTCCGAGAGGGCGACCGCGCGCAGCACGCGCTCGCCGGTGATGTCGGCCTTCTCGGCGCACTCGACGACGGGCAGCGACGCGGTGATGCCCTGGTTGCCCGACCCGCACACGATCACGACGGGCAGGGCGCAGCCGCTCATGCGGGCGTCCGAGCCGGCCGCGGCGCGCGCCCGGGCGCGGCTCGTGACCTCGTTGGGGCGCGACTCCATGAGGGTGCGGCCCACCTCGGCGCCCCAGGGGTTCTCGAGCCCCTCGCGGGAGATGGCGTCGTTGAGCTCGACCTGGCGGCGCAGCGCCGCGAGGGCCTCCTCGGTGAGCTCGCCGTGGTCGGCGAAGTCGAGGATCTGCGCGATCGAGAGCTCGGCGTCCTCGCGCTCGGCGCGCGCGGCCTGGGGGGCGTGCTCGTTGGCGAGGTAGTCAGGGTCGCCCTCGAGCGTCTCGCCGTCGAGGGCGCGGTAGACGACGTTGGTGTGGTGCTCGGCGATCGTCACTCGCGCCTCGTGGCTGCCGGCGCGCGAGACGACGCGGATGAACAGGTTGGGGACGCCCTCGGCGAGCGAGACGTCCACGTAGGAGGGGTTCTCGAGCAGCTCGCGCGTCCGCGCGCGGGCCGCGTCGTCGACGGACTCGAGCACCTCGAGCGAGCTCGACGCGTCGCCGCCCACGGCGCCGAGCGCGGCCGCGGCCTCGAGGCCGTGCATGCCGCCGGAGTTGGGCACCGTGACGCTCTTCACGTTCTTGATGATGTTGCCCGAGCAGGCGAGCTCGATGGACTCCGGCTCCGCGCCGAGCGTCTCGCGTGCCAGCGCGGAGGCGTAGGCGACGGCGATGGGCTCGGTGCAGCCGAGCGCGCTCACGAGCTCGCGGCACAGGATGTCGCAGTAGAGCCTGTCGCGCTCGGCGGGGGAGAGGGTCGTGCTCGCGGTGTCAGTCATGGGTGCTCCTCGTGTCGGTCATGTCGTGTCGGTCGCTTGTCAGGTCGGATGCGCGTCGGCCCGGCCGGGCGCGGTCTCGTCCGGCCCCATTGTAGGCAGGCGCCCCGCGCCCCTCTGTCTCATCCGGCGGGCGGCCCCGGGTCCTTCGCGGGGGCCGAGGAGCGGTGCTCCTCGACGACGGAGAGGGCGACCTCGTCGAAGTCGACCCCCTCGTCGCGCAGTCTGCGCGCCAGCGCCCGGGCGTCGGGGACCTCGCCGCTGCCGGCGACCTGCACGTAGAGGTCGTCGCCCTCGGCCTCGAGCCCGGTCACCCGCCAGTCGCCGTCGAACGCCGCGAGCCACGTCGAGGTCACGTCCTGCACGCGCCGCTCGCGTTCGGCCTCGCGCAGCACGCCCGCGCTCGCCCCGATCAGCAGGGCGCAGACGGCGACGGCGCACACGGCCACGGCGGCGTACCAGGCCGTCCTCACGCGCCTGCCCTCCGGCGTCCGCTCGCGCGCGCCGAGCCCCATCAGCAGGTAGACGAGGCTGCCCATGACCTGGATCGCGACGAAGTTGGAGACGAACAGCAGCAGCGAGCCCATGGCCGCCTCCGGCGCGCCCTCGTAGAGGCCCGCGCCCGTGATGCAGAGGGGAGGGACGATCGAGGCGGAGATGGCGACGCCGGGCACCGCGTCGGGGATGTCGCGGCGCATGGAGGCCAGCGACGCCATGAAGCCGGCCGCCAGCGCGATCACGAGGTCGACGAGGCGCGGCGAGGTGCGCGCGAGCACCTGGGAGTTCGTCGACATGTCCACGGCGACGGGGATCAGCGCGGTGAGGGCGGCCGAGCAGGCCACCACGAGCGCCATGCCGAGCAGGCACAGGCACGCGCAGCGCGCGACCGCCCGCCAGCGCCCCCTCACGGCCGCGAGCGCGACGCCGAGCATCGGGGACATGAGGGGCGCCACGAGCATCGCGCCGATGATGGTGGTAGAGGAGTCCGCCGCGACGCCTGCGGTGGCGATCACCGTGGCGGCGAGCAGGCGGAGGAAGAACGAGGAGTACTGGCGCAGCGGGTCGTCCACGACCATGAGGGTCGCCCTCTCGGCGCCCTCGAGGACCTCCCGGTCGGGCTCGCCGCCTCGCAGGACCCGTCCCACGAAGCCCGTCACGCGGCACCGCCCCCTCCGGCAAGCGTGCAGCGGAACAGGGCGGAGCCGTCGCCTTCCGCGGAGCGGCGCCGCCACTCGGCCATGAGCTCGATGCGCTCGGCCGAGGACGCCGTCATCGGGGAGGGGAGCGCGTCGGGCGAGAACCAGCCCACCTCGAGGCTCTCGTCGTCGGCCACGCGTGCGCGCGCCTCGCCGCCCTCGCGCAGCCGGCAGGAGAACAGCAGGTCGAGGTAGTGCGTGCGGTCGCCGTTGGGGTAGGTGACGACGCGCGGGTCGGCGGAGACCGCGGCGAGGGCGACGGGCTCGACGTCGACGCCGCACTCCTCGAGGCACTCGCGCACGGCCGTGTCGGCAGGCTCCTCGCCCGGCTCGTTGATGCCCGAGACGAGCGCCCACCTCCCGTTGTCCGCGCGCCTGCCGAGCAGCACGCGGCCCGCGCCGTCCTCGACGTGGGCCGTGACGCCCACGAGCCACAGCGTGTCGTGGCCGATCCTCTCCCTGAGCTCGAGTATGAACCGCGGCGTCGCCATCGTGCCTCCCGTCCCGCTCCGTCCCCTGGATTCTCGCACGTCCCGCGCTCGGCTAGCGCCGCCTCGCGAGGGCCATGTTCGCCAGCGTCACCGCGGCCGCGACGAGGACGCCGGCCGCCATCACGGAGAAGGCGAAGGAGAAGCCCGCGAGGAAGAGCTCCGGGCGCCCCGCGACGTAGGAGGTGACCGTCTCGCCGGCGAGCGCGCTCATCCTGCCGTAGAGCAGCGCCGTGCCGCCCGAGATGCCCACGGACATGCCGAGGTAGCGCACGAGCGAGACGAGGCTGCCCACGAGCCCGAGGCTCTCGCGGCCGGCCGTGCCCATCACGAGCGAGTTGTTGGGCGACTGGAAGAGGCCCGTCCCCGCGGCCATGAGCGCCATGAGCGCGACCACGCGCCCGACGCCGGCCGACTCGGGGAGGCCCCCGACGAGCCGGATGCCGAGGGCGTAGACGACGAGGCCCACGAGGCACGGCCACGAGCAGCCGATGCGGTCGGACAGCGCCCCCGCGACGGGGCCGACGACGGCCATCGCGAGCGGGATAGCGGTGAGCACGAGGCCCGCGAGGTCCGAGGGCATCCCGCAGGCGTCCTGCAGGAAGAAGGGCAGGATGAGCTCGGTGCCGCCGACGGCCACGAAGCACAGGAACATGGTGGCGAGGTTGGCGAGGAGCCTTCCGTCGCGCAGGACGGCGAGGCCCGCGCCTCCGGCTGCGGCCCGCCCGCCGGCGCGGACGGCGTCGCGCGGCAGGGTGCGCGAGCCGACGAGGAGGGCGGCCGCGCCCACCGGGACGTTGATCACGAAGATCGACTCCCACGGCAGGCGCGCCACGAGCAGCCCGCCCACGGTGGGGCCGCACATCATCCCGAGCGAGACGAAGGTGGACACGATGCCCAGGGCCCGCCCGCGCTGCTCGGCCGGGAAGGCCTCCGTGACGATGCCCATGTTATTGGCGGTCGCGCTCGCGGCGCCGACCCCCTGCACGACGCGCGCGGCGACGAGCATGGGGAAGGTCGTCGAGAGCCCGCACAGCAGCGACCCGAGGGTGAAGAGCGCCACGCCGGCCTGGAACAGGCGGACCTTGCCGAAGCGGTCGCCGAGGCGGCCGAAGACGAGCACCGCGGCGCAGCACACGAGCAGGTAGACGGTGGAGACCCACTGGATCTGCGAGGCGCCCACCCCGAGCGCGCGCTGCATCGTGGGCAGCGCCACGTTCACGATCGAGCTGTCGAGGGTGGACATGAAGGTCATCACGACGACGGTGAGCAGCACGGCCCACTTGCCGGGGGCGGCGCTCGACTCGCCTCGCGGGTCGCGGGCGGCGGGGGATTCGCTCATCTTCTCTCCTCAGGCGGGACGGCGGAACGGTCACGCGCCTGGGAACGCGCCTCCCCGGGGGCACCGGGCGCTCTTGCGGGAATCCGCAATCGGCATGGGCATTCTAGCAGCAGGCCGGCGGCGGCCCGCCCCCACCCTATAATCGCCACTCGGACGGGACGGCGCGCTCAGGGAGGCGACGGCATGGGAGAGGACGGGGAGCGACGAGGGACCCGGGCGGCGAGGCGCCCGTGAGGTACCGGCTCGCCAGGCTCGCCTCCGCCTACGGCAGGGTGCTGCTGCTGGCCGCGATCGGCGTCCCCGTCGGCGCGCTCGTCGGCGTCGCCACCACGGTGTTCGGCCGCGTCCTGGCGCTCGTCGACGGCGTCCGCGAGGCGCACGCCCTCGCCCTCGTGCCCTTCCTCGCCGCGGGCGGCGCGCTCGTCGCCTGGGCGTACCGGCGCTGGGGAGGCAAGGCCGCGCGCGGCATGGGGCTCGTCTTCGACGTGGGCCACGGCGAGGAGGACGGCGTCCCGCTGCGCCTCGTCCCGCTCACGATGGCGAGCACCTGGGTGAGCCACCTGTTCGGCGGATCCGTGGGCCGCGAGGGCGTGGCCGTGCAGATCGGCGCGGCGATCTCGGACTGGATGGGCCGCCACCTCCCCCTCAAGGAGCACGGCAACGACTTCCTCGTGTGCGGCATGGCGGCCGGCTTCGCGGGCCTGTTCCAGACGCCGCTCGCCGCCTGCGCCTTCGCGCTCGAGGCCCTCGTCGCGGGCCGGCTCGAGTACCATGCGCTCGCCTGCTCGCTCACGGCCGCGCTCACCGCCTCCGCAACCTCGGCCGCGCTCGGGCTGCCGCACGCGAGCGTCCCGCTCGACATGGGGCTCGCCCTCGACGTCCCCACCCTCTGCCGACTCGCGGCGCTCGGCGTCGCCTTCGGGCTGGCGGGGGGCCTGTTCGCGTGGGGCCTCGGGGCCGCCAAGCGTCAGGCGTCGCGCGTCTCGAGCCCCACCGTCCGCATCGTCGCGGGCGGCGCCGCGCTCTCCGTCCTGCTGCTCGCCCTGTGGGGCGGGCGCTACTGCGGGCTGGGGACCAACCTCGCCGAGATGGCCCTCGCGGGCGGCGGGGAGGGGATCATGCCCTGGGACTGGCTGCTCAAGGGCCTCCTCACGATCGCGACGCTCTCCGTGGGCTTCCAGGGCGGCGAGGTGACGCCGCTGTTCTCGATCGGCGCGAGCCTGGGGGCGGTGCTCGCCGGCCTCGTGGGGATGCCCGTGCCGGTCGTCGCGGCGCTGGGCTACGCGGCGGTGTTCGGGGCGGCCACCAACACGCTGCTCGCCCCGGTGCTGATCGCCGGCGAGATCTTCGGCTTCGCCAACCTGCCGGCCTTCGTCGTCGTGTGCGCGGTGTCCTACCTGTTCAGTCTCGAGGCCTCGATCTACAAGCAGGGGCGGGCAGGCCGCTAGGCGCCCTCGGGCGGCCGGTGCGTGAGGTGCCAGCCGTCGCAGTGCGGGCAGCGGTAGCAGCGCAGACCGCGGACGCCCTCGGCGGCGCGCGCGGCGATGACCTCCTCGGCCTCGGAGCGCGACGCGTAGCGCCGCTTCGAGGTGCACGCCTTGCGGCGCAGGGCCTCCTGGCGCCCCTCGGCCCCGCGTCCGAAGGCGTCGGCGAGCGGGTCCGGGCCCGCGAGCGAGGCCTTGAACTCGGCGACGCGCCGCGCCCTCGCCGAGCGCTTCCTGCTTCCCATGACCTGCTCCCTCCTCCGCCTCCGCCGTCATACTAGACCCCGTGCGGGCGGTCGCGCCCGCGATGAGGCGAGGAGGTCGCGGTGGGTCGGACGTACGTGCGCACGTGGGAGTCGCCCCTGGGCGAGATGCTGCTCGAGAGCGACGGCGAGTCGCTCACCGGCGCGTGGTTCGCCCACGGTTCGCGCGAGGAGCGCGCCGGCGAGCTGCCCGGGCCGACGGACGAGGGGTGCCCGGTGCTCGACGAGGCGACGTCCTGGCTCGGGGACTACTTCGCGGGCCGCCGCCCCGAACCCCTCCCTCCCGTGTCCCTCGCCGGGCGCGGGACCGCGTTCCGGCGCGCCGCGTGGGAGGAGCTCTCCCGGATCCCCTACGGGGAGACGACGAGCTACGGCGAGCTCGCCCGCAGGGTGGGGGAGCGCCTCGGCAGGCGGACCTCGGCTCGGGCCGTCGGCGGCGCCGTCGGTCGCAACCCCGTCTGCGTCGTGGTCCCCTGCCACCGCGTGGTCGCGGCTGACGGGGCCCTCACCGGCTTCGGCGCCGGCGTGTGGCGCAAGCGGGCGCTGCTCGGCCTCGAGCGCGACGGCCTCCTCGTCGCCGAGGCGCCCGAGCGCGGCGAGCGGCTCGTGGCCGCACTCGCGGGCGTGTGGGAGACCTCCGTGCGCGCCACGCACGACTTCCTGGCCCCCGGCGCGGTCGAGGCGATGGCCGGGTTCGTGCCGGAGGCGATCCGCGGCGTCGGTAACCTGCTCGTCGCCTGGCGCGGCGGCGCGCCCGTCGCCTTCCTGGGTGAGGAGGCGGGACGGATCGAGATGCTCTTCGTCGCCCCGCGGGAGCGCGGCACGGGGCTCGGCCGCGAGCTCGTGGCCCGTGCCGTGGGCGAGCTGGGGGCACGCGAGGTCGACGCCAACGAGCAGAACGGGCAGGCCGTCGGGTTCTACGAGCACCTGGGCTTCCGCACCTACGAGCGCACGGACGTCGACGACCAGGGCCAGCCCTACCCGCTGCTGCGAATGCGGCTGCAGGACCGGTAGGCCCGAGGCCTCGGGGCGAGCAGCGCGGCCCGCCACAAAGAAGGGGAGGGACGACTTTCGTCGCCCCTCCCTGCGCATTGCACTTCCACTCACAGCGTCCGATGCGTGACGCTCCGGCTCATTCGCGACCGGACACCGGCTCGTTTCCGTCTGTCTTTCGACTTTGCGGCGCCTGTGCCGCCTACGTGCCCCAGAAGAACTGCGGGCTACAGCTGAGAGACGGGGCTCGCGATGCCGGTCGCGAAGGCCATCGAATCCTGAAGCTCGCTGTCCAAAGGCATCACCTCCCGCGTCGGTCGCGTCTCTTCTTCGCGACTCCCTTGCTTGATTGAACTATATCCAGGACGGGGGTGCCCCAGACCCCTCGGGACCCCGGTGCCGGCGAGCGGTCGCTGCACGGCGCGAACGGTTGTCGCGCGATCAGCTCCCTGCAGTGGCATCGAAGTTATCTAAATCTGACTCTTCCCTTCCCGTAAGTTAGCCGTATACTACCCACCGGGTTAGCCACGTTTAACAAATCGCGGACCGGAACGGAGACGAGGAGATGGAAGGCGTCATGGAGACAGGCGGGCACGGAGCGGCCCCCGGCATGCGCGCGGGGTCGGCCTCCGCGGCGCAGCTTCCGCTCGCGATGGTGGGCGAGGGCGACGAGGCCACGGTCCTGCGCGTCCGGGGCGGTCAGGAGTTCTGCCAGCACATGGCCGAGCTCGGCTTCGTGGCAGGCGCGCGCGTGGGCGTCGTCTCGCGCGCGGGCGGCGACGTGGTCGTCCGCGTCAAGGGCTCGACCCTCGGCATCGACCGCTCGACGGCGATGCGCGTGGTGACGGGCTAGCGAACCTGCGTATCGGTGCCGCCTCGCGCGGCGTGAGGGGAAGGGAAGAGATGGCAACGTTGAAGGACGTGAGGGTGGGCCAGCGCGCCCGCGTCGTCCGGCTCACGGGCGGCGGCGCGGTCAAGCGGCGCATCATGGACATGGGCCTCACGAAGGGGGCCGAGGTCGCGGTCCACAAGGTGGCCCCGCTCGGCGACCCGATCGAGGTCACGGTCCGCGGCTACGAGCTGACGCTGCGCCGCGACGAGGCGTCGTGCGTGGAGGTCTCCGACGTCTCCAGGGCCTAGCGCCCCGGAGGCCCGCGAGGCCTTCTTTCATGCCGAGCAAGTAACCCTCATCTAACATCGGACGGCGGCGCCGTCCGATGCGAGGACAGGAAGGATCCCATGGCAGACAAGACCAACATCGCCCTTGCCGGTAATCCCAACTGCGGCAAGACGACGCTGTTCAACGAGCTCACCGGCTCGAACGGCTACGTCGGCAACTGGCCGGGCGTCACCGTCGAGAAGAAGCAGGCGAGCTGGAGGGCCGATCGCGGCGTCACGTTCGTCGACCTTCCCGGCATCTACTCGCTCTCCCCGTACTCGCCCGAGGAGGTCGTCAGCCGCGACTACCTGGTGAACGACCGTCCCGACGCCGTGATCGACCTCGTCGACGTCACCAACCTCGAGCGCAACCTCTATCTCACCACCCAGCTGCTCGAGGCCGGCAGGCCCGTCGTCGTCGGCCTGAACATGTGCGACCTGCTCGCGTCGCGCGGCACCACGATCGACGTCGCGAAGCTCTCGCGGATGCTCGGCGCCCCCGTCGTCGAGGTCTCCGCGCTGCGCGGCACCAACCTCGACGCGCTCGTGAGCGCCGCCGTCGAGGCCGGTCGCGCCGGCGCGGTCCCGGCCGGCTGCCCGTGCTTCTCGCCCGAGGTGGAGGAGGCCCTCGGCCGCATCGCCTCGATCATCTCCGGCTCCTGCGACGAGGCGACCCGCCGCTGGTTCTCGGTGAAGGTGTTCGAGCGCGATGCCGACGTCGTCGGGCGCCTGGGCCTGTCCCGGTCCGCCCTCGCCGAGATCGAGGGCGTCGTCTCGGCCGTCGAGGCTGCGCGCGACGACGACGCCGAGTCCATCGTCACCTCCGACCGCTACGACTGGATCGCGGGGGTCATGGACGCCTGCGTGCGCAAGGCGCCCAAGGGGCTGACCGTCTCGCAGAGGATCGACAAGGTCGTCACGAACCGCGTCCTCGGCCTGCCGATCTTCGTCGTCGTGATGGGCTTCGTCTACTGGCTGTCCATCTCGACGGTCGGCACGATGGCGACCGACTGGGTGAACGACGTGCTCTTCGGCAGCGACGCGGCGTTCGCGATTCCCAACGTCGTGGGCGGATGGCTGGCCGCCGCGGGCGCCTCCGAGGTCGTGAGCGCGCTCGTGCTCGACGGCATCGTCGCCGGCGTCGGCGCCATCCTGGGCTTCGTCCCGCAGATGGTCGTCGTGTTCGTCCTGCTGAGCTTCCTGGAGGACTGCGGCTACATGAGCCGCGTCGCCTTCGTCATGGACCGCCTGTTCCGTCGCTTCGGGCTCTCGGGCAAGTCCTTCATCCCGATGCTCGTGAGCACCGGCTGCGGCGTGCCGGGCGTGCTCGCCACCAAGACGATCGAGAACGAGCGCGACCGCCGCATGACCACCATGCTCACCACGATGATCCCCTGCGGCGCCAAGCTGCCGATCATCGCGCTCGTCATGGGCGTGCTCGCCGGCGGATCCGACATGTGGTGGGTCGCCCCGATGTTCTACTTCATGGGCGTCGTCGCCATCATCGTCTCCGCGATCATGCTCAAGAAGACCAAGCCCTTCGCCGGCGAGCCGGCGCCCTTCGTCATGGAGCTCCCCGACTACCACTTCCCGGCGATCAAGGCCTGGGCGCTGCACGTGTGGGAGCGCGTGTGGGCCTACATCCGCAAGGCCGGCACGATCATCTTCGGCTCCTCCGTGCTCGTCTGGTTCCTCTCGAACTTCGGCGTCGCCGGCTGGGAGGGCGCTGCGGGCACGTTCGGCTACCTCCCCGCGATGGCGGGCGCGCCGGACACCTACATGGACTGGTCGCTGCTGGCCGGCCTCGGCAGCGTTCTGAGCTTCCTGTTCGCCCCCCTCGGCTTCGGCAACTGGCAGGCCGTCGGCTCCACCGTGTCCGCGCTGATCGCCAAGGAGAACCTCGTGTCCACCTTCGCGGTGCTCTACGGCCTGGGCGAGGCCGCCGAGGGTCCCGCCCTCTACGAGGGCTTCGCCGGCATGTTCACCGTTGCCGGCACGCTGCACGTCGGGGCGATGTGCGCCTTCGTGGCCTTCAACATGCTGTGCGCCCCCTGCTTCGCCGCCATCGGCACGATCCGCAGCCAGATGAACAGCGGGAAGTGGTTCTGGTTCGCCATCGGCTACGAGTGCGTGTTCGCCTGGGTGGTCGCGCTGCTGATCAACCAGTTCTACGAGCTGGTCGTCTTCGGCTCCTTCGGGGTCTGGACGGTCGTGGCGATCGTGCTGGCGGCGCTCATGCTCTTCCAGCTGTTCCGCCCCATGCCCAAGCGCGAGCAGGCGCAGGAGCGCGTGCTCGACAGCCTGAGCGCCTAGCGACTCGGGGCGCGCGCCCCGGCGTCGCCCCTCCCTTCGCGGGCGGCCCGGCGCATGCGCGGCGGGCCGCCGTGTCATTCGGGGCCGCGTGCGGGTAGACTTGCAGGGAGACCACGCACGTCGCGGGAGGTACACCCATGCCGCACCAGTCGATCGTCATGCCCGTCGCGATCCTCGTCCTGATCGCCGCCGCCGTCTGGGCCGTCGTCGAGCTCGCGCTCACCCTGCGCGCCACGCGCCGCGACGTCGGCGCGATGCGCCGGGAGGTGAGCGAGGCCATCGACGCCATCGAGCCGGTGGTGGGCAAGGTCGAGGGGATCGTCGACGAGCTCGACCCCGCCGTCAAGCAGGTCGACCCGCTGCTCACGCGCGTAAACACCGCCGTGGACGCCCTCACCTGCGACCTCGTCCGCGCCGAGGAGGTGCTCGACGACGTCTCCAAGGTCACGGGCGCCTCCGCGCAGGCGAGCGAGGCCATCACCTCCGGCGTCGCCCGCGCGACCGAGGCCGTGACGGGGAGCGTCGCGAGCGTGTTCGGCCGCATCTCCGGCCGCGGCAGGCGCGACGGGCGCCTCTCCGGCGTCGAGCCGGCGAGCCTCGGGGCCGCCGGGGACGGCAGGGGGGAGCAGGACGCGCCCGAGCCCCCTGCCGAGGACGCCGCCGGGACCGCCTCGTCCGGCTACTTCGAGTACCCCGACGCCGCGGCCGCTGACGCCGAGGGCGGGGAGGAGTAGGCCATGGGCAGCCAGACCGTCCGCCTCACCGTCCCCGCGGACCCCGCCTTCGCCCGCTCCGTGCGCATGATGGCGGCCAACGTCGCCGTCGTGGGTGGCATGGGCATCGACGCCGTCGAGGACGTGCGCATGGCCGCGGAGGAGGGCTTCGTCTACGCCTGCGCCACCGAGCCCGCCGCCTGCGACGTGACCTTCTCCGTCGCCGAGGGCTCCGTCGCGATCGACTTCTCCCTCGGCGCCGACGAGCCCGACGCCGAGCGCGTGCGCTACGCCCGCCTGCTGCTCGCCGCCGTGTGCGACGAGTTCGACGTCGACGTCCCCTCCGCGACGCTCCACCTGCTCAGACGGGCGGCTTCCTAGCATGGCGGCCCTCGGGCCCCGCGGGGCCAAGCGGCCGCCGCGCGACCGGCTCGCATGGGACAAGGAGCGCACGCGCGAGCTCTTCCGCCTGTACCGCGAGGAGGGCGACGAGGAGGCCCGCGAGCAGCTCGTGATGAGCCACATGAACCTCGTCCGCTACCTCGCGGGCAAGTTCAGGAACCGCGGCGAGCCGCTCGACGACCTCATCCAGGTCGGCTACCTCGGCCTCATCAAGGCCGTGGACCGCTTCGACCCGTCGCGCGGCATCGAGTTCACCACCTTCGCCACGCCGACGATCACCGGCGAGATCAAGCGCCACTTCCGCGACAAGGGGTGGTCGGTCCGCGTGCCGCGCCGCCTCCAGGAGCTGTCGGCCAAGGTCACCCAGGCCACCGACGAGCTCACCGGCGAGCTGCGCCGCAGCCCCACCACCGAGGAGGTGGCCGAGCGCCTCGGCGTCGACGTCGACGAGGTCCTCGAGGCCATGGAGAGCTCCGGGGCCTACAGCCCCGTCTCGCTCGAGGGCCCCGCGGGCGACGACGATGACGCGCCCTCGGTGATCGACCGCTACGCGACCGAGGACGAGGGCCTCGGCGAGGCGGACGACCGCATGCTCATCGAGGAGACGATGAGGGACTTCTCGCCCCGCGAGCGCGAGATCGTCGAGATGCGCTTCGGCGAGGGGCTCACGCAGGTGGAGATCGCGCGGCGCCTGGGGATCAGCCAGGTGCAGGTGTCGCGCCTGCTGCGCAAGACGCTGCAGAAGGCGCGCGAGAGGATCGACCCGGACGGCGTCGAGGGGGAGCGGGGCTAGCCCCCGCGCCCGAGGAGGTCCCATGGTCCCATCGACCGGGAGCGGCGGGCTGCGTCGCCCGCGCTCCTACTACGAGGCGAAGAACGTCGCCTACCGCGTGTGGGCGGTCGTCGGCTGCGTGGTCGTGGCCGCGTGCGCCGTCTGGGCACTGGGGCTCGTGGCACCCGCCGTCAAGCTGCTGCTCGTCGGCCTCGTCGCCGGCTTCTTCGCCTCCGCCCCCACCAACTGGCTCGAGGACCGCGGGCTGCCGCGCGGGGTTGCCGCGGCCCTCTCCATGCTGGCCATCGTCGGCTGCGTGATGCTCGTGGTCGGCCTCGTGATGCCCTCGCTCGTCGACCAGCTCGTCCGCCTGCTCACCCGCCTGCCCGGCTACGTCTACGAGGCGAGCGGCTCGGTCGAGGACGCCCTGGAGCGCTTCGGCGACTCGCTGAACCCCTCCACGCGCGCCGCGATCAGCTCGCTGACGCGCGACCTGTCCTCCTCGGCGGCCTCGTCCGCCCGCTCGCTGATGGTCCGCCTGTCCTCGGGCGTGGTCGTCTCGCTGTTCGCGTTCGCCTCGGACATGGTGACGCTGTCGCTCGGCCTCGTGCTGGCCTTCTGGTTCGCCCGCGACTACCCCGTGATCCTGCGCGAGCTCGCCACGATCGCGGGGCCCGACCACGAGCAGGAGCTCATGGTCTTCCTCGCGGTGCTGAGCCGCTCGGTGAGCGGCTACACGCGCTCGACGCTGTATACTGCCACGCTTGCGGGCGTGCTCAGCTTCGGCGGCTACGTGCTCGTGGGGCACCCCTACGCCGCGATCGCCGGCATCGCGATGGGCCTCTTCCACATCATCCCGGTCGTGGGCGTGTGGGCGGCCGCCTTCCTCGCGGTCGCGCTCGCCGTGTTCACGAGCCCGGCGCTGGCGGTGTGGACGCTGCTGGTCGCCGTCGTCGCGATGAACGTGACGGACAACCTCGTCGGCCCGATCATCGTGAAGTCGACCGTCCAGGTGCACCCGGTCCTGTCGTTCGTGGCGATCAGCTGCGGGCAGGCGCTCGCCGGCATCCCCGGCATGATCGTGGCCGTGCCGCTGTGCGCCGCGCTCAAGGGCGGCTTCATCTACTTCTTCGAGCGGCGTACCGGGCGCCAGATCGTCTCCTACGACGGCGTCCTGTTCCAGAGCACGCCCTTCACGGACTCCGAGGGCGAGCCCGTCCCCTCCTACGACGCCCTCGACGACGACCGCTTCTTCACGAGCACCCGCCTCGTCTCCGGCGAGCGGGCCCCCGAGGCCACGCCGGCCGCCCCCGATGGGGATTCGGCGGGCGGGGAGCGCAGGTGACGCCGAACCTGTACCCTGTTGTCCGTATGCGCAGGCACCACGAGGAGAACGACACATGAGCCCTGACTTCAAGACCATGACCACCGCCGAGATCCGCGAGGACTTCCTCGCGTTCTTCCGCTCGAAGGGCTGCGAGCAGCGCCCCTCGTCGTCGCTGGTCCCCGACGACCCGTCGCTGCTGCTCACCAACGCTGGCATGAACCAGTTCAAGGAGTACTACCAGGGCAAGAAGACGATGGAGGCGATTGGTGCCACCACGTGCCAGAAGTGCCTGCGCACCAACGACATCGACAACATCGGCGATTCGCGCCACCTCTCCTTCTTCGAGATGCTGGGCAACTTCAGCTTCGGCGGCTACTCGAAGGCCGACGCCATCGCCTGGGCCTACGAGTTCGTGACCTCGCCCGAGCACCTGGGGCTTCCCGCCGACCGCCTGTACATGACGGTGTTCGAGGACGACGACGAGGCCGTCGAGCTGTGGCACGACCAGGGCGTGCCCTACGACCACATCTCCCGCCTCGGCGAGGAGGACAACTTCTGGGCGGCAGGGCCCACCGGCCCCTGCGGCCCGTGCTCGGAGATCTACTTCGACCAGGGCCCCGAGTTCGAGGGCGAGGCGCCCGGCGACGACGGTGACCGCTACCTCGAGTTCTGGAACCTCGTGTTCACGCAGTACGACCGTCAGGAGGACGGCAGCCTGCCCGACCTGCCCCACCGCAACGTCGACACCGGCATGGGCCTGGAGCGCATGGCGGCGATCATGCAGCACGTCGGCTCGAACTACGAGGGCGACCTGCTGCGCGGCCTGATCGCGGTGGGCGAGCGCCTCTCCGGCAGGGCCTACGGCGAGTCCGAGGCCGTCGACCGCAGCCTGCGCATCCTCGCCGACCACTCCCGCGCCGTCACCTTCCTGATCGCCGACGGCGTCCTGCCCTCCAACGAGGGCCGCGGCTACGTGCTGCGCCGCCTGCTGCGCCGCGCCGTCTACCACGGCAAGCTGCTCGGCGTCGACGGCGCCTTCCTGGGCACCTACGTCGACGAGGTCACCCGCGTGATGGGCGGGGCCTACCCCGAGCTCGTCGAGAACGGGGCGCTCGTCTCCAACATCGTGGCCGCCGAGGAGTCGCGCTTCGCCGACACCCTCGAGGTGGGCCGCGGCTACCTCGACGACGCCCTCGCCGAGCTGCCCGAGGGCGCGAGCCTGCCGGGCGCGACCGCCTTCGCGCTGCACGACACCTACGGCTTCCCGATCGACCTCACCCGCGAGGTGTGCGAGGCCGCCGGCCACGCGGTCGACATGGAGGGCTTCGACGCCTGCATGGAGCAGCAGCGTGCCCGCGCCCGCGCCGCGACCGACCGCGAGGCCTGGGACTCCTTCAACGACGTGTGGGTCGCGCTCTCGGACCGCATCGCCCCCACGGAGTTCTGCGGCTACGACGAGGAGGCCTGCGAGGGCTCGCACGTGCTCGCGATCGTGTCCGGCGACGCCGAGGTGGGCTCGGCCTCCACGGGCGACGAGGTCCTCGTCGTGCTGAACCGCACCCCGCTCTACGCCGAGATGGGCGGCCAGGTCGGCGACGCCGGCATCATCCGCTCCTCGGCGGCGACGCTCGAGGTGCGCGACGTCACCTCCCGCGGCGAGGGGCTCTACGCCCACGACTGCATCGTGCGCGAGGGCACGCTGCTCGCCGGCGACGAGGTCGCCTGCGAGGTCGACCACGCCCGCCGCGAGCTCGTCCGCCGCAACCACACCGCGACCCACCTGCTCGACGCGGCCCTGCGCCGCGTGCTGGGCGACCACGTCACCCAGGCCGGCTCCCACGTCGGGCCGGATCGCCTGCGCTTCGACTTCACCCACTTCGAGGCCGTGGCCCCCGACCAGCTCGCCGAGGTGGAGCGCCTCGTCAACGAGCAGGTCTTCGCCGACGAGCCCGTCGTCACCCGCGAGATGGGCCTCGAGGAGGCCAAGGCCGCCGGCGCGATCGCGCTGTTCGGCGAGAAGTACGGCGACGTCGTGCGCGTGGTGAGCGCCGGCGATGGCGAGCGCCCGTTCTCGCGCGAGCTGTGCGGCGGCACCCACGTGGCCAACACCGCCGAGATCGGCCTGTTCAAGATCGTCGCCGAGAGCTCGGTGGGCGCCAACGTCCGCCGCATCGAGGCCCTCACCAGCGCGGCCGCCCTCGACTACCTCAACGCCCGCCTCGCCTTGCTCGACGGCGCCGCCGCCGAGCTGCGCTGCGCGCCCGCCGAGGTGCCCGAGCGCTGCGCCGCCCTGCGCCGCAGCGTCCGCGAGCTCGAGGACAAGGTGAGCGCCGCGATGCGCGACGCCACCGGCGAGATGGTGCGCGGCAGCGTCGAGGGCGCCCTCGAGGTCAACGGCTACCGCTGCGTGATCGACAAGCTGCGCGGGGTCTCCGGCAAGGAGCTGCGCGGCGTGTGGGACTCCGTGCGCGACGTGGCCGCGGGCGCCGAGGTGGCCTGCGTGCTCGCCTCCGAGACGCCCGACGGCAAGGTCGCCCTGCTCGCGGCCGGCACCCCCGGCGCGGTGGAGGGCGGCTTCAACGCCGGCGCCATCATCGCCCAGATTGCCGACTGCGTCGGCGGCCGCGGCGGCGGCAGGCCGAACATGGCCCAGGCCGGCGGCAAGGACGTCTCCGGCATCGACGCCGCCCTCGAGGTCGCGCGCGAGATGCTGGCCTAGGGGCGCGCGTGAGGGCGGTCGCGCTCGACATCGGCGAGGTCCGCTGCGGCGTCGCCGCCACGGACGCCTCGGGGACGCTCGCGTCCCCGGTGTGCGTGCTGCCCGCCCGCGAGGTGCTCGAGGGCGCGCCCTCGTGGCGACGCG
Organism: uncultured Coriobacteriaceae bacterium; assembly: GCA_948439405.1. GTDB lineage: Bacteria > Actinomycetota > Coriobacteriia > Coriobacteriales > Atopobiaceae > CADBMC01. The sequence goes on along the minus strand of CAOJNB010000018.1, from coordinate 10,297 downwards.
TCCTGGAGGACCACGAGCCCGAGGTGCTCGTGTGCGGGCTGCCGCGCACGCTCGCGGGCGAGGAGGGCCCCCAGGCGGAGCGCATCCGCGAGCAGGCCGGCCGCGTGGCCGCCGCCTGCGGGCTGCCGCTCGAGTTCGTCGACGAGCGGCTGTCCAGCGCCGAGGCCAAGCGCGTCCTGCGCGGACGCGGCCTGGGCGAGCGCGAGATGCGCGGCAAGGTCGACATGGTCGCCGCGTCCCTGTTCCTGGAGACGTGGCTCGAAGCGCGAGGCGAGGTGTGACCGACATGGCACCCAGGCACTTCTCGGAGCCCGACGGCACCGGCAGGCAGGCGGGCCTCGCGACCCGGAGGGTCTCGGGGCGCACGGCCGCCGCGACGGGGCGCGCCGGCTCCCCGGGCAGGGGAGGGGGGCGCCGGCCTCGGCGCCGCATGGGGCCCGCGGCCGTCGCGGCGTGCTGCGTCGCGGCCGCGGCCGTGGTCTCCCTCGTGGCCTTCCTCGTGGTCCCGCGCGTGCTCGACGCGATCTCCGGGCCCGAGCGCGAGCACGTGCCCGTGACGGTCACGATCCCGGAGGGATCCGGCGTCCTCGAGATCCAGGCCATCCTCGCCGAGGCCGAGGTCATCGAGCCCGACGACGACGCGTTCTACCGCTACGTGATGGAGGAGGGGCTCGAGACGAGCCTGAAGAGCGGCACCTACGAGCTTGAGACCTACGCCCCCGTGGACGAGGTCGCCGAGCAGCTCGCCGAGGGTCCCAACACCACGCAGAACCGCGTCACGGTGCCCGAGGGCCGGACCGTGACGCAGACGGCGGAGATCGTCGAGGAGTCCCTCGGCATCCCGGCCGACGAGTTCCTCGCCCAGGCCAAGGCCTCGAACTACGCCGAGGACTACACCTTCCTCGAGGGCGCGGCCGACGACTCGCTCGAGGGCTTCCTCTACCCGAAGACCTACGACTTCTCCGGGCAGGAGGCCACGGCCGACGCCGTGATCCGCGCGATGCTCGACCAGTACGAGGAGGAGGTCCACTCCCTCGACTTCGACGCCGCCTCCGCGCGCGTCAGGGACGAGTACGGGGTGGACATGGACGCCTACGACTTCCTCACCCTCGCCTCGATCGTGGAGCGCGAGGCCGTCACCGCCGAGGATCGCACGCTCGTGACCTCGGTGTTCTACAACCGCCTGGCCCAGGGGATGGCGCTGCAGTCTGACGCGACGATGATGTACGTCACCGGTGGCGAGGTCACGGCCGCCGACCTGGAGACCGAGAGCCCCTACAACACCTACGACAACCCGGGCCTCACCCCGACGCCCGTCTGCTCGCCGTCGATGTCGTGCCTCGAGGCGGTGCTCGACCCCGAGAAGACGGACTACCTCTACTTCTTCATCATCGAGGACGGCGAGACCTCCGTGCACGCCTTCTCGGAGACCTACGAGGAGCACCAGGCCGTGATCGAGGAGAACTCATGAGCCTGCTCAGGCCCGACCGCTACGTCGCCAGCATCGACCTGATCGACCTCGACGAGCTCGCGGCCCAGGGCGTGCGCTGCATCCTGTTCGACCGCGACAACACCGTCGTGCCGCGCGACGCCATGGAGGCGCCCCCCGAGGTGAGCGCCTGGCTCGACCGCGCCCGCGCGATGGGGCTGCGCTGCATCATGGTGTCCAACAACTGGTACCGCGACCGCGTGCGCCGCTCGGCCGGCGAGCTCGGCGTCGAGGGCATCCACACGGCGATGAAGCCGCTGCCCTTCAACATTCGCCGGGCCTGCGCGCGCCTGGGCGTCCCGCCCGAGCAGGCGGTGCTCGTCGGCGACCAGCTGTTCACCGACATCCTGGGCGGCAACCTCGCCGGCGTGCGCACGATCCTGGTGCGCCCCCAGTGCGAGCTCGACGTCGTGCCGATGCGCTACCTGCGCAGCCTGGAGCGCCGCATCATCGGGGACACGCCCTTCGAGGGGGAGGGCGCGCCGAGCGAGGGGGATGACCGCCCGTGAGCGAGATCGACACCGTCACCAAGCGCAGCGTCCCGTTCCCCGGGGGCATGTGCAACGTGCGCCTCGGGCACGGGGCGCTCTCCGTCCTGGGCGGCTCGCTGGCCGCCTGCACGGGACGCCCCCGCCGCGCCCTGCTCGCCTGCGAGGCGGGCGCCGACGGCGAGGTGCGCGAGCTCGTCCGCCGTCAGCTGACGGACGCCGGCTACGAGGTCCGCCCCTTCGAGGTGGCGGCGGGGGAGGGGGCCCGCTCGCTCGGCGCGTGCGAGGACCTCTTCCGCTCCCTCGCGGAGGCGGGGGTCACCTCGGACGACGCGGTGGTCGCCGTCGGCGGCGCGGACGCGCTCTCCGCCTGCGTGTTCTGCGCCGGGCTGTGGTGCGGGGGCGTGACCTGCGCCTTCGTCCCGACCGACCTCGCGGCGGCGGTCGAGCCCGTGGCGCGCCCCCGCGTCGTCTACCTGCCCGGCTCCTCCGCCGACCTGCTGCGCGGCTCCACCTACCCGCGCCTGCTGGTGGCCGACCTCGACCGGCTTCCCGTCGACGGGTCGCCCGCCTCCCTGCTCGCGCGCGCCTACATGGCCTCGGCCGCGATGGCGGCGGGCGAGCGGCAGCTCGGCGAGCTGGCCTCGGCGGCCGACGCGATCGCGGCCCTCGACGTCGAGGCGACGGGGTCCGCGGTGCTCGAGTGCCTGCGCAGCCGCGGGCGCCTCTCGAATTCGAACGCCGTGGCCGTCCGCCCGTCGCTGCGCTACGGACTCCCCGTCGCCGAGGCCCTGGAGGGGCTCGTGCCGGACGCCGGGCGCGGGCGCCTGCTCGCGGAGGGCCTGCGCTTCTCCGCGCGCCTCGCCGCCGGCGTCGTCGACGAGCCCGACGTCGACCTCATCTTCGCCCAGGACGCCCTCCTCGACCGGCTCGGCCTCCCGGAGCTCGCCTGCGAGGTGGACCCCGGGCGTCTCGCCGGCCGCATCCGGGAGGTCTGCCTGCGCGAGTCCAACCGCGTGATGCTGCCCCTGCCCTCCGCCATCGGCAAGGTCCGGCTCGCCTCCGTGCCCGACGACGTCCTCGCCGAGCACGCCGAGGCCTGGTGCGCCGCCCGCGCCCGAAACGTCGCGCGCGCCGCCGAGCCGAACGGGTAGGGTTGCTCCGAGGAAGGCCAACGTAAGGAGGATCTGATGGACATCACCCCCGACATCTCCGGGCGCCTCGCCCGCCTGCGCTCCCTGATGGGCGAGCGCGGCTGGGACGCCGTCGTCGTGCGCAGGATCGCCGACATCCAGTGGCTCACCGGCATCTCGCACGCCTTCGACAAGGAGCAGGCGCACACCGCCGTCGTCACCCGCGAGCGCGCCTGGCTGCACACCGACTCCCGCTACTACAACGCCTTCGTCGAGGGCCTCCCGGCAGGCTCCTCCTGGGAGTTGGACCAGGAGCCCGTCGCCCACCCCGCCTGGGCCGCCGCCCGCCTCTCCGAGGCCGGCGCGCGCGTCGTCGCGGTCGAGGAGGCCATGGGCCTGGGCTTCTTCGACGAGCTGTCCGCCGCCGTCGGCGACGGGGCCTCGTTCCCGCGCATGAGCGGCGAGATCGTCGACCTGCGCATGGTCAAGGACGCCGACGAGATCGACCGCATGCGCCGCGCGCAGGCGCTCACCGACGCCTCCTTCGACCACATCTGCGGCTACATCAGGCCCGGCCAGACCGAGATGGAGATCATGCTCGAGCTCCAGAGCTACCTGCTCACCCACGGGGCGGACGGCTCCAGCTTCAGCTCGATCGTGGCCTCCGGCCCCAACGGCGCCAACCCGCACGCCCGCCCCACCTACCGCAAGGTCGAGGAGGGCGACTTCATCGTCATGGACTGGGGCGCCACCGTGGACGACTACAAGAGCGACATGACGCGCACCGTGTGCGTGGGCGAGCCCTCCGCCGAGCAGCGCCGCGTCTACGACATCGTCCGCGAGACCCACGAGGCCTGCGCGGCGATGGTCAGGGCCGGCGTCCTCGGCTGCGACGTGCACAACCTGTCGGTGAGGATGATCGCGGACGCCGGCTACGGCGAGTACTACGGCCACGGCCTCGGCCACGGCGTGGGCCTCGAGGGCCACGAGCGCCCGATCTTCAACCCCGGCTACGACAAGCCGGTGCCCGCCGGCTCGGTGATGACGGTCGAGCCGGGCATCTACCTGCCGGGCCGCTTCGGCGTCCGCCTGGAGGACTACGGCCTGGTCACCGAGGACGGCTTCGACGTCTTCACCGCGAGCACGCACGACCTCGTGTGCGTTCCCTGCTAGCGACAGGAACGCTCCACATCGCGCCGCTATACTTACGCCCGTCCCCGCCGCGGGGGCGGGCGCTTCCACGAGGAGAGAGGGAGATTCCAGTGGCTACCATTTCGACCGCCGACTTCAAGAACGGCATGGGGCTCACCATCGACGGCAAGTACTACTCGATCATCGAGTTTCAGCACGTCAAGCCGGGCAAGGGCGGCGCCTTCGTGCGCTACAAGCTGCGCGACCTGCGCAGCGGCCGTGTCCTCGACCAGACGTGCAACGCCGGCACCAAGTTCGAGAGCGTGCAGCTCATCACCAAGGAGATGCAGTACCTCTACAACGACGGCGCCGACTACTACTTCATGGACAACGAGACCTACGAGCAGGTCCCGGTCCCTGCCGACTTCATCGGCGACAACGCGAAGTGGCTCAAGGAGAACGACAACTGCTCCCTGCTCTACGCCGACGCCGAGCTGCTCGGCGTGACGCCCCCGATGTTCATCGAGGTCGAGGTCACCGAGACCGACCCCGGCTTCAAGGGCGACACCGTCCAGGGCGGCACCAAGCCCGCCGTCATCGAGACTGGCGCCACCATCCAGGTCCCGATGTACCTCAACCAGGGCGAGCGCATCAAGGTCGACACCCGTACGGGCAAGTTCGTCCAGCGTCTCTAAGGACTGGTAGACGACCCAGGGTCCTTCTCGACAGGGCCCTTTGCATTCCACGCGCGCTAAGGACGGTGTCCCACCTGCATGGGGCGCCGCCCTTTTTGCTGGCGAGAAATGCCTGGGCGTCGCTTGATGGGCGTCAGATGGCGAACGCCTCCTTGTGTCACATGTGTTCGTATAATCGCAGCTCCCGGCTTGCGTGAATCTCATTTTGCTTGCTGGTATAGTTAACAAGTTAGGAATAAGGCACCCCGCGAGGCCGCAGACGCCCGCGGGCCGCGAAAGGACCAGCATGGAAGACACCGAGATTATCCTCTCCGGCATCGGCATCTCCAAGAGCGTCATCGCCACCATCGTCTCGGCCGCTGCCGAGCGCGTCACCGGCGTCGCTCGCGTGGGCGGTAACGACATCGCCTCGAGCCTCATCTCGGTCTTCACGAGCAAGACCGTCCAGGGTGGTCGCGCCGTCGAGTGCGAGACCGACGAGGCCGGCCTCGTCGTGACCGTCCACTTGGCCGTCTTCTTCGGTTACACGTTCACCAAGCTGGCCGAGCAGGTCCGTGCCGAGGTCAGCGCCGCCATCAACGAGCAGGTTGGCGTGAGCGTCTCGGCCGTCAACGTCTGCATCGACAGCCTCGTCTTCCCCAAGGAGTAACGTAGCCGTGCAGAAGTCCCACATCTCCGGGCGCACCCTCGCCCGCAGCCAGGCCCTCCAGGTCATCTTCCAGGCCGAGGCGACGTCGCGTTCCGTCGACGACGTCCTGTCTGGTCCCTATGTCCTCACCGACAACCCCACCAAGCTCGAGGGCGTCGAGGCCGATCCCGACACCGCCGGCGAGCTTGCCGTGACCGCCGGTCCGATCGATGAGTTTGGCGAGCAGCTCGCGCAGGGCGTCGGCTCCATGCGTGCCGAGCTCGACCGCATCCTCACGCACTTCTCCAAGCGCTGGGACGTCGCTCGCATGCCGTCGGTCGACCGCAACCTTCTGCGCATGGCACTCTACGAGATGCTCGAGGTCGACGACGTCACGGTTCCCGTGACCATCAACGAGTCCGTCGAGCTCGCCAAGGCCTATGGCACCGACGAGTCCGCCAAGTTCATCAACGGTCTTCTCGCCAGCATCGCCAAGTCCATCGACGCCGGCCACGACCTCGTTGCCGAGTTCGGCCAGCCTGCGGCCGAGCCCGAGACTGCCGACTATGACGAGGCAGCCGGCCACGACGGTGACGACTACGGTTACGACGACGCCTGCGAGCCCCAGACGGACGGCGAGTAGCATGGCCAAGGTGGACGTCTCCGCCTACAAGACCTTCGACGACATCACGGAGCGCCTCGACCAGATCGTGGGCGACGTCCGTGACAAGGGAACCTCGCTCGAGCGCTCCCTCGATCTGTTTGACGAGGCCATCGCCCTGGGCTCCAAGGCGGTCGAGATGGTCGACAAGGTCGACTTCTCCCCCAAGGAGCGTGCCATGCTCGAGGGTGACGCTGCCGAGAAGGACCCCGAGGCGGATTCCGCTGATGGCGGCACGCCCGCGACGGAGTCCAACCTCGAGGGGTCGAACTAGCCTCATGCCAAGGGTGCGTCTCGACGACGAGCTCGTGAGCCAGGGCTTCTTTCGCGACCGCGACGAGGCCATGCGCTCGATTATGGCGGGTGAGGTCTCGGGTGGGGGCCGCAGGCTCACGTCTCCAGGCGAGCAGGTCAAGCCGGGGATCGAGGTCCACGTCAAGGGCCGTATCCCGTACGTGAGCCGTGGTGGCCTCAAGCTGGCGGGTGGCCTCGACGCGCTTGGCGTCGACCCGACGGGCCTTGCCTGCCTGGATGTCGGCTGCTCCACGGGCGGCTTTACCGACTGTCTGCTCAAGCGCGGCGCCGCCAGCGTCGTCTCGGTCGACGTTGGCTACGCGCAGTTCGACTGGTCGCTCAGGCACGACCCGCGCGTCGAGCTTCTGGAGCGAACCAACATCGTCGACGTCGCCATGCCCGAGCGCATGGGCACCATCGACTTGGCAGTCTGCGACGTCTCGTTTACCTCGGTGCTCGCCATCCTCGACGCCGTGCGTGCCCTGTTATGCGACACGGGGTCGTTTCTCACCCTGGTCAAGCCTCAGTTCGAGGCCGACCGCACGCAGGTGGGGGAGGGCGGCATCGTGCGTGACCCCGCGGTGTGGCTGGAATGCCTCGAGCGTGTTGCCGGCGCATTTGGCGAGGTTGGCCTCGCCCCGCAGGCTGCCTGCGCAAGCCCCATCACCGGCCACAAGGGCAACCACGAGTTCCTTCTTCTGGGCACCGGTGCGGCCGAGTCCCGTCCCATCGACCTCGAGGCCGTCGTTGGCTCCGTCGCGTCGTAGGGCGCGCGGCAGACCCATACGACTCTGCCCGCAGGCTGCCCGTTTGTATCCGACACACTGTTGGGCGGCACCACTGGTCCCGTCTTGGGCGGGCGGTGCTACACTTCAGAGACTGCCAGTTTCCCGCCCGTTCGCCAGTTGGCCGAAGGCCGTGCGCACGGGCGCTTCGACATGAGGAGCGTGCCACGTGGAGGTCCTTCTCGTCCCCAACTACTCCCGGCCGGTGGCCGTGGAGGCCTCAAAGGCCATCACCGAGTGGCTCGAGGGCGAGGGCGGCGTCGTCCGATGGGCGCACGACAAGAAGCTCGACCCCAAGGGCTTTACGACTGCCGAGGGTTGCGACCTGGTGGTCTCCCTCGGTGGTGATGGCACGCTGCTGCGCGCCGCCAAGATCGTAGGCTACTCGGAGGTTCCCATCCTCGGCCTGTCCTTCGGGCACCTTGGCTTTCTCACGGGCGCCGGCTCCGACAACGTGATCGGCTCCGTCTCGGACGCCCTCGCGGGCGAGATGCATGTCTCGCGTCGTGCCACGCTTGACGTCGAGCTGGACATGGTCCTGCCGGATGGCAGCGACCTTACCGAACACCACTTTGCCCTCAACGAGCTCGCGCTCTCCCGCGGTGCCGAGGGCGACATGGTTGAGTTTGACGTCAGCGTCTCGGGCACGCACATCGACAGGATCCGCGGCGACGGCTTCGTCGTCTCCACCGCCACCGGCTCCACCGGCTATGCCCTGGCGAGTGGAGGTCCCTTCGTGCATCCCGACTTCAAGGGCATGGTCTGCGTGCCCATCTCGCCCCACACCATCTTGGCGCGCGCCTTCCTCACGGCATCGTCCGACGTCGTCGAGCTCGAGATGTGCGAGGAGCGTCCCAGCGAGCGCGTGGCGTTCGTCGACGGCCAGATCGCGCACCGTGGCGCCTGCGTCGAGCGTGCCACCGTGCGTTGTGGCCCCGGCGACGTCATCCTGTTGGACGGGGGCTCGCAGAGCTTCTACAACTCCGTCTCTCGCGTGTTCTACGGGCGGGTGCGCAAATGATTGACGAGCTTCAGGTTAGCAACGTCGCGCTGATTCGCGATGCCGTGATGGAGCCCGCCTCGGGCATGACCGTCATCACGGGCGAGACGGGCGCCGGCAAGACGGCGCTTCTCAGCGCACTCAAGCTGCTCGTCGGCGAGCGCGCCGATGCCTCGATGGTGCGCGAGGGCTCCGATGCCCTCGTGGTCGAGGGTCGCATCTTCGGGTCCGATGACCCTGACGGGCACGTGGTCCGCCGCAGGGTATCGGCCGACGGCCGCGGCCGCGTGTCGCTCGACGGGCACATGGCCTCGGTGCGCGAGCTTGCCGAGGGCCCGGGTGCCACGGTCGACCTGTGCGGCCAGCACGAGCACCAGAGGCTGCTGTCCCCGGCTGCCCACACTGAGCTTCTCGACGCCTTCTGTGGTGACGATGCGGCCCGCGCCCTCGCCGAGTATCGCGCCGCGCTTGCCGCCGCCCGCAAGGCGGCCTCCGAGCTCGAGCGCGTCCGCGACATGGGTCGCGCCGGCGCCGAGCGCCTTGAGGAGGCGCACTTCGTCCTGGCGCGCATCGACGAGGCAAACCCCCGCGCGGGCGAGCTCGAGGAGCTCGAGGCCACGCTTCCCAAGGCCGAGCATGCCGAGGCCCTCATCATGGCTGCCGAGAAGGGCCGCGAGGCCGTGTGCGGCGACGGTGGCGCCCGCGACCTGCTGGGCGAGGCAGTCTCGGCCCTCAGGGCGGCCAGCGCCTACGACCCCGACCTCGCCGAGCGCGCCGACGCGCTGCAGAGCGCGCTTCTGGACGTGGAGGACGTGGGCGAGGGCCTGCGCGACTACCGCGACTCCATCGACTTCGACCCCGCCTCGCTCGACCGCATGCAGTCGCGCATGGCGCAGCTCCAGGGCCTCATGCGTACCTATGGCCCGCGCATGGCCGACGTGCTCGACCGTCGCGACCGAGCCCGCGAGCTCGTCGAGGCGGCGGGGGACGAGGGCGAGCGCGAGCGCGCCTGCTCTGAGGAGCTCGAGCGCGCCGAGGCGGCCCTGGCGGCCGTGGCGGACCGGCTGGACAGGGTCCGCATGACCGGGGCGACCGGCCTTGCGGCCCGTGTGACCGAGCAGATGGGCAGGCTCGAGATGGGCACCGCCGAGGTCGAGGTCTCGGTCGAGCGCCTGCCTCGCGAGCAGTGGACCGGCATGGGTCCCAGTCACGTCGAACTTCTCTACAGGCCGGCTGCGGGCATGGCGGCGCGCCCCTTGCGTCGCATCGCCTCCGGCGGCGAGACGAGTCGTGTCATGCTTGCCTGCAAGGTGGTCCTGGGCGAGGCCGACAAGGTGGACACGCTTGTGTTTGATGAGGTCGACGCGGGCGTCGGCGGTGCCACCGCCCGCGCGCTGGCGCAGGTCCTGTCCGACCTCTCGCACACCCACCAGGTCATCGTGGTCACCCACCTGGCCCAGGTCGCCGTGATGGGCGAGCGTCACTACGTCGTCAGGAAGACGGGGACCGACGTTCCCGAGACGACCATCTCCGAGGTCGTGGGGCAGGACCGTGTGGTCGAGGTGGCCCGCCTTCTGTCCGGAGACGCCGACGAGGCATCCCTCGAGCACGCACGCGCACTTCTCGTCGAGCAGGGCCGTTAGGCCATTTTCGCGTGCCTGGCTCTGGCTTCGGGTCGATTTGTGGCGCGTACGTTAGGAATGGGTTTCGTGGGTTGGGCCGCCTGCCGGGGCGGGGCTAGAATAAAGACCCGTAGAAGAAGGGTTCCGCACACTCACTACGGGAAGGTCAAACATGACAAAGCACATCTTCGTCACCGGCGGCGTCGTCTCGTCCCTTGGCAAGGGCATCACCGCCGCATCGCTCGGTCGTCTGCTCAAGGCACGTGGCTACAAGGTCATGATGCAGAAGGCCGATCCGTACCTCAACGTCGACCCCGGCACGATGAGCCCCTTCCAGCACGGCGAGGTCTTCGTGACCGAGGACGGCAAGG
>CAOJNB010000017.1 GCA_948439405.1 uncultured Coriobacteriaceae bacterium | reverse complement strand
CAAGTACGTCCAGGCCTACTTCCAGTACGACTCCAAGAAGACCGGCGGCGTCACCACCTCGCACCTGCGCTTCGGTGACTCCCCGATCCGCTCGCCGTACTACGTCACCAAGGCCGACTTCGTGGCCTGCCACGTGCCGTCCTACGTGACCAAGCACTTCAAGATGGTCCAGGACGTCAAGCCCGGCGGCACCTTCCTGATCAACTGCCAGTGGGACCTCGACGAGCTCAACCAGCACCTCGACGCCGAGGCCAAGCGCTACATCGCCGAGAACGACATCAACGTCTACCTGATCAACGCCATCGACCTGGCGATCGAGATCGGCATGGGCAAGCGCACCAACACCATCCTGCAGTCCGCCTTCTTCTCGCTGGCCGGCATCCTCCCGCAGGAGGAGGCCATCCAGTACATGAAGGACGCCGCGACGAAGTCCTACCTCAAGAAGGGCCAGGACATCGTCGACATGAACCACAAGGCCATCGACGCCGGCGCCACCGCCTTCACCAAGATCGACGTCCCGGCCGACTGGGCGACCGCGACCGACCCGGAGGACAAGCTCACCCTCGAGGGCCGCGCCGAGATCGTCAAGCAGGTCAAGGAGATCATGGAGCCGATCTCCATCATGGACGGCTACCGCCTGCCGGTGTCCACCTTCATGGACCACGTGAGCGGCGAGTGGGAGCAGGGCGCCACCGCCTACGAGAAGCGCGGCGTCGCCGTCATGCTCCCGCACTGGGACGAGACCAAGTGCATCCAGTGCAACAGCTGCGCCTACGTCTGCCCGCACGCCACCATCCGCCCGTTCGCGCTGAACGAGGAGGAGATGGCCGGCGCGCCCGAGTCCATGCACGCCCTCGACGCCATCGGGCCGAAGGCGAAGGGCCTCAAGTACACCCTGGCCGTCTCCGCCCTCGACTGCATGGGCTGCGGCGTCTGCGTGGGCGTCTGCCCGAAGGGCGCCATCACCATGGTGCCGGCCGAGCAGGAGCAGGTCGCGCAGGAGGCCTTCGACTACTGCGTCGCCAACGTCTCCGACAAGGAGGAGCTGTTCGCCCTCAACGTCAAGGGCAGCCAGTTCAAGCAGCCGCTTCTCGAGTTCTCCGGCTCCTGCGCCGGCTGCGCCGAGACGAGCTACGCGCGCCTGATCACCCAGCTCTGCGGTGACCGCATGTTCATCTCGAACGCCACCGGCTGCTCCTCGATCTGGGGCAACCCGGCCGCGACGAGCCCCTACACCGTCAACAAGGACGGCCACGGCCCGGCGTGGAACAACTCCCTGTTCGAGGACAACGCCGAGCACGGCTTCGGCATGGCCTACGGCTATGACGCCGTCCGCGACCGCCTCGTCGTCGAGACCGAGGCGCTGATCGCCGAGACCGCCAACGCCGACCTCAAGGCCGCCGCCCAGGCTTGGCTCGACGCCAAGGACGACGCGGAGCCCTGCAAGGCTGCCACCGCCGCCTACGTCGCCGCCCTCGAGGCCGACGGCTCCGACGCCGCCAAGGCGATCCTGGCCGACAAGTCCTTCCTCACCAAGAAGTCCTTCTGGATCTTCGGCGGCGACGGCTGGGCCTACGACATCGGCTTCGGCGGCCTGGACCACGTCCTCGCCTCCGGCCGCGACGTGAACGTCTTCGTCTTCGACACCGAGGTCTACTCCAACACCGGCGGCCAGGCCTCCAAGTCCTCCAACATCGGCCAGACCGCGCAGTTCGCGTCCTCCGGCAAGGAGACCAAGAAGAAGAGCCTCGCCGAGATCGCGATGACCTACGGCTACGTCTACGTCGCCCAGGTCGCCATGGGCGCCAACATGCAGCAGACGCTCAAGGCCATCGCCGAGGCCGAGGCCTACCACGGCCCCTCGCTGATCATCGGCTACAGCCCGTGCGAGATGCACTCCATCAAGGGCGGCATGACCAACTGCCAGTCCGAGATGAAGCGCGCCGTCGAGTGCGGCTACTGGAACCTGTTCCGCTTCAACCCGGAGGCCGAGGGCAAGAAGTTCGTCCTCGACTCCAAGGAGCCGAACATGGAGGGCTACCAGGCCTTCCTGATGAACGAGGCCCGCTACAGCGCCCTCACCCGCTCCTTCCCGGAGCGCGCTCCCGAGCTCTTCGAGGAGAACGAGGCCGAGGCCAAGGCCCGCTGGCAGCACCTCGTCAAGCTGCAGGACCTCTACAACGAGGAGTAGCTCCTGCGCTAGCGTGAGCCGTCGCGCATAGCTTGCCCGAGGGGCGGGCCGGGACTCCCGGCCCGCCCCTTTGCCGTGCGCGCCCGACGGGCTACCATGGCCTGCGACACCGACGTGGCGGGAGGGCCGATGGACGATCTGGACCGCAGGTACGAGAGGTTGAGGGACGCGATCCGCGCGACGGGCGGCGCGGCGGTGGCGTTCTCGAGCGGCGTGGACTCCACGCTCGTGCTCTGGGCCGCCCACGAGGCCCTCGGCGACGCGGCGGTCGCCTACACCGCGACCTCGCCCATCTTCCCGCCCTACGAGACCGACGAGGCGCAGGCGTTCTGCCGGGAGCGCGGGATCCGCCAGGTCGAGGTCGAGGTCGACTCGTTCTCGATCGAGGGCTACGCGGACAACCCGCCCGACCGGTGCTACCGCTGCAAGCGCCATCTCTTCGAGCATCTCATCGCCGCGGCGCGCGCCGACGGCTTCGCCCACGTGCTCGACGGCACCAACGCCGACGACACCGGCGCCTACCGACCGGGGATGCGCGCGCTCGCCGAGCTCGGCGTCGAGAGCCCGCTGCGCGACGCGGGGCTCGCGAAGGCCGACATCCGGGAGCTCTCCTCCCGCCTGGGCCTGCCCACCGCCACGAAGCCCTCCTTCGCCTGCCTCATGACGCGCTTCCAGTACGGCGACCGCGTCGACGCCGAGCGCCTCCGCATGGTGGCCGAGGCGGAGCTCGCCCTCATCGACGAGGGGTTCCGCCAGGTCCGCGTCCGCTTCCACGAGGGCGGCGTCGCCCGCATCGAGCTGGGGCCGGGAGAGGCCCCCCGCCTGCTCGAGGACGGTCGGGCGGCGCGCGTGGACGAGCGCCTGCGCGGCGTCGGCTTCTCCTTCGTGACGCTCGACCTGGGCGGCTACGCGACCGGGAAGATGAACGCCGAGACCGAGGCCGCCCTGCTCCGCGAAGCGGGGGGCGGCGCGTAGGGGCGGCATGGTATAGTTCAGTCCCAGTGCGTCGGGCGGGTTCGGGCGACGGCACACCTCGAACCTGGTCAGGGTCGGGAGACAGCAGCCATAAGGGGCCTCTGTCGGGCGCCCGTTCCCGCCCGGCGCACTCTCGGGCCCGTCTCGGGGCCCTTCCGGGACCCGCCCGCCGCCAGCTCGTGTCGGAGGTCCCATGGAATCTCTCTACAGGAAGTACCGCCCTCAGACCTTCGCCGACGTCGTCGGCCAGCACCACGTCGTCGCGACGCTGGAGGCCGCCGTCCGCGAGGGGAGGCTCGGCCACGCCTACCTGTTCTGCGGCCCGCGCGGCACCGGCAAGACGACGATGGCGCGGCTGCTCGCGAAGGCCCTGCTCTGCGACTCCCCCGAGGGCGAGCTCCCGGACGGGACCTGCGAGCAGTGCCGCCTGGTCGCCGCCGGCGAGCACCCCGACGTCTACGAGCTCGACGCGGCGAGCCGCACCGGCGTGGACGCCGTCCGCGACGAGATCATCAACCGCGTCGACTACGCCCCGGTGCGCGGCTCGCACAAGGTCTACATCGTGGACGAGGTCCACATGCTCTCCCCGGCGGCCTTCAACGCGCTGCTGAAGACGCTCGAGGAGCCTCCCGCCCACGTCACCTTCGTCCTGTGCACCACCGAGGCGCGCAAGGTGCCCGCGACGATCCAGTCGCGCGTCCAGCGCTTCGACTTCCGCCCCATCTCCTCCGCCGACATCGAGGCGCACCTCGAGCGCGCGTGCGAGCGCGAGGGCTTCACCTACGACCCCGAGGCCCTGCAGATGATCTGCCGCCACGCCCGCGGCGGGATGCGCGACGCCCTCTCGACGCTCGAGCAGCTCTCCGTCTTCGGCGACGGCGCCGTGACCTCGGAGGCGACGCGCGACCTGCTGGGGGAGGTGCCCGAGGCCGTGCTGCGCGCGATGAGCCTCGCGATCGCCGACCGCGACGTCGCGACGCTGTTCGCCCAGGTGGCCGACGCGAGCGACGCCGGGCGCGACCTCCTCCAGCTCGTGCGCGGGCTCGCCTCGCGCGTCCGCGACGCCTACGTGACGGCGGTCGCGGGGCCCCAGGACGAGACGTTCTCCGGGGCGGACCCCGCCTCGCTCGCCGAGGAGGCCGCGCGGTTCGGGTCGCCCGACCGCCTCGCGCGCGCCCTCTCGACGCTCGGCGACGCCGCCTACCAGATGGGCTTCGCGCAGAACCAGCGCCTCGTCGTCGAGGTCGCCCTCACCAAGCTCGCGCGCCCGGACAGCGAGCTCACCCTCGAGTCCCTCGCCGAGCGCGTGGCGGAGCTGGAGCGCTCCGGGGCGCCGTCGCCGGCACCGGCGGCGGCCGCGACTTCCGCACCCGCGTCGGCCTCCGTCCCCGCGCGGGCGCCGGAGCCCGCCGAGCCCCCCGCGCCCGCGACGGCTCCCGAGCCCGTCCCGTCCGCCGAGCTCCGGCCCGCTCCGGCCCCCGAGCCCGAGTCCCGGCCCGCGGCGGTCGCGGAGGCCCGCGAGCCCGAGCCGGCTCCCGCTCCCGCAGCCCCCGAACCCGTCGCCCCCGAGCCGTCGACGGCCCCGGAGCCCGAGCGACGACCCGCCGCCGAGGAGGGCCCGGGCGCGCCCGCGTCCCCCGACGCCGGCGCCCTGCAGCGCCAGTGGCGCGCCTTCGAGGACCAGATGAGGGAGCGGTTCCCGCACTACGAGTCGCTGCTGCTCCAGGCGACGGCGACCTCCGACGACGGGAGCGTCCTCACGGTGTCCCTCCCGAAGGGCTCCTCGTTCGCCATCCACATGCTCGGGCGGGACGACGTGCGCTCGGCGATGCAGCCCGTCGCGGACGGCGTCTTCGGGCACCGAAGGATCGTCTTCGTCGAGGGCGGCTGCCAGCCGACCGAGAAGGGGCCCGCTTCCGACGTCGCCCCGACGCCTGCCCCCGAGCCCGTCGAGCCCGCGCCCGCACCGCTCGAGGAGCGGGCGGCGCCCGACCCCCTTCCGACCCCGGCCCCTCCCGAGCCGGAGCCGGCGCCCTTCGAGCCCGACCCGGCGCCGTATCCGGAGGCAGCTCCCTTCGACGAGCCCGTCCCCTACGAGGAGCTCGAGCCCTACGTGCCCGAGGAGCCCCCCGCCTACATGTCGGCCCCCTGGGAGGAGCCCGCCCCGGCGGAGCCCGCGCCTCCGCTCGAGCCGGAATCCGCGCCTTCGGCTCCCGAGCCCGCGTCGGCCGCCGCCGAGCCCGCCGCGACCCCGGAGCCGAGGAAGGGGAAGGCGGGCGCCGGGGGGCGCGACGAGGGGCCGCTGCTGCCCGAGTCGCTCTCCTCGATGCTCGAGGACGTGTTCGGGCCCGGCGTCACGGTGAGCACGGTGGCCCCGAAGGACGAGGGCGCGGCGGACGAGTAGGATTACCTGGCCGGCGGACGCCGGCCGCAGGACGCGAGGACAGCGAGGCGCCGAGGCGCGCGAGGGAGCATGGTATGGCACGCAGAGGAATGGGCGGCGGCATGGGCGGCATGAACATGCAGCAGGTCATGAAGCAGGCCCGCAAGATGCAGGAGGAGCTCGAGGCCGCCCAGGAGGGCCTCAAGGACGTCGAGGTCAGCGCCAGCGCCGGCGGCGGCATGGTCAAGGTGACCGCGACCGCCGACATGAAGCTCACCGGCGTCACGATCGACCCCGAGGCCGTGGACCCCGAGGACGTCGAGATGCTCGAGGACATGGTGCTCGCGGCCGTCAACGAGGCGCTCGCCTCCGCCCAGGACGTCGCCAGCCAGCAGATGGGCGCCGTCACCGGCGGCCTCGGCATCCCGGGGCTGTAGCCTGGGATGGAGGGGGCACGCGACGGGCGTGCGCTCCAGCGCCTGCTCGACGAGCTCGGCCGGCTGCCCGGCATCGGGCCCAAGTCGGCGCAGCGCATCGCCTACCACATCCTGAGCGCCGATGCGGAGGAGGCGCGCCGCCTCGCGCAGGCGCTCCTCGACGTGAAGGAGCAGGTCCACTTCTGCCCGGTGTGCTTCTCCTACGCCACCGGCGAGCTGTGCGACGTGTGCGACGACCCCACGCGCGACCGGACGACGGTGTGCGTGGTCTCCGAGCCGCGCGACGTCACCGCCATCGAGCGGACCGGCGCCTACCACGGCCTGTACCACGTGCTCGGGGGCGTCATCTCGCCCATGGACGAGGTCGGCCCCGACGACCTGCACGTGCGCGAGCTGCTCGCGCGCCTGGCCGACGGGACGGTGGGCGAGGTCATCCTCGCGACGAACCCCGACGTGGAGGGCGAGACGACGGCGACCTACCTCTCGCGGACCATCCGCCCGCTCGGCGTCGAGGTGAGCAGGCTCGCGAGCGGGCTTCCCGTGGGCGGAGAGCTCGAGTACGCCGACGAGGTCACGCTCGGGAGGGCCATCGAGGCGCGTCGGCCCGTGTAGCGGACGAGCCGCGCTCCCCCGTGCCTACAATGGTGGGAGACGGCGACACACCCTTGGAGGAGAGCATGGCAGAGACCGGCGGTTCCGGGCGAAGGCGGGGCGGCTCGCACTTCGCGTCACCTGGCGACCAGAGGCCGAGCATCGACTGGGGCTCCCGCGACGACGCCTGGGAGGAGCCGGCCCGCCGCGACCCCGTCCAGGGCCCCTCGTGGGACCAGGACGAGGCCTCCTACACGGCGGCGTTCGAGCTCGAGGACCTGCTCGACGGCCCGTCCCCGCGCGACGTGCCCGCCTCGGCGACCGGCTCGTTCCGGCGCATCTCCGCCGGGCAGGGGGCCCGCTTCACCACGCGCGACACCGCCGCCGCGGACATCCGCCACGACGCGACGCACGCGCGCCTCGCCGACGGCCGCCGCCCCCGCGCGGCCTCCCGCGCGCGCGGCGTCAGCCCCGCCCGCATCGCGATTCCCGTCCTCGTCGCCCTCCTGGTCGCGGCCGTCGCCCTGTTCCTGCTGCGCGGCGCCGTCTTCCCCGGGGCGGACGGCGGCGCCGAGGCGCCGCAGGACCACGTCGACGTGGGGGAGGTCCTCACCTTCGACGGCTACGACTACTGCGTGTCCCAGGGCGACGACGGGGGGTACTCGTTCGAGCGCGTCACGGGCCAGGAGCCGCTCTCGCTCGTGGACCTCCCCGGCACCCCGATCGGCCTGCTGTTCTACAACGGGACCTTCTACATGCCGGAGAACCTCGAGGACGGGACCTGGGACGTCATGTGCTACACCCTGGGCGACGGCTCGATCGGGACGCCCTACATGGGGGAGGACGGCGAGCCGATCGGCGGCGAGGGCGAGCTCGCCTCCGCGTCGATCGAGGGCGACCAGCTCGTCGTCGCGACCGACGCGGGCGAGGAGACCGCGCTCCAGCTGATGTAGGGGACGGGTTTCCGGCAATTTGGAAGAGACGGTGGACAGGATGCGCCTCCTTTGTCTACAATAGCTTCCGCGTTACTCACATGGGGTGTTAGCTCAGCTGGTTAGAGCGCCGGCCTGTCACGCCGGAGGTCGTGGGTTCGAGTCCCATACATCCCGCCATTGCCTGAGAGGGGCCCGAGCGATCGGGCCCCTTTTGCATGTCTCGTGGTGCCGTCGCATTCCGGGATGAAATGCTATAAATTAGATGGCAATTAACGAGGGGAGGACGTGCGCCGCATGGACGTGACGCGCAAGACGGACTACGCGCTGAGGATGGTCGTCGACCTGGTCCGCGAGCCGGACCGGGTCCTCTCCGTGCGAGCCGCCTCCGAGGCCAACGACATCCCCTACTCCTTCGCGCGCTCCATCCAGCAGAGCCTCATCCGCTCCGGCCTGGTGGAGAGCGTCCGCGGCAGCCGCGGAGGCATGCGCCTCGCGGTCGACCCGGATGAGACGACGCTGCGCGCCGTCGTCGAGGCGGTGCAGGGCGAGATCGCGGTGAGCCGCTGCGACGAGGCCGGTCGGGACGGGGGCCCGTGCCCGCGGATGGGGGAGTGCCCCTTCAACCCGGTGTGGTGCGCCTCGGCCCGCATGCTCGCGGACTACTACGACTCCATGACCATCGCCGACGTCGTGGCGGGGAGGATCCCCGATGCCCGTCCCTGAGGAGGGCATAGCCGCCTTCCGCGGGCGCGTGCTGGCGCGCGGCCGCGAGCTGTACCGCGACCTCCCCTGGCGCCGCGACTTCGACCCCTACGGGATCTGGGTGAGCGAGGTCATGCTCCAGCAGACGCAGGTCGCCCGCGTCGACGGGCGCTGGCAGCGCTGGCTCGGGCGCTTCCCCACCGTCGACGCGCTCGCGGCGGCCTCGACGGCCGACGTGCTCGAGGAGTGGCAGGGCATGGGCTACAACCGGCGCGCCCTCGCGATGCGCGAGGCGGCGCGCATCGTCGCCGCGGCCGGCGGCGAGCTGCCCCGCGAGGTCGACGAGCTCGTGGCGCTTCCGGGCGTCGGCCCCGCCACGGCCGCGGGGATCCGCGCCTTCGCGTTCGACCTGCCGGCGACCTACCTGGAGACGAACGTCCGCACCGTGTTCCTCCACGAGCTCATGCCGGACGCGGAGGACGTCCCGGACTCCGTCCTGCGCCCGCTCGTCGAGCAGGCGTGCCCGCCCGACGCGACCGACCCGGAGGACGACCCGCGCACCTGGTACTACGCCCTCCTCGACTACGGGGCGCACCTCAAGCGGACGCTGCCCAACCCCTCCCGCCGCTCGCGCTCCCACGTCCGCCAGTCGCGCTTCGAGGGCTCGCGCCGCCAGAAGCGCGCCGAGCTCGTGCGCATCCTGCTGGAGGAGGGACGGGGGGCCGAGCCGCCCACGACCGCGGAGCTCGCCCGCGAGCTGGACCGCCGAGAGCGCGAGGCGGGGCGCGACCCGGTCGGCGAGCCGCTCGTCAGGGACCTCCTCGAGGCCCTCTCGCGAGAGGGGTTCTGCCGGCCGGCGGAGGATGACAAGTGGCGTCTGTGAATGCGGACTATGATGCACTCACTTCGGAAGCGGCAAGGCACGACTAGGCGGGGCCCGAGGCCCCGGAGAGGAAGGGCAGACCGATGGCCGACTTCGCTACGTCCCAGACCAAGAAGAACCTCGAGGCAGCCTTCGCCGGCGAGAGCCAGGCGTCGATGAAGTACCGCTACTACGCCTCGCAGGCCAAGAAGGAGGGTTACGTCCAGTTCTCGAACATCTTCACCGAGACCTCGGGCAACGAGGCCGAGCACGCCAAGCTGTGGTTCAAGTACCTGCACGACGGCGCCGTGCCCGACACGCTGACCAACATCAAGGACGCCGCCGCCGGCGAGAACTACGAGTGGACCGAGATGTACAAGGAGTTCGCCGAGACCGCCGAGGCCGAGGGCTTCGACGAGATCGCCACGAGGTTCAGGCTCGTCGGCGACATCGAGAAGGCGCACGAGGAGCGCTACAACGCCATCGCCGCCCGCATCGAGAACGGCGAGGTCTTCGAGCGCGAGGGCGTCAAGGTGTGGAAGTGCCTGAACTGCGGCCACCTGCACGTGGGCGCCTCCGCCCCCGAGGTGTGCCCGGCCTGCAACCACCCGCAGGCCTACTTCGAGGCCCAGTCGATCAACTACTAGGCCAACGGGGACGTCGCGGCGCCCTGGCTGGCGCCGCTCGGGGCCCGCATCCCGTCCGGGGTGCGGGCCCTCTCTCACGTCGTGCGCCTCGTCCCTACCCCTCGGGCTCGGGGTCCGGGACCTGCCCGTAGGTGGCGAAGGCCGCGAGCGCCTCGTCCATCTGCTCGCCGGTGAGCGGCTGCGGCGTGCCGGCGCACATCGCGCGCCACTGGATGCCCGCGGCCCATTCGCAGTTCGAGGCGAGGGCGAAGGCGCCGTCGAGCGTCGCGTCGCACACCACCATGCCGTGGTTGGCCATGATGCAGCCCTTCGCGGGCGTGGCCGCCAGGGTGTCGGCGACGGCCTCGGCGAGCTCGACGGAACCGAAGCGCCGGTACGGGGCGACGGGCATCTCCGCGGCGCCGAGCTCGGCGATCGCGTAGTGGACGCCGCGCAGCGGCTCGTGGAGCACCGCGAGCGTGGTGCAGTAGGTCGAGTGGGTGTGGACGACGCCGCCGGCGAACGGCTTCACCTCGTAGATGCGCGCGTGCAGCCCGGCCTCGCTCGAGGGCTTGCGCCCGCCCTCGACGACCGTGCCGTCGAGGCGCATCACGACGACGTCGGAGGCCTCGGTCTCGAAGTAGTCGATCCCCGAGGGCGAGATGGCCATGAGCCCGGCCTCGCGGTCGAAGACCGAGATGTTGCCGCTGGTGCCGATCGAGAGCCCGGCGGAGCTCATCCTCCTGCCGTACTCGGCGATGCGCTCGCGCGCCTCCTGCATGAGCATGGGAACCCTCCTTCTCGCGCTGGCCTAACGCTTGATCTGGGCCAGGTTGACGACCATCTCGCTCGTCCCCGTCTCCCAGAACCTGCGGATCTCCTCGGCGAGCAGGCGCGGGCTCTTGGGGATGGCGTCGACGACGGTGCCGGCGATGTGCGGGGTGAGCGTCACGTTGTCGAGCTGGAGCAGCGGGTCGTCCGCGGCCAGCGGCTCCTCCCAGTAGACGTCGAGCGCCCCGCCGCCGATGCGCCGCTCGCGCAGGGCGTCGACGAAGGCGTCTCGGTCGAGCACGCCGGCCCGCGCGGCGTTCACGAGGTAGGCGGTGGGCTTCATGCGGCCGATGAGGTCGGCCCCCACCATGTTCCTCGTCTCGGGCGTGACGCGCATGTGGAGCGTGACGACGTCCGCCGTCCCGAAGAGCTCCTCCAGTCCCACGAGCTCGACGTCGAGCCCGGCGTCCGCGAGCTGCCCGGCGTCAACGTAGGGGTCGTAGCCGATCACGCGCGTCCCGAACCCGGCGAGCTTGCGGGCCACGAGCTTGCCGATGTGGCCCAGGCCCACGACGCCGACGCACAGGTCGCGCATCGAGGTGGTGTAGCCCTCGTTCACGTAGGCGCGCCGGTAGCGCCCGGCCATCACGTCGCGGTGGGAGCGGGCGATGTTGCGCGTCTCGGCCAGGATGAGGCCTACGGTGAAGTCGGAGGTGCACTCCGCGTTGCGGATGCAGTGGATCACGGGGATGCCGCGGGCGGTGCAGGCGGCGACGTCGACGTGCTCCATCCCGCCGCGGACGCACCCCACGAGCCGGAGCTTCCTGCCGGCCTCGACGAGCGAGGCGGGGACGGGGGCCGTGTGCGTGATCAGCACGTCCGCGTCCGCCACGGCCTCGTAGGCCTCGGGCGCGGCCTCCTCCGCCTCCGGCCCGTTCACCTCGAGGTTGAGCTGGCGCTCGGCGAGGCGGTCCTTGGGCTCGTCGACGTGCCACGGCACGCAGGTGACCTCGGCCTCGGCGTCGATGCCCCGGATCGCCTCCTCGAAGTTCTCCGGCGGGATCCCCAGGTCGTAGACGACGACGTAGCGCACGGCGCACCTCCTAGCTCTTCGCGCTCGGGCAGAGGTCGGCGAGCATGCAGCCCCCGCATGCGGGGTTGCGCGCCGTGCACACCTCCCGCCCGAAGCGGATCCACTGGCTGTTGACGGGCCCCCACAGCTCCCGCGGGATGCAGGCGAGCAGGTCGCGCTCGGCTGCCGCGGGCGAGGAGGCGCGGGTGAGGCGGAGCCTCGTGGCGAGGCGGTAGACGTGGGTGTCGACGGCGATGCCCTCGACGATGCCGAAGCCCTCCGTGAGCACGATGTTCGCCGTCTTGCGCCCGACGCCCGGCAGGCGGACGAGCTCCTCCATGGTGCGGGGGACCTCGCCCGCGAAGTCGCCCACGATCATCTGCGCGCAGGCGATGGCGTGCTTGGCCTTGGAGCGGAAGAAGCCGCAGGGATGGACGACCTCCTCCACCTCGGCCTGCGGCGCGGCGGCGAGCGCCTCGGGGGTGGGCCAGCGGCGGAAGAGCTCGGGGGTGCAGCGGTTCACGTTGGCGTCGGTGGTCTGGGCGGAGAGGAGGACGGCGATCACGAGCTGGAACGGGTTCGCGAAGTCGAGCGCGGCGCCCACGCCCGGGTAGCGCTCGCCCATCCTCCGGCACACCTCGCACGCCCTCTCCCGGCGAGCTGCCTTCGATTCCCGAGGCATCGGCCACTCCTCTCCACAGAATCACTACACTTATGCTTATACCATGCCCGACCTGCGACGCGTCTTATGAGTACGTCGCCGGCGGACGCCCTGACGGAGGAGGCACGGATGAGCGCAGCACGCGGCGTCGTCACCGCCGACGACGTCTACCTGATGGGTGCGGGACGCTGGAACGAGAGCTACCGGAAGCTGGGGGCGCACCTCTGCGAGGTCGACGGCGTCGCCGGCTGCCGCTTCGCCGTGTGGTGCCCGGACGTCGCGTCCGTCAGCGTGGTGGGCGACTTCAACGGCTGGGACGGCGAGGCCGACCCGCTCTCCTGCTCGCCGACGGGCGGGATCTGGGAGGGCTTCGTCGCCGGCGCCGCCGAGGGCGACTGCTACAAGTACCGCATCGAGACCCGCGACGGGGAGTCCTTCCTCAAGGCGGACCCCTACGCCTTCTGGGCGCAGCAGCCCCCCGAGACGGCCTCGCGCATCGCCCGCATCGACGGCTACGAGTGGGGCGACGCCGAGTGGATGCGCTGGAGGGCCGAGGGCTCCCACATGGAGCGCCCCCTCAACATCTACGAGGTGCACCTGGGCAGCTGGGCGCGCCACGACGACGGGCTGTCCGGCAACGGCGCCGAGCCCTCGTGCGAGGAGGACGCCGGCGGCACCTACCTCACCTACGACGAGTTCGCCGACCGCCTCGTGCGCTACGTCGCGGACATGGGCTACACGCACGTCGGGCTGCTGCCCATCACCGAGCACCCCTTCGACGGCTCCTGGGGCTACCAGCCCACCGGCTACTACGCGCCCACCTCGCGCTTCGGCACGCCCAAGCAGTTCATGCACCTCGTCGACGCCTTCCACCAGGCCGGCATCGGCGTGATCCTCGACTGGGTGCCCGGCGGCTTCTGCCAGGACGCCCACGGGCTCGCCCGCTTCAACGGGGAGAAGCTCTACGAGAGCGAGGTCCATCCCAACTGGGGCACCCTCAAGTTCGCGCTCGGCAAGGGCGAGGTGCGCAACTTCCTGATCTCCAACGCGCTCTTCTGGATGGAGTGCTACCACGCCGACGGCCTGCGCGTCGACGGCGTCTCCTCGATCCTGTACCTCAACTTCGGGATCGACGACCCGGCGCAGAAGAAGTTCAACGAGGACGGCGGCGAGCAGGACTACGACTCCATCGAGTTCCTCCAGATGCTCAACGAGACCCTCTCGGAGCGCTGGCCCGACGTCATGAGCATCGCTGAGGAGTCCACCGCCTGGCCGCTCGTCACCTACCCGCCCGAGGACGGCGGGCTGGGCTTCCACTACAAGTGGGACATGGGGTGGATGAACGACACCCTGCACTACATGCAGACGGACTTCCCCTGGCGCCCCGGCAACCACAACCTGCTCACGTTCTCGCTGATGTACGCGTTCAACGAGAACTTCGTGCTGCCGCTCAGCCACGACGAAGTCGTCCACGGCAAGTGCTCGCTGATCGGCCGCATGCCGGGAGACTGGTGGCGCCAGTTCGCCGGCCTGCGCGCGCTCGCCTTCTGGCAGATGACGCACCCGGGCGCGAAGCTCAACTTCATGGGCAACGAGATCGGCCAGTACATCGAGTGGCGCTACTACGAGTCGATCCAGTGGTTCCTGGCCGACGAGTACGAGACGCACCGCAAGCAGCGCGAGTTCGTGCGCGCGCTCAACCGCCTCTACGTGGCCGAGCCCGCCTTCTGGGAGCGCGCCTACGACGAGGACGGCTTCCGCTGGATCGACGCGAACAACTCCGGCCAGTCGATCCTGTCCTACGTGCGGCGCGGCGACGACCCTGACGACGACCTCGTCATCCTGATCAACTTCGACGTCGCCTCCTACGAGTCCTTCCGCGTGGGGCTCCCCCGCGCGGGCACCTACGTCGAGCTGTTCAACTCCGACGCCGAGGAGTTCGGCGGCTCCGGCATCCTCAACGAGGGCACCCTCGTGAGCGAAGAGAAGAGATGGAACGGGCGCAAGTGGTCCTGCGAGATCCGCGTCCCGGCGTTGGCCGGCATCGTCCTCAAGCGGACGGGCCCCGCGCCGACTCCTAAGAGGAAGGGTACGTTCCCATGCGCGAGCTGTTCTCCGACAAGCAAGACTTCATAAGGCAGTACCGGCAGAGCTGCGAGTCCACGTTCGGCCGCCCGTTCGAGGCCTGCCACAGCCGCGAGCGCTACGAGGCGCTCGTCGAACTGATCGTCTCCAAGGCGCAGAACGTCGCCGCGGAGAACGTACGCACCGGCGCCAACGAGGGCAAGAAGCGCGTCTACTACTTCTCGCTCGAGTTCCTGATCGGCCCGCTGCTGGAGAACTACCTCATCAACTTCGGCTGCCACGACCTCGTGCAGGACGGCCTCGAGGACATGGGGACCTCGCTCGTGCACCTCTGCGAGCAGGCGGTGGACCCGGGGTTGGGCAACGGCGGCCTCGGCAGGCTCGCCGCGTGCTTCCTCGACTCGATGGCGCACGAGGGCATCGTGGGCTACGGCATGGGCATGCGCTACCGCTACGGCTTCTTCCGCCAGGAGATCGTCGACGGCAAGCAGGTGGAGGTCGCCGACAACTGGCTCGAGCACGGCTACCCGTGGGAGGTCAGGCGCTCCAACGAGGCGGTCGAGGTCCGCTTCGGCGGCGAGGTCGTGCGCCACGAGGACGAGGGCGGGCGCTACTGGTTCACCTGGGAGGGCGGCGACGTCGTGCGCGCCGTGCCCTACGACGTCCCCGTCGTCGGCTACGGCGGAGAGACGGTCAACCAGCTGCGCCTGTGGAGCGCCGAGCCGGCGACCCAGGCCTTCGACCTGGACTCCTTCAACGCCGGCCACTACGCGCGCGCCTCGAAGTACCGCACCGACGTCGAGGCCATCTCCGCGATCCTGTACCCCAACGACTCCGGCGAGCACGGACGCCTGCTGCGCCTCAAGCAGGAGTACCTGTTCGTGACGGCCGGCCTGCAGTCGATCATCGCGAACTACAAGCGCGAGTACGGCAACCGCGCCTGGACGCAGTTCCCGGACCGCGTCGCGATCCACACCAACGACACCCACCCCGCCATGTGCGGGCCCGAGCTCATGCGCCTGCTGGTCGACGAGGAGGGGCTCACCTGGGACATGGCGTGGGACGTCACGACGCGCACGCTCTCCTACACCAACCACACGGTGCTGCCCGAGGCGCTGGAGACCTGGCCGATCAACACCTTCCGCGACCTGCTGCCGCGCACCTACATGTACATCGACGAGATCAACCGCCGCTACATGGAGTCGATGCGCGAGCAGGGCGGGGACTGGCAGGCGAGCATGGCGCGCAAGGCCATCCTCTGGGACGGCGTCGTGCGCATGGCGAACCTCTCGATCGTGTGCAGCCACTCCGTCAACGGCGTCTCCGAGCTCCACACCAGCATCCTCGAGCACGACGTGCTCAAGGACCTCTACGACGAGACGCCGGAGAAGTTCAACAACAAGACGAACGGCATCTGCCACCGTCGCTTCCTGGCCGAGGCCAACCCGTACCTGTCGCGCCTCGTGATCTCCCGGATCGGCGAGGGGTGGCTCGACGACGCCTCCGAGCTCTCGCAGCTCGCCCGGTTCGCCGACGACGGCGCGTTCCTCGACGAGATGGCGGAGGCCAAGCTGCGCGCCAAGCGCCGCCTGGCGACCTACGTGAAGCGCACCTGCGGGATGGCGATCGACCCGAACTCCGTCTTCGACGTGCAGGTGAAGCGCTTCCACGCCTACAAGCGCCAGCTGCTCAACGTCTTCAAGGTGCTCGACGTCTACAACCGCATCCTGGCCGATCCCACCTACGACCCGAGGCCCACGACGTTCATCTTCTCGGGCAAGGCGGCGCAGAGCTACTACTTCGCCAAGGAGGTCATCCGCCTGATCAACGCGGTCGCCGACGTCATCAACAACGACCCGCGCGCCAGCTCGATCATCCGGGTGTGCTTCGTGCCGAACTTCGCGGTCGGCAACGCGCAGCTCATCTACCCCGCGGCCGAGATCAGCGAGCAGATCTCGACGGCGGGCCAGGAGGCGTCCGGCACCTCGAACATGAAGCTGATGATGAACGGCGCCGTCACGCTGGGCACCTACGACGGCTCCAACGTGGAGATTTCCCGCCTCGCCGGCGAGGAGAACATCAAGATCTTCGGCATGAGGGTCGAGCAGATCGACGAGCTCAAGGCGAGCGGCGGCTACTGGGCGTGGGACGCCTACAACGCCGACCGCGAGCGCCTGGGCCGCGTGGTCGACGAGCTCACCGACGGCACGCTCTCGCGCCAGTCGGGCGACTTCCAGTCGGTCCGCGACGCCCTCATGAACGAGAACGACCAGAACTTCGTCCTCGCCGACTTCCACGACTACGTGCGGGCGTGGGAGGAGCTCGTCGGGACGTACGGCGACTCGCGCGCGTGGAACCGCATGTCGCTCATGAACGTGGCCTCCTCCGGCTACTTCTCGAGCGACCGGACCATCCGCGAGTACGCCGAGGACATCTGGGGAATCCGCTGAGACGCGGTCAGGTCGAGAAGGGGCAGGTGTTGTTCATGAGTAAGAGGGAATGCATCGCGATGCTCCTCGCCGGAGGGCAGGGAAGCAGGCTCGGGGTCCTCACGCAGGACATCGCGAAGCCGGCGGTCTCGTTCGGCGGGAAGTACCGCATCGTCGACTTCGCGCTCTCCAACTGCGCGAACTCGGGGATCGACACGGTGGGCGTGCTGACCCAGTACCGCCCCTACCTGCTGCACTCCTACATCGGCACGGGTGCGGCGTGGAACCTCGACATCCCCGGCGGAGGCGTCGCCATCCTGCCGCCCTACGCCACCCAGACGGGCGGCGCCTGGTACGAGGGCACGGCCGACGCCGTCTACCAGAACCTCGACTACATCGAGGAGATGGACCCGAAGTACGTGCTGATCCTGTCCGGCGACCAGCTCTACCGCATGGACTACCACGCCATGCTGCAGACCCACATCGACAACGATGCCGACCTCACCGTGTCGGTCATGCCGGTCGCGTGGGAGGAGGCGTCGCGCTTCGGCATCATCACGAAGGCCGAGGACGGGCGCATCACCAAGTTCACCGAGAAGCCGGCCAAGCCCGACTCCAACCTCGCCTCCATGGGCATCTACATCTTCAACACCGACCTGCTGCTCGAGACGCTGCGCGCCGACGCCAACGACAAGAACTCCGACCATGACTTCGGCAAGGACATCATCCCGGGCCTTCTGGCCGACGGGCACCGCCTGTGGTGCCACGAGTTCCACGGCTTCTGGCGCGACGTCGGCACCATCGCGAGCTACCACGAGACGAGCATGGACCTGCTCGGCGACGACCCGGAGTTCTCGCTGTTCGACGACGAGCGCATCATGTCCAACCCCTCCACGCGTCCGCCGCACTACGTGGGGCCGGACGGCTCGGTGACCGACAGCCTCGTCGCCAACGGCAGCCGCATCATGGGGACCGTGCGCCACTCGATCATCTCCACCGACGCCTACGTGGGACCGCGCGCCACCGTCGAGGACTCGGTGCTGCTGCCGGGCGCCTCCGTCAAGTCGGGCGCGCACGTCGTGCGCGCGATCCTCGGCGAGAACTCCACCGTCGAGGAGGGGGTCAACGTCGGCAGCGTCGACGTGACCAAGGACACCGCCGTGATCGGCAACTACGTCGTCGTCGGAAAGGGGGAGGAGTAGCCGTGAAGAGCACCCTCGGCATCATCACCACCAACTACGCCGGGCGCACGTCCAGCGTGCTCACCCAGGTCCGCCCGCTCGCCTCGCTGCCCTACGCGGGCCGCTACCGCCTCGTTGACTTCCCGCTGTCCAACATGGTGAACGCAGGCGTGCGCACCGTGGGCCTCGTCATGCCCAGCAACTACCGCTCGATCATCGACCACGTCGGCTCCGGCAAGGAGTGGATGCTCGACCGCAAGGGCGGCGGCCTGTTCATGCTGCCCGGCTCCGCGTTCGGCACCTCGCGCGCCGGCTCGCGCTTCCTGCTGCGCGACTTCGTGCAGAACCGCATCATCCTCGAGCGCTCCGACGACGACTACGTTCTCGTCTCGGCGGCCAACGTCGTCTACAACATGGACTACCGCCTGCTGCTGGAGGCCTACGAGCAGTCCGGCGCCGACGTGATGGTCCTCACCTGCCAGGCGCAGGGCGACAACGCCGACCTCGTCGGCTTCGAGGTCGAGGGCGACCGCTGCCGCGCGCTGCACCACGGCGTCTCCTACGGCGACGACGCCTTCATGGACTGCTTCGTGATCCGCCGCGAGCTGCTCCTGCAGATGCTCGTCGAGCACGAGCAGGTGGACTACCTCGACCTGTTCGAGGCCCTCGAGAAGGACTACGGGCGCATCGACGTCCGCGTCTACCGCTACAAGGGCTACGCGGCCCCCATCTTCGACGTGGTGAGCTACTACCGCCACAACATGGAGCTGCTGAGCGTCGAGCTGCAGGACGAGCTGTTCCCGAAGGACCGCAGCATCATGACGAAGGCGCACGACAACCCGCCCGTGTCCTACCGCCGCGGGGCCCACGTGCGCAACTCGATCGTGAGCGGCGGCTGCAGGCTCGCCGGCAACGTGAGCGGCTCGATCCTGGGCCGCGGCGTCGTCGTGGAGCCGGGCGCCACGGTGCTCAACTCCATCGTGATGCAGAGCTGCGTCGTCAAGAGCGGCGCACGCGTGGAGAACGCCATCGTGGACCGCGGCAACGTGATCCCCGCCGGCACCGAGCTGCGCGGCACCACCGACGAGATCCTCATCAAGGAGAAGGCCCAGAGCTAGGAGCGACATGTCTGACGACACGCTGAGGATCACCTTCGCGACCTCCGAGGCCGCCCCCTTCCTGAAGACGGGCGGCCTGGGGGACGTCGCGGGATCCCTTCCCTGCGCGCTGCAGCGCGCGGGCGCCAAGGTGTCCCTCGTCATGCCCAAGTACTCCACCATCCCGCAGCGCTTCCGCGACGAGATGGACCACGTGTGCGACTTCCACGTCCCGCTCGCCTGGCGCAACGTCTGGTGCGGCATCGACCACCTGGAGCGCGACGGCCTCGACGTCTACTTCGTCGACAACGAGGACTACTTCAAGCGCGAGGGGGCCTACGGCTTCTACGACGACGGCGAGCGCTTCGCCTTCTTCCCGAAGGCCGTGCTCGAGGCCATGGCGCACGTGGACGGGCTCGTCTGCGACGTCCTGCACTGCAACGACTGGCAGACGGCGCTCGCCCCGGTGTTCCTGCGCGAGTTCTACCGCGGGATCCCGACCTACGACAACGTCCGCACCGTCATGACGGTGCACAACGTCAAGTTCCAGGGGCAGTACTCCGACTTCGTGCTCGGCGACATCCTCGGGCTGCACGAGATCCCCGCGGCTGCGAACCAGCTGCGCATGGACGGCGACTCGATTGACTACCTCAAGGGCGGCCTGTGCTACGCGGACGCCCTCACCACGGTGAGCCCCTCCTACGCCGAGGAGCTCAAGATGCCCTACTACGGCGAGGGCCTCGACTTCGTGTTCCGCGACCGCGCGAGCGTGCTCTCGGGCGTGCTCAACGGCATCGATCTCGACGAGTGGGATCCCGCGACCGATCCCGGCATCGCCGCCAACTTCACGGCCGACGACCTCTCGGGCAAGGCCGCCTGCAAGCTCGCCCTCCAGCGCGAGCTGGGGCTCGACGAGGGCGAGCACGAGGCCGTCGTCGCGATGGTGGGCCGCCTCACCGCCCAGAAGGGCATGGACCTCGTCGAGTACGCCGTCGACGAGCTCATCCGCGGAGGCTACGAGATCGTGGTCCTGGGCACGGGCGACGCCAACTACGAGGACTCGCTGCGCTGGTTCGACTGGCACTACGGCAGCCGCATGACCTGCTGCATCAGGTTCGACAACGACCTCGCCCACCGCATCTACGCCGGCGCCGACCTGTTCTGGATGCCCTCGCAGTTCGAGCCCTGCGGCCTCTCGCAGATGATCTCGATGCGCTACGGAACCCTGCCGATCGTGCGCGAGACGGGCGGTCTGCGCGACTCCGTCGTCCCCTACAACCGCTTCACCGGCGAGGGGACGGGCTTCTCCTTCGCGAACTTCAACGCGCAGGAGATGATCGACTGCTTCTGGGCGGCCGGCGAGGTGTTCGAGGGACACCACGACGTGTGGGAGGACCTCATGCGCCAGGCGATGGCGGCCGACTTCTCCTGGGAGCGCTCCGCTCGGCAGTACCTGGACATCTACCTCGGGCTCCATCCCGACAGGACGCTCGCGTCCGCCGAGGGGGCCGAGAGCTAAGGAAGGTGAGCATGCGGGTCTTCCACGACTCCCGCGACGCCGCATACCGCACCCCGTACGGTGCCGTCCCCGCGGGCGGCACCGTATCCCTGTGCGTCGACGTCCGTGACGAGGCGGCCGCGCGCGTCCGCGTGCGGCTGTGGTCCGACGCGAGGGGGGAGCGCCTCGTCGAGGCGGAGCCCTCCCCGCTGCCCGACGGCGGCGTCCGCTGGCGCGCCGAGGTCCCCTGCGACGAGCCCGAGCTGCTCTGGTACCGCTTCCTGGTGGAGCGGGCCGACGGCGCGACGCTCTCCTACGGGGCCCGTCCCGGCGCGACGGGCGGGGCGGGCGAGCTCGGCTGGGGCGAGGTCCCCTCGTTCCAGCTGACCGTGTACCGCCCGCGCGAGGTCCGTCCCGCGTGGTACGAGGGGGGACTCGTCTACCAGGTGTTCCCCGACCGCTTCGCGCGCGGCTCGGGCTGGCGGGAGCGCGTGGGGGCCTCGCTCTCGCGCCCGCGCGGCGGCCCCGGGCGGGCTCTCGTGGAGGACTGGTCGGCGCCGCCGCGCTACCTGCGCAACGACGACGGGTCCATCCGGTGCTGGGAGTTCTACGGCGGCACCCTCGAGGGGATCCGCGAGCGCCTGGGGTACCTGCGCAACCTGGGCGTGACGGCGCTCTACCTCAACCCGGTGTTCGAGGCGGCGAGCTGCCACCGCTACGACACGGCCGACTTCATGCGCATCGACCCGATGCTCGGCGACGAGGCCGACTTCCGCCGCCTGTGCGCCGACGCGCGCGCCATGGGGATCTCCGTGATCCTCGACGGGGTGTTCAACCACGTCGGGCAGGACTCCCGCTACTTCAACCGCTACGGCAACTACCCGGACGTCGGGGCCTGGCAGGGAGAGGGCTCGCCCTACCGGGCGTGGTTCGGCTTCCGCGAGGACGGCACCTATGACGCCTGGTGGGGCGTGGCGGACCTGCCCGCGGTCGACGGGCGCGACCCGGCCCTCCGCAGGCTCGTGTGCGACGGCGAGGACTCCGTGGTGCGCCACTGGATCCGGGCCGGCGCGGCCGGCTGGCGCCTCGACGTGGCCGACGAGCTCGACGAGGACCTGATTCGCGGGATACGGGCGGCCGCCCTCGCCGAGCGCGACGACGCGCTCGTGCTGGGCGAGGTCTGGGAGGACGCCTCGAACAAGGTGAGCTACGGGAGGCTGCGCCACTACCTGCTGGGCGACGAGCTCGACTCCGCGATGAACTACCCGCTGCGCGACGCGACGCTCGACTTCCTGCTGGGACGCGTCGGCGCTCCCGAGTTCGCCGAGCGCATGGAGTCGATGCGGGAGAACTACCCACCCGAGGCGATCGCCGCCGCGCTCAACCTCATGGGCAGCCACGACCGCCCGCGCCTGATGACGGTGCTGGGCGGCGCCCCGGACGAGGCGTCGCTCTCCGAGGACCAGAGGGCCTCGTTCCGCCTGGACGAGGGCGCCCGCGGGCTCGCCAAGGCCCGCCTGTGGCTCGCGACGCTCGTGCAGATGACGATGCCGGGCGTGCCCTGCGTCTACTACGGCGACGAGGCGGGGCTCGAGGGCTACGCGGACCCCTACAACCGCGCCGCCTTCCCGTGGGGCGCGGAGGACGCCGACTGCACGGCCATCTACCGCAACGCGATCGCGTTGCGACGGTCGCTGCCGAACTTCGTTGACGGCTCCTGGCGCGTGGTCTCGTTCGGCGAGGACGTCGTCGGAATCGTCCGCGGGCCCGCGGAGGGGGGCGCCGCCGCGCGCTCCGCGCGCTCCGTGACCGTGCTCGCGAACCGCTCCTTCGAGGAGCGCGAGGTGGAGCTCGAGGTCTCGGGCGACGTCGTGCGCGAGGTCGTGGCCGGCCTCGACCTCGAGGCGCGCGAGGGCCGCTGCCGCGTGCGCCTGGGAGGGCTCGGCTCCGCCGTGGTCGTGGAGTGCGACGGGCTCGGGCTGGGACGCGCGATGCCTCCCGGATCGGGCGTGATCTGCCACGTGACGTCGCTTCCCTCCGAGGACGGCCCCGGTACGCTCGGCGCGCCGGCGCGCCGCTTCGTGGACTTCCTGGCGCGGTGCGGCCAGCGCTACTGGCAGATGCTCCCCGTGGGGCCCACCGACGGCTTCGGCAGCCCGTACGCGGGCCTCTCCGCCTTCGCGGGCAACGTCGCGCTGCTCGAGGGCGGCGCCGAGGCGGCCGCGCGCGAGCCGGAGGACGCCGAGGCCTACCGGGAGTTCCTCGAGGCGAGCGCTCCCTGGCTCGAGCCGTACGCGACGTTCATGGCGATCAAGGAGCTGATGGGCGGCGCCCCCTGGCAGGAGTGGCCCGAGCCCTATCGCGCCTGGGACCCCTCGCTCGCGGCTCGACCCGAGCTCGCAGAGGGCGTCGAGCGGCACCGCTGCGCCCAGTACGAGTTCGAGCGCCAGTGGGAGGACCTGCGCTGCTACGCCGCCGAGCGTGAGGTGCACCTGATCGGCGACATGCCGATGTACGTCTCCGAAGACTCCGCGGACGTGTGGGCCCACCCCGAGCTCTTCGAGCTGGACGGCCGGGGCCATGCCCGCCGCGTCGCCGGCGCCCCGCCCGACCAGTTCTCCGTGGACGGGCAGGTGTGGGGCAACCCTACCTACGACTGGGACGCGATGCGCGCCGACGGCTACGCCTGGTGGGTCGCGCGGCTGCGCCGCTCGATGGCGCTGTTCGACTACGTGCGCATGGACCACTTCCTGGGCTTCGCGAACTTCTTCTCCGCCGGCGCCGGCGAGCCGGCGTCGGTGGGGTTCTGGCGCTACGGTCCCGCCCGCGAGCTATTCGAGGCGGCCCACGAGCGCCTGGGGGAGCTGCCGCTCGTCGCCGAGGACCTGGGCGTGATCACGCCCGCCGTCCGCACGCTGCAGGCGGGCTGCGGCTTCCCGGGGATGGACGTCGTGCAGTTCTGCGACTACGACCCGCGGCAGGGCTACCGGCCGCGCCCCGGCAAGATCGCCTACGCGTCCACCCACGACACCGACACGCTCGTCGGCTGGTGCGCCGCGCGCTACGGGCTTGACGAGGCGGGCGCCCGCACGGAGGCCGAGCGCATGCTGGAGCGGCTCATGGGCAGCGCCGCGGACGTGGTGATGATGTCGCTGCAGGACGCGATGCTCGCCGGCTCCGAGGCGCGCATGAACGTGCCGGGCACGACGGGGCGCAACTGGGCGTGGCAGGCGACGCAGGCCGACGTCGACGCGTGCGAGGGGCTGCTGCGGCGCCTCGCCGAGGAGAGCGGGAGAGGCCGTACTTTACAACGAGCGTGATAATATCTCCTAAGATGCTATGGAGGGAGAGAAGATGCTCATCGATTTTACGGTTGGGAATTGGAAGTCATTTGCTCGGCCGACCACGTTCAATCTCGTCGCATCTCTTGAGCGCAAGCATCGTGACACCCTTTCGTCTCTCGATGGGTTCAGATCTCGAAAGATTGTGCCTGTCGCAGCTGTATACGGAGGAAATGCATCTGGAAAGACAGGCCTGTTCAAAGCCCTTACATTCCTACGCGATTATGTACTGCGGGGGACGGGGGTAGGAGAGTCAATTCCTGTTGAGCCGTTCCGATTGGATGATAGGTCTGCTTCGCACCCAACGTCATTCGACATTACATTTCTTATGGATGGGACGGTGTATCGACTGCAGGCGGACATGTCCCACAATCAAGTTTTGTTCGAGTGCCTGACGAGGATTGGACGAAATGGAGACGAGGAGCACGTAATCTATCGAAGAGACCGTGATGGAATCAAGCTGGATGAGGGGTATTTCGATGCGCCAGAGCGTGTTCAGTTCGTTGCAGATGGCACGCTGGAAAACCGCCTGTTCTTGACGAACGCGGCCATGCAGAACGTTGCGGAACTCCTTGTGCCATATGCATGGTTCAGGGATGTTCTCACTATGGTGGACGTTTCTTCGCAGATTGCCGGGCCGCCCCTGGTATTTTACACGAAAAGGGACTTCGTAGAGTATGCATCACGTTGGCTTGCAGGCCTTGACACTGGCATAGAGGAGCTTGTTGGCGAGGACGTAGACATGGGCGTAATCCCGGTGCCCCCAGACGTTGTCCAGCGAGTTCAAGCTGAGGCGATGTCTTCGACCGATATGGCTGCCGTACTCACGGCGGGCCCATCGCAGGACTATCCGGTGGAGATATTCGTCATCACCGCCGAGGGCGGTCGGGCACGAGCCCAGCGCCTGAGGACGCGACACTTGGATTCACACGGACATCTCGTCACATTCACGCTCCAGATGGAGTCTTCGGGGTCTCGTCGTCTGCTCAACCTCATGCCGATGCTGTTTGAACTCTTCAATGACGAGAGAACTTCGGCTCGAGTGTACGTAGTAGATGAGCTGGACAGAAGCTTCCATACAATGCTAACTGCTCGCCTGGTTGAACTGTTTCTCGACTCGGCAGGACCAACATCTCGGAGACAGCTGCTGTTCACGACCCATGATCTGCTCCTCATGGACCAGCGCCTCTTTCGCCGTGACGAGCTCTTCCTCATGGAGCGAGACATGACGGGCCGGTCTGAGCTCATGCGCCTTGACGAATTCGAAGGAGTGCGCGCCGATACAGACCTTGTTAGGGCCTACCTCGATGGACGTTTCGGTGGAGTTCCGATGTTTGGATCGCTCTCACCGGTTGACGAAGGGGACAAGGTCAATGACAGGGAATAGGGCTTCGGGTCGGAATCCCTTGCGACGTAAGGGGGCTAGCCGCAGGACGAAGCGCATCGTCCATGTCTTATGTGAGGGAAAGACCGAGGTGGAATATCTGCACATGTCGTCAGTGCAAAGGCTGATGCGATCCTGCGGTGAGGCAACGATTAAGTATGTGTCGCACCGTCATATCGGCCGCACCGACCCTGTCAGCCTTGTAAAGATTATGGGCGAGCATCTTAAGCGAGAGGGTGGGGGACATCGGGGTGGACTTGCAAAGCATGATGAGATGTGGATTGTGAGCGATGTAGATAGTTGGACGCCAAAGCAGCTCAATACACTGATTGAATGGGTGCGGGGGGACACGCGCAGACGCGTCGCAATTAGCAACCCAAAGTTCGAACTTTTTCTCCTGCTTCATTTTGAGGAGGGTCGAGGTTGCGCAACGGGGGCGGCTGTCGATAGGCGCATGCAGATTTACTATCCGACATACAAGAAGCATATCCTCCCAACACAGTTCTCGGAGCAAGAGGTGCACGGAGCAATCAAGCGAAGCGAAAAGTATTTCCGCTTGCGCGATGATGGTGTTCCAGAACCTGGAACGACGGGCTTTCATCTCCTCCTGCAAACCCTGTTCGGCGTACACGCGCAAGAATGAAAGGTGCCGGGCACGACGGGGCGCAACTGGGCGCGGCAGGCGACGCAGGCCGACGTCGACGCGTGCGAGGGGCTGCTGCGGCGCCTCGCCGAGGAGAGCGGGAGGGCTGCGAGGGGGTAGACTTAGCGGAGCGCGGCCTCGGCCGCATCCGACGCCGTCCGCCGGCCACAGACTCGTTCCCAGGAGGATCCATGACCCCCATCAGGAAGCTTCTCATCACCGGCGCGAACGGCCAGCTCGGTCGCGAGTTGCAGACGATTCTCGCCGCCGGGCGGGCGCCCATCGGCCCGATCGACCCCTCGTGGGAGGCGTGCGAGGTCGTGCCGACCGACGTGGACGAGCTTGACATCACCGACGCCGACGCCGTCATGGCCTTCGTGCGCGACGGCGGCTTCGGCGCGGTCGTGAACTGCGCCGCCGCGACGAACGTCGACGGCTGCGAGACGAACCGCGACCTCGCCCAGCGCCTCAACGCGGACGCCGCTGCCAACCTGGCGCGCGCCGCCGAGGCTGCCGGCGCCGTGCTCGCGCACGTGTCGACCGACTACGTGCTCGCGGGCGACGACCCCATGCCGCAGGCCGAGGACGCGCCCTGCGCGCCGAACACCGCCTACGGCGCGACGAAGCTCGCCGGCGAGCGGGCCGTGCGCGAGGCGTGCGCCCGCCACTTCATCGTCCGCACCGCCTGGCTCTACGGCACCGAGGGGAAGAACTTCGTGCGCACGATGGTGGGGCTGGGCCGCACCCACGACCGCATCACGGTCGTGTGCGACCAGCACGGCTCCCCCACCTTCGCGGGCGACCTCGCCTACGAGATTCTGGCGCTGCTGGGCACCGAGGCCTACGGGCTGTACCACTGCACCGGCAACGGGGCGACCACCTGGGACCGCTTCGCCGCCCGCATCATGGCGAACGCCGGGCTCGACTGCGAGGTCGCGCCCGTGACCACGGAGGAGTACGCCGCGGCCAACCCGCAGAGCGCGCCCCGTCCCGCCTGGTCGATCCTCGACAACAAGCGCCTGCGCGACACCATCGGCGACGAGATGCGCTCCTGGGACGTCGCGCTCGACGAGTTCATGCGCACGGTGGAGCTGTAGGGGCCGCCTGCGGACGAGGAGCGCCGGATGCCCAGCATCAAGTTCGGGAGGGTCACGCGCGGCCGAGGCAAGTCCTACCGGCTCGTCCGCGTCGACGGGGCGCCTGACGGCGCCGTCCTCTCGGCGTCCTCGATGACCGTCTCCGGATCCTCGGTTCCCTCGAAGGTCGTCTTCGTCGGCCGCTCCTCGGGCTGGGTCCTCGTCCTTCCCCTGCTCGACGTGCGGCAGGTGACGACGGTTCGCCTCCTCGCCGAGGGGGGAGGGGAGCTGGCGAAGGCGTCGTGCCGGACCTCCCCGCTCGCCGTCGCCCTCGAGTCGAAGGTGAACACGGCCCTCGGCCATGCCGACGTGCTCTCGGTGCGCAACTGCGACGTGCGTCCGTCCGTGGGCGCCTGGGAGGTAACGACCGAGAGGATCGCCCTCTCGTCAGAGGAGGGTGAGGTGCTCCGCGGTCGAGCCGAGCTCCTGGCTCCCTCCCCGGACGCGCTCGCCGGCCCGGTTGACCTCGCCGTGCTGGACTCCCGCGGCCTCCCCTGCACGAGGGGAGGCTGGTCCTGCCTGGACGACTCGGTCGAGCGGACGGAGGAGGGCTGGCACAGGCGGACCGTGAGGTTCTCCGTGCGCGTCGAGCCCGGACGTCCCTCGCTCGTGCTGTCCTTGTCCGGCGCCGGCGCCGCGGGCTTCTCCGGGGTCGACGCCGAGGACATGGCGGCGCTCCGGGAACGCTGGGCCCGGGAGGGACTGCCTCCCGCCGGGTCGTACATGACCTGGTTCAAGCGGGCCCACGAGCCATCCGCCGCCGAGCTGGCGGCCCAGGCCTCGCGCACCTTCCCTCGCATGCCCCTGTTCTCGGTGGTCGTCCCCCTCTTCCGCACGCCGCCCGAGTACTTCGAGGAGATGGCCGACTCGGTCCTGGGGCAGTCCTACGCCAACCTCGAGCTCGTCCTGGTGAACGCCTCGCCCGACGACGAGCGCCTTGCGGCCGCCGTGCGGCGGCGTGCCGAGGCGGACGAGCGCGTGCGCGTCGTGCGCCTCGAGGCGAACCTGGGGATTTCCGGTAACACGAACGAGGGCATCCGGGCGGCCAGGGGCGACTTCGTCTGCTTCCTCGACCACGACGACGTCCTCGCCCCCGACGCCCTCTACCACTACGCCCGGGAAGTCAACGAGGACCCCGCGTGCGACCTGCTCTACTCCGACGAGGACCTCCTCGAGGGGTTCGAGCATGTCCATCCCTACTTCAAGCCGGACTGGAGCCCGAACCTCCTCATGGGCATGAACTACGTATGCCACTTCCTCTGCGTGAGCAGGTTCGCGCTCGAGCGGGTCGAGCTCGCCGGACCGGAGTTCGACGGGTCCCAGGACCACTATCTGACCCTCGCCGTCGGTGAGGTCGCCCGCAGCGTCCGTCACGTGCCGCGCGTGCTCTACCACTGGCGCGTCCACCCCGGGTCGACGACGGCGGGGCTCGACGTCAAGCCCTATGCCGTGGAGGCGGGCCGTCGCGCCGTGCAGTCGCATCTCGACAGGACCGCGCCCGGGGCGAGCGTGCGCGCGCTGGTCGACCGGCCTGGGGACCCCGCCCGCTACGAGGTCAGCTACGCGAGCGCGGACGACGCGCTCGTCTCGGTCGTCGTGCCCTCGGAGGGGGACGCGGGCTCCCTCGCCCGATGCCTCGAATCGCTCGTCCGCCTCGGGGGCCTCGGGGGCTGTGAGGTCCTCGTCGCGGGGTGCGGGGACTGCGCTCGCGAGGCGGTCTCGCGCCTCGACGCCGCGCTCTGCGAGCGCCTGCGCGTGCGCCCCGTCACGTGCAGCGACACCGCAGGCCATGCGGCCGCGTGCAATCGGGCGGTCGCGGGGTCGCGCGGTGACCTCGTGCTCCTGCTTGATGAGGACGCGGAGGTCCTCTCTGAGGGGCTGGTCGACCGCATGGCCTCGCTCGCGAGGCGCGAGGGCGCGGGTGCCGTCGGGACCAAGGTCCTCGGACCCGACGGCCTCGTGAGGAGCTGCGGGCTCGCGATGCTCGGCCACGGTCCCGTCCCGCTCGGGCGCGACGCCGATGCGACGGATCCGGGCTACTACGAGGCCTACCGCGTCATGCATGAGGTGAGCGCTCTCGACGCGTCCTGCCTGATGCTTCCCGCGGGCGTCTTCGGGGAGCTGGGGGGCCTCGACGAGGGGCTCGCGTATGGCCATGACGTCGCCGACCTGTGCCTCAGGCTGCTCGCCACAGGTCGCTCGGTGGTGGTGGACCCGGGCTTGAGGACCTGCCGGCACGGCCTGCGTGCGACGGAGGAGGAGTTCCGGGGCGCGTGGACGCTTCGCTCGGAGGGGTTGCTTCTTGCGCGCTGGGCGTCGCGCCTCGCGCAGGGTGACCCGTTCTACAACGGCAACCTCGTCGCGAGCCCCCCGCGCTTCCACGTGCCCGCGGAATAGGGGCTCCGTCCGGCCCCGCTGTGTTCCCTCTTGATGGAAATTGGGGTGGGACCCGCACGTTCGGTAAACTGCATACTGCGCGGCACCTTCGTGTCGCACCCATGCCCGTTCGGCTCGTTCGGAAGGGGAGCCCCGTGAAGACCTACCTCGTGACCGGCGGTGCCGGCTTCATCGGATCGAACTTCGTCCTGCGCATGCTGCGCGAGCACGACGACGTCCGCGTCGTGAACATGGACAAGCTCACCTACGCCGGCAACCTCGAGAACCTCGCCGAGGTCGAGGGCGACGAGCGCTACGTCTTCGAGCAGGCCGACATCTGCGACCGCGCAGCCTGCGACCGCCTCATGGCGACCTACGAGCCCGACTTCGTCATCAACTTCGCGGCGGAGAGCCACGTGGACCGCTCGATCCTCGAGCCCGAGGCCTTCGCCTCTACCAACGTGATGGGCACGGTGACCCTGCTCAACGCGGCGCGCGCCGCCTGGGAGCAGGCGGACGGCACCTTCGGCGACCACAAGTTCGTCCAGGTCTCCACCGACGAGGTCTACGGCTCGCTGCCGCTCGACGACCCCGAGGCGTTCTTCCGCGAGACGACGCCGCTCAACCCGCACTCGCCGTACTCGGCCTCCAAGGCCGGCGCCGACATGTTCGTGAAGGCGTACGGCGACACCTACGGGATGCCCGTCAACATCACGCGCTGCTCGAACAACTACGGGCCTTTCCAGTTCCCCGAGAAGCTCATCCCGCTCATGATCAACAACGCGCTCGCCCGCAAGCCGCTGCCTGTGTACGGCGACGGCCTCAACGTGCGCGACTGGCTCTACGTCGAGGACCACTGCAAGGCGATCGACCTGGTGTGCGAGGACGGGCGTCCCGGCGAGGTCTACAACGTGGGCGGCCACAACGAGCGCCACAACATTGAGATCGTGCGCACGATCATCCGCGAGGTTGCCCAGGCCGTCGGCGACGACGCCATCACCGACGAGCTCATCACCTACGTCGAGGACCGCAAGGGCCACGACCGCCGCTACGGCATCGCCCCCGACAAGATCCGAGCGGACCTGGGGTGGCACCCCGAGACCCGCTTCGAGGACGGCATCGTGCTCACCATCCGCTGGTACCTCGCCCACGAGGAGTGGATGGAGCACGTGACGAGCGGCGCGTACCAGGACTATTACCAGCGCATGTACGAGGGGCGCTAGGGAGTTGCGCGAAGGCGGGGACAGGAGGGCTCTCGTGGACGACGTGACGGCGGATTCGTATGAGGCCGAGGCTGCCGGGTGGTCGACGCGCGCCAAGGTCGCGGCTTCCCTCGTCGCCCTCTGCTGCGTCGCGTGCTCCGCGGTCCTCTTCGTACGGGCCTCCGTCGTCGCCGCGCTCTTCGCCTCCGCGTGCATGCTGCTCGGCGTGGCCGTCCTCGCCTACGCGTGGGGCGTCTTCCGCCGCGCGGTCGGGGAGGGCCGCCTGCTCGCCGGAAGCGTCCCGCTCACGCTGGCGCTCGCGCTGGGAGCTCCCGTCGCCGGCGCCGTCCTCCTCGAGGCGCTCACCGTCGCCGGGACCCCCGGCGCCGCCCTGCTCTCCCCCGCCTCGTGGAGCAAGCTCAGGCTGCTGCTGTTCTGGCTCTGTTGCGTCGGGATGACGGCCTTGACCTGTCGGCGTGCATCGAGGCGCGGGGCCTCCACGTGCGACGGTGACGACCGTCCCTCCCGTCCGCTGCCTGTGCGATGGGGCCTGGCGTCCCTCGCGCCGACCTGTCTCGTCCCCCTCGGCGCGGCCGCCGTCCTCAGCGGCGCGTGGAGCTGGGGCCGCGAAGCCTCGGGCGAGAGGCTCGTCTTCCTTGCCCTCTGCGTCGCCGTCGCCGTCGTCCTCCTCGTCGTCCTGCGCCGGACGCTCAGGGAGCACGTCGAGTACGCGGTGCTCGTCGTCATCCTCTCGATGGGAACCTTCCTGTGCTTCGCCATGCCCCCCGTGACGGCGATCTCGTGGGACGACCAGATTCACTTCGACAACGCCCTCGGGCTCTCCTACGTGACTTCCCCCCACGTGTCGGAGCCCGAGCAGGAGCTGGTCGCCGTCCCGTGGGTCACGGACAGCATCCTCGACTACGACGAGATGGAGCGCTTTCTGGCCGAGGGGGGAGAGCCGTATGCCGAGCACCTCGAGGACGGGACGGGCGACGTCGTCGCCTCTGGCTCCGTGCGCCCGGTCTCGCTCACGTCGCTGCTGAACATCGTCTCCTTCGGCTCGATTCCCTCGGCGGTCGGGTTGTGGCTCGCCCGGCTCCTGGGACTTCCCCTGGCCGGCATGGTCGTGTGCGGCCGCTTCTTCAACCTGCTCTTCTACGCGCTGATGGCGGCGAACGCCGTTCGCATCATTCCGGCGCGCAAGGTGCTGATGGGGCTCGTCGCGATGCTCCCCACGAGCGTCTTCCTAGCCTCGAACTACTCGAAGGACCCGTGGGTGACCGCGTGGATCATGCTCGGCGTCTCCCAGACCATGCGGGAGTTCTCCAGGAGGGACGAGCGCCTGACGCCGCTCGACGCGGCGAAGTGCGTGATACCGCTCGTGCTCGGCCTCTTCCCCAAGGCCGTCTACTTCCCGGTCCTCGGCATCCTGCTCCTCATGCCGCGCGAGCGCTTCGCCACGCGTCGGGGCCATGTGCTCTATCTCGCGTCCGTGGTAGCGGTCGCCCTCTTCATCATCTCGACCTTCGTGATGCCGCTGCTGTTCCCGGAGCCGGGAGCGGCGGACGGCGACTGGAGGGGTGGCGAGGGCGTGAGCTCGTCGGGACAGATTCGCTACGTCCTCTCCCATCCCCTCGAGTTCTGCGTGACGATGGCTCGCTACATGGGGGAGACCTGCCTCTCTCCCGCGGCCGCCGGAGGATACACGCTGCACTACGCCTACTTCTCCCATCTGCCGGGCTCCGGCGAGCTCCCGTTCGCCCTCGTCGTGCTGACGGCCGTCTTCGACCAGCGCTCCGACGAACGGCTCTCGCTGTCGCTCTCCGGGAGGGTCTGGGTCGTGGTGACCGCCGCCTGCGCGGTCTTCCTCTCGGTCGTCGCCCTGTACGTCTCGTTCACGCCCGTCGGGCTGGACTGGGTCAACGGATGGCAGCCGCGCTACCTCATCCCCATGCTCTTCCCCCTCCTCATGGCGTTCGAGTTCCGGCTCCCCGCGTGGTGCGAGCGCCTCCTCCCGGTCGTGCTCGCGGGCGCGATCGTCCTCAGCTGCTACTGCGACGTGAGCCACGTCGTGTTCCTCTAGGGAGGCGAGGCGTGCGATTATGGAGGAAAGAACCAAGGCAGAAAGGGAGTCTGCAGCGGGTGAGCGCCAAGGCGCCCGCTCTGCTCTCCATCAGGACACAACATGCCCCGAAGCTTCTTTTTCCTGTGAGAAGGCAGGATGACAGGTGCCAGCGAACTGCGCTTTATATGCAAAGACAGCCGTTTTGGCAACGTAGAGAACGAGGCCATTGGCAGTTCATTGAAGGGGGCGGGTTCCGACCGCTCTTGCGAGGGCAGAAAATGACAGCAGAAATGGGCAACGCGCCAGGACATGATAAGAAGACGGAGCCCCTATCAATTGAGCGGAACATGCTGTGGAATTCCGCTGGCTCTATCGTCAATCTGGGCTGCCAATATCTCATAGGGATAGTCGTTGTCCGGCTGACCAATGGCTTTGAGGCTGCCGGGATCTATTCACTCGCACTTTCCGTGTTTTACGTATTCTCTCCCGTAGCGATTTACAGGATGAATATCGTTCAGATTTCCGACGTCAGAGGGGAAAACTCGACAGGCGAGTACCTGACCTTTACTGCCCTCACTTGTGGGATCGCCCTTGCACTGACTGTTGTGTACATGGTGCTGACATGCGATGCGAGCACCTGGCTTTCGATCGTCCTGTTCCTTTTGTACCGATACGTCATGGTGTTGATTACCGTGTTCCACGGCTGCTGCCAGCTGCACATGCGCATGGACTACAACGGCAAGTCAAACATGCTGCAGGGCGTTGCTTCGCTCGTGGTGTTCTCGGCAGGTTACGTCTTTACCCAGAGTCTGCCTGCGACGTTTGCTGCGATGGGGATTGCAATGGCTCTCATTGCAATCTTGTATTCGTATCCTCGGGCGCGCTACTTTGGCCCAATTGAATTTGGGATTGAATGGC
Organism: uncultured Coriobacteriaceae bacterium; assembly: GCA_948439405.1. Taxonomy (GTDB): domain Bacteria; phylum Actinomycetota; class Coriobacteriia; order Coriobacteriales; family Atopobiaceae; genus CADBMC01. The sequence goes on along the minus strand of CAOJNB010000017.1, from coordinate 1,255 downwards.
GGAAAGCCCTGCACCTTTTGTTTTCCTGTGCTCCAATAGTCCTTGCGGGCGTTATGCTTGGCATGGCGGGTTCTGTACCGAAGCAGTACTTGTCTGCCACTATGGGCGCCGCGGCCCTGGGTGCCTATGCCTCCGTCTCACAACCCGTCAACATAATTCAGGCGGGTGCCGCCTGCATCTACCTGCCCCTCATCGGATCTTTCTCCAGAGCCTATGACGAAGAGAACTGGGATAGGTTCCGCAGGTTGATCGCTCGACTGGCTCTTGGGCTTCTCGTGGTCTTTGTCGCGTGCTTTGCAGGAATTGCGCTCTTTGGTAAAGCGCTGCTTGTTTTGTTGTGTGGCGAGCAGATTTCCCCATACACCTATCTGTTGGGTCCCCTAGGAGCCTATATCATGGTGAGCGCGATCGCTGCCTTTCTTAACGATCTCACGATTGCGCTGAGGAGTTATTTCAGCTCCTTCATCGGAGGGGCGAGCCAGCTTCTCGTGGCCTTGCTCTTCATGGTTCCCTGTATTGAGGGCCTGGGATTGGCTGGTGTGAGCCTGGTGGGGATTCTTTCCTCGCTATGCTCAGCTATAGTCAGCATCGTAGCCCTCTATTTCCATATGAGGTCGCATTCTCGTCATGCCCATTAGGTCCATTTGCAGCTAAAGGGATTTCCCGCTGGGTTTGGTCGGAGCATGGATGAGCGTGCTTTAACTTGGAGGTCGCTTTGTCTATTCATTTGGGCAATGTCACCATTGTCGGGAACTCGAATTATGGGAACAGGCTTCAGAACCTAGCAGTGAGCAGGCTCTATCAACGTCTCGGTTTTGAAGTCGAGACGCTGTCGTATCCCGGACACTCCCTGCCCTGCTTACCTCAATGCTCGTTTTGGAGAATGACGAGATCCTTTGACATTTGATGGGGGAGAGGCGGCATGTCATCTGCGGACATCGCTACGATCGTGACGGTGTATAACCAGGATGTTCGTTCATGCTTGCTGAGCATGGCATCTGCTGCCTTGCAGGAAGGATGCTCTTCGCAGATTGTCATCGCTGATGATTGCTCGCAAGTGGATAACACGGCGGTATTCGAAGACTTCCTGTCCTATTCCGGCGCGAGCGACCATGTCGTAGTGCGCCATTGCGAAAATCGACAGACTGTCAGGAACATCCTTGAGTCTCTCCCCTACGTCGAGGCTCCATACGTCAGAGAACTCGGCGCTGGTGACCTGTACTATTCGGAGCACGCCCTTGCACGAATGAAGGCT
>CAOJNB010000016.1 GCA_948439405.1 uncultured Coriobacteriaceae bacterium | reverse complement strand
TCCTTGGCGACGGAGACGCCGTCGTTGGTGATGGTGGGGGCGCCGTAGGAGCGCTGAAGGGCCACGTAGCGGCCCTTGGGGCCCATGGTGGTGGTGACGGCGTCAGCCAGGGTGTTGACGCCCTTGGCGAGCTTGGCGCGAGCGTCGGTGCCGAAGTAAATGTCCTTAGCCATTGTGAATCCCTTTCAGGTGTGCCCCGCCGCGGGCGGGGCGTCTTTGGTCAGCTGGTGCTAGTCCTCGATGATGGCGTAGATGTCATCGGCACGGAGGAGCAGGAAGTCCTCGCCGTCGACCTTGACCTCGTTGCCGCCGAACTTGCCGTAGTAGACCTCGTCGCCCGCCTTGACGTCGATCGGCAGGCGGGTGCCGTCCTCGGCGACCTTGCCGGCGCCGACGGCGACGACCTCGCCGCGCTGCGGCTTCTCCTGGGCACCCGACGAGATGTAGAGACCCGTGGCCGTCTTCTCCTCCTTGGGAGCCGGCTTCACCAGAACGCGATCGCCCAGCGGCTTGAGCTTCATGTCCAAGAACCTCCTCTTGCGCACCACTTCGGGTGCTCCGCCTGTACGTGGGCCGGAACCGTCCCGACCCGTACCGTTGCCAACGTTGGTAATGGTACCCAGTCGTCTGTCGTATAACCCGCGAATCAGAAAATCTCACTATTTCGCGCTTAGATAATGTGACGTGACGGGCGCTAGCAGGTCGATGGGGCAGGAAGGGGCTGCCAAAGCGTCACAAACCTCGGGATAGGCAGGCAGACGCGCCAGGCTGACCCGAAAGTTGTGACGTCCTGGGAGCAAACGCATTCCGGATCCCGGGGCCTCAGGCCTCCAGCCCCTCGAGCTCGGCGAGCCACAGCGCCGAGCAGGCGTCGGACGGCATGCGCAGGTCGCCCCTGGGAGACAGCGCGATCGAGCCGACCTTGGGGCCGTCTGGCAGGCAGCTGCGCTTGAACTGCTGCGCGAAGAAGCGGCGGTAGAACACCCGCAGCCACGACAGGATCGTCGCCGCGTCGTAGGCCTCCGCGCCGTGCTCGCCGTCGAAGGCGACGCAGGCGAGCCGGAGCACCTTCGCTGGGGGGAAGCCGTGGCGCAGCACCTGGTAGAGGAAGAAGTCGTGCAGCTCGTAGGGACCCACGAGGTCCTCGGTGCGCTGCGCGATCGTGCCGTCGGCCTCCGCGGGCAGCAGCTCGGGGGACACGGGCGTGTCGAGCACGTCGAGCAGGACCGAGGCGATGCGGTCGTCGCCGCAGGTCTCCGCCACGTGCCGGACGAGGTGGCGCACGAGGGTCTTGGGCACGCCGCCGTTGACCCCGTACATGGACATGTGGTCGCCGTTGTAGGTGGCCCAGCCGAGCGCGAGCTCGGAGAGGTCGCCGGTGCCGATCACGAGGCCGCCGGCCTCGTTCGCCACGTCCATGAGGATCTGGGTGCGCTCGCGCGCCTGGGAGTTCTCGTAGGTGACGTCGCGCACCGACTCGTCGTGGCCGATGTCGGCGAAGTGCCCGCGCACGGCGTCGGCGATCGGGATGCAGCGCAGCTCGACGCCGAGCCCCTCGGCGAGCAGCTCGGCGTTGGAGCGCGTGCGCGAGGTGGTGCCGAAGCCCGGCATGGTGACGCCGACGACGCCGGCCCGGTCGCGCCCCAGCATGTCGAAGGCGCGCACGGTCACGAGCAGGGCGAGCGTGGAGTCGAGACCGCCGGAGAGCCCGACGACCGCGACCCTCGAGCCGGTGTGCTCGAGGCGCCTCGCCAGGCCGGAGGCCTGGACGGAGAGGATCTTCTCGCAGCGCGAGGCGCGCGCGGCGCCGTCGGCCGGCACGAAGGGGAACGGGTCGACGGGGCGCGTGAGCTCGGCGTCAGCGGGGTCGAGGGAGAACTCCGTCACGGCGAAGGAGTCCGCGACGTCGGCGGCCTCGGGCGAGGGGGCGCCGAAGCTCGAGATGCGCTGGCGCTCGGCGGCGAGCGAGGCGACGTCCACCTCGGAGACCGCGAGCCCCTCACCGAACGGGAGCGACTCTGCGAGCGTGACGCCGTTCTCGCACACGAGGTCGTGGCCGGCGAAGACGACGTCCGTCGTGGACTCGCCCCAGCCCGCGTCCGCGTAGGCGTAGCCGCACACGAGGCGGGCGCTCTGGCCGCGCACGAGGTCGCGGCGGTACTCCTCCTTGCCGACGAGCTCGTCGGAGGCGGAGAGGTTGCACACGAGGGTGGCGCCGGCGAGGGCGGCGGAGACCGACGGCGGCAGCGGCGCCCAGAGGTCCTCGCACAGCTCGACGCCCACGACGAGCTCGGGGAGCTCCGCGCAGGAGAACAGCTGGCGGCAGCCGAACGGCACGCACTCCTGGCCGAAGGCGTCGACGAGCTCGACGTCGAGCGGGCCCGCGGAGAAGTGGCGCCCCTCGTAGAACTCGCCGTAGGTGGGGATCGTGCGCTTGGGGACGATCCCGAGCACCTCGCCGCCGCACGCGACGACGGCGCAGTTGTACAGCTTGGAGCGCACTCGCAGGGGCGCCCCCAGCACGACGAGGGCGTCGAGGTCCGCCGTGCGCGCGACCAGCTCGCAGACGGCGTCCTCGGCCGCGTCGAGCAGCAGCGGCTGCAGGAAGAGGTCCTCGCAGGTGTAGGCGGTGACGCAGAGCTCGGGCGTCACGATGACGCGCGCCCCGGCGGAGGCCGCCTCCTCGACGCGGGCGGCGATGGACTCCGCGTTGTGCGCGACGTCGGCCACGCGGACGCGCGGGGTGACGGCTGCGACCTTGACGAACCCGTCCCTCATGGGAGGCCCCTTCCCTCGACTGGGTCGAATCGTAGCACGCGGGCGGGAGGGCCCGGCCCCGTCCGGGACGGGGCTCGCCCGCTAATCCTCCAGGTACCTCGCCAGGAACTCGCGGGTGCGCGGCTCCTGGGGGTTGCGGAACAGCTCCTCCGGGGAGCCCTTCTCGGCGATGACGCCCTTGTCCATGAAGACGACCTCGTCGGAGACCTCGCGCGCGAAGGCCATCTCGTGGGTGACCACGACCATCGTCATGCCCCCGTCGGCGAGCTCCCTCATGACGCTGAGCACCTCGCCGACGATCTCGGGATCGAGCGCCGAGGTCGGCTCGTCGAACAGCATGATCTCGGGATTCATGCACAGGGCGCGGGCGATGGCGACGCGCTGCTTCTGCCCGCCGGAGAGGTTGCCCACGTCGGCGCGGGCGAAGTCCGCGAGGCCCACGGAGTCGAGGTGGCGCATCGCGACCTCCTCGGCCTCGGCCTTCCTCATCTTCTTGAGCGTCACGGGCGCGAGCGTGCAGTTGTCCAGCACGTTCATGTTGTTGAACAGGTTGAAGCCCTGGAAGACCATGCCGATCTTCTCGCGCAGGCGGTTCACGTCCACGTGCTCGGCGGTGAGGTCCTCCCCGTGGAACCAGACGTGGCCGGCGTCGGGGGTCTCGAGCAGGTTGACGCAGCGCAGCAGCGTGGACTTGCCGGAGCCGGAGGCGCCGATGATCGTGACCACCTGGCCGGGCATGACGTCGAGGTTGATGTCGCTGAGGACCTCGAGGTCGCCGAAGGACTTGCGCAGCCCCTCGATGCGGACCATGGGCTCGGCGGCGCTGGCGTTCGTGACGGTCATGGCTTACTCCTCCACCTTCACGGGCGTGTCCGACGTGCTGCCGACGGCCTCGGTCCTGACGTTGAACCGGCGCGCAAAGCGGCCGAGCAGCCAGGTGGCGACCATCGTGAGCACGAGGTAGATGGCGGCCGCGATCAGGAACGCCGGGAAGTAGTCGTAGTAGTTGCCGCCGATGGTGCGCGCGGCGAAGGTCAGGTCGAAGACGCTGATGATCGAGAGGACCGAGGAGTCCTTGATGTTGATGACGAGCTCGTTGGAGAGGCCGGGGATGGAGTTCTTGATGCCCTGCGGGAAGACGACCTTGACCATGGCCTTCCACTGGGAGAGGCCGAGCGAGCGGGCGGCCTCCATCTGGCCCTCGTCCACGGCGGCGATGCCGCCGCGCAGCACCTCCATCATGTAGGCGGTGGAGTTGAGCGAGACGGTCACCAGGCCCGCGTTGAACGCCGACCAGATCGAGTTGAGCTCGGCGCCGCTGAAGTCGCCCGTGGCGCGGATGATGCCCAGGATGCCGTAGTAGACGATCATCGCCTGGACCATCATCGGCGTGCCGCGCACCACGGTGCTGTAGACCTTGGCGAAGCCGGTGCCCACGACCTTCCAGAAGCGGACGAAGTCGTTGTCGGGACGGTCGACGGCCTGGATGCGGCAGAAGACGAGCAGCAGCGCCAGGAAGAACGCGATGACGGTGCCGAGGACGGCGAGCGCGATCGTGGTGGTGACGCCGGTCACGAAGGTGGCGCGGCTCGTCCAGAGCATCCAGAGGATGTTCTGGAGGAAGTCGTCCGCGGGGCGCTCGGTCGCGGCGACGGCCGCCGACCAGGCGGAGGCGAGCCCCATCACCAGGCGGTCGACGACAAGCACGAGCGCGATCGCCCAGACGACGTAGGACGCGCAGCGCAGCGCGCGGCGCGCGCCCGGCCGCACGAGGGGCGACGTCTCCGCGTAGCTCCTCCAGTGCGTGAGCTTGAACAGGAGCGCCAGGCCGCTCACGACCAGCCAGGCGGCCAGGACGTAGTACATCGCCAGCTCGACGGCGAACGCCTGCGCGAGGAAGCTCATCGCGGGTCGCGGCGAGCTCGAGAGCAGCATGCCGACGAGCGCCACGGCGCTCGTGCCAAGAAGGACGTAGCGGTGGTCGCGCGTCACGAAGTCACGCAGCTTTGACATTCAGACACCTCGCGTTTCTCGCCCCGAAGCGGGACGGGGACAGGAGCCCCCGCCCCGCTCGGCGGCAGTCCATGTTCGGGAGTCGCCCCTTACGCCGGCTGACGGTCCATGCAGGCGTTCCACATCTCCTGGCGCTCGTCCTCGGAGATGCCGGCGATGATCTCGTTGATCTCGTCGAGCGCGGCCTCCTGGCCCTTGGCGATGGCGGCGTTGTCGGGCATGAGGGAGCCCTCGAACTTGTCCTCCATCTCGAGCTCGACGAACTCGGGGTGGGTCTCCAGCAGCTTGGGCACGGAGAGCATCGAGTAGGTGATGATGTCGGCCGCGCCGCTGCTCAGGTTCTCGACGACCATCGGGACGGTCTCGGCCGGGGTGAGGTGCGTGACGCTCGGCTCGGCCTCGACGACCTGCTCGATGACGTCGTCGTACATCGTGGCGGCCTGGCCCATGATCGCGGCGTCCGCGAGGTCGGCGAAGGTCTTCGCGTCGGCCCACGGGGAGTCGGACTTGGTGATCATGACGATGTCGTCGTCGATGTAGGAGTCGGAGAAGTCCGCGGACGCCTCGCGGTCGGGCGTGACGGACATGCCGGCGCAGACGATGTCGATCTGGCCGTTGTTGAGGGCGTCGATCAGGCCGTCGAAGGACAGCTTCACCGCGACGGCCTCCATGCCCAGGCCCTCGGCGATGATCTTGGCGGCCTGGACGTCATAGCCGTCGGCGAAGGCGCCGTCGACGTTGTCGATGGGGATGGTGTACTCGGACTCCTCCTCGACCTGCCAGTTGTACGGAGGGTAGGCGGCCTCCATGCCGACGCGCAGGGTCGCACCGTCGCCGAGGGTGACGGCCTGCTCGGTCTCGGGAGCCTCCTCGGAGCCTGCGTCCTGCGAGGCGGGACCGCATCCGGAAAGGACCGCCATGCCCCCCAGGCCCGCCACGAGGCCCGAGAGCCTGAGGAAGTCGCGGCGGGAGATTCTGTCTGAAACGTACACGCGCGGGGTGGTCTTCATGGTGGTTCCCTTCCCTTTGTGAGCAATCCCCTTTCGCGCGTCGCAACCGGAGGGGACCCATTCCCCTCCCCCTTGCAAGCGGGCGCACCCGATGCGAGAAAGTTACGCGCACGACGCAAGGATACAACGCGGCGCAGGGGGCCCGCCTCCGGGGCCGCGGCGGGAAACACCGCCGTAACGGGTCGTCCCCGTCCCGGGGCCGCCTACTCCCAGGTGGGAGGGACGGGGGCGTCGGGGGTGGCCCAGGTGCCCAGGGCGGCGTTGGGGTCGGCGTCCAGGTCGAGCGGCGCGAAGGCGCCCGAGCGGAGCCCGCGCAGGGCCGCGACGGCGACCATGGCCGCGTTGTCGCCGCAGGCGCGCAGCGGCGGCACCGTCACGCGCACCCCCCTGCGCCCGAGCTCGCGCTCGTAGGCGGCTCGCAGCCGCGGGTTGGCGGCCACTCCGCCGCCCGCGCAGAAGTCCGCGACCCCGCACTCGTCGACCGCCGCGGCGGCCTTGGCGACCTGCACGTCGACGACGGCCGCCTCGAAGCTGGCGGCGAGGTCCGGCAGGTCGATGGGTCGCCCGGCGCGGTTCTCGCCCTCGATGTAGGTGATGACGGCGGTCTTCAGGCCGGAGAGGCTGAAGGAGTAGTCCCCGCTGTGCAGCATCGCGCGCGGGAAGCGGATGGCCTTGGGGTCGCCCTGCGCGGAGAGCCGGGAGATCACGGGGCCTCCCGGGTACCCCAGCCCGAGCGCCTTGGCGACCTTGTCGAAGGCCTCGCCCACCGCGTCGTCGATCGTGGCGCCCAGGACGCGGTAGTCGCCCCAGCCGCGCACGTGCACGAGCATCGTGTTGCCGCCGGAGACGAGGCTCGCCACGAAGGGCGGCTCGAGCTCCGGGGTCTCGAAGAGGTTCGCCATGAGGTGGGCCTCGAGGTGGTGCACGGGGACGAGCGGCAGGTCGCAGGCGGCGCAGAGCCCCTTCGCGAAGGCGACGCCCACCACGAGCGCGCCCACCAGGCCCGGGCCCGCCGTGACGCCGACGGCCGAGAGGTCGCCCGGCTCGAGGGCGCCGCAGCCCAGGCGCTCGCCGGCACGCAGCATGGCCTCCTCGTAGGTCCCGACGATGGCCTCCACGTGCTTGCGCGAGGCGATCTCGGGCACGACGCCGCCGAAGCGGGCGTGGAAGTCGATCTGGGTGGCCACGACGCTCGAGAGCACCTCGCCCGAGCCGCCGATCACGGCGCAGGCCGTCTCGTCGCAGCTCGACTCGATCGCGAGCACCAGGTCGCCCGCCGCCTCCAGGCGCGCGGCGGCGTCCGCGTCGCGCGGGGCGCGGGCGGGCGGCCAGGGCAGCGCGGAGGCCTGGGGCTCGGGGCGCCCGCCCACGCGGGCGGCGTCGAGGGCCAGCGGCAGCTCCGCCGCCATCACGACCGCGTCGGCGCCGGGCCCGTAGTAGTCGCGCCTGCGCCCCGCCTCGCGCAGCCCGAGGCTGCGGTACAGGGCGCGCGCGGCGTCGTCCGCGGCGTCCACCTCGAGCGAGCAGGTCCGGGCGTTGAGCATCTGCGCGTCGTAGGCGATGCGCGCCACGAGACGGCTCGCCACGCCCTCCCGGCGGCGCTCGGGGGCGACGACGACGTCGAGGACCTCGAAGTCGTCGCCGGCCATCCGCCCGCCGGCGAAGCCGACGACGCGCCCCTCGTCGTGGGCGACCCACCAGCAGTGCCCGGGCAGGCTCACGTCGTCGAGGAAGGCGCGCTCGCTCCACGCGGCGTGAGGCCCCGCCTCCCACACCCGCGCCTCGAGGGCGGCGACCTGGTCGAGGTCGTTCACCGACATCGGCCGCAGCTGGAGGTGGCGGTCGGCGAGCAGGTCCGCCGTGCCCGTGACGGCGACGCTCGCGGGCTGGGGCATGCCGAGGCGCCGGCGCTCGTTCTCCTCGGCGTCGGAGAGCCGGGTGTAGGTCGGCAGGACGAGCGCGGGGTCCCCCGTGCCGCCGGCCGTGCCGTCGGTGCCGTGCGCGAGCGCGCGCAGCAGGCCCTCGCCCGAGGGGACCCAGGCGGCCTCGTCGAGCAGGCGCGAGAGCCCCGCCTCGGCGAAGCGGTCGGCATGCCTCCTCAGCCCGTCGCCCGCGAGGCGCAGCTCCGCCGCGTCGGCGCGCGCGGCCCAGGCGTCGGCGCAGGCCCCCGCCTTCGCCACCGTCTCGCTCGCGAAGGCGCGCCGCGGGCCGTCCTCGCCCAGGTCGTAGATGCCGGGGTAGACCTCGCCGCGCATCGCGTCGGCCACGACCCCCACGCGCCCGCGGGCGCCGGCGAGCCAGGCGGTCCAGGCGACCGCGTCGAGGGTGGAGGCCCCCAGGAGAGGCACCCCGAGGCCGCACGCGAGCCCCTTGGCCGTGGCGATGCCGATGCGGACGCCAGTGAACGAGCCGGGTCCCCTCCCGCACAGGACGGCGTCGACGTCGCCCATCGAGAGCCCCGCCGCCGCGACGACGTCTCGGCACGCGCCGGCGAGCTCCACGTTCGAGCGCCGGCGGCAGTCGCGGTCCGCGCAGGCGAGCACCTCGACGCGCGGACCCTCGGCGGAGAGGCGGCCCAGGGCGCAGCACATGCGGTCCGACGAGGTGTCGACGGCGAGGACGACGCCCCCGCCGCGCCAGCCGAGCGGCTCCCCCTCACGCATGCGACGCGCCCCCGACGAGCCCGTCCAGGTCCGCCACGATGTCGGACGAGCGGACGTCGCACGGCACGAGGCGCACGAGGCGCGGCGGCTCGCACCCGGGCTCGGCGAGCTCGTCCATCCGCTCGATGAAGACGTCGAGGCGCTCCTCGCCGAGCGCGCGGGCGAAGCGCTCGCCCCACTCGATCAGGCACACGCCCTCGCCGAGCATGTCGAAGATGCCGGTGTCCTCGAGCTCGTCGACGCTCGCGAGGCGGTAGAGGTCGACGTGGCACAGGGGCATGTCGGTGCCCTGGTAGGCGGACATGATCGTGAACGTGGGGCTCGTCACGTCCTCGGTGACGCCGAGGGAGCGCGCGATCCCCTTCGCGAGCTGCGTCTTCCCGGCGCCGAGGTCGCCCGTGAGCACGAGCACGTCCCCCGAGCGCAGCACGGAGCCCGCGAGCTCGCCGAGGCGCCTCATGGCGTCGGGCGAGGCGACCATGTACGTGCCCTCGTCGAGCAGGCGGATCCCCTCGGCGGCCGTCTCACTCATCGGAGCCCTCCCCTCCCGCGGCGGGGTGGCTCGCGAGCCACTCGCCCAGCATGCGCATGTCGGCCTCGAGCAGCGGCAGCCAGTCGGAGTGGTAGATCGTGGCGGCCGGGTGGAACGTGGGCATCACCGTGAAGTGGCCCGTCTGGTAGAGCTGCCCGCGCAGCTTCGTGACGCCGCGCTCGGTGCGCAGCACGAACTGGGTGGCGAAGTTGCCCAGGCACACGATCACGTCCGGCCAGATGCTGCGAATCTGCTCGCGCAGGAACGGCGAGCAGGCCTCGATCTCCTCCGGGCGCGGGTTGCGGTTCGAGGGGGGCCGGCACTTGATCACGTTGGCGATGTAGATCTCCCCGCGCGTGAGGCCGGCGAGCCCCAGCAGCGAGTCGAGGCGCTTGCCGGCCGCGCCCACGAAGGGCTCTCCCTGCTGGTCCTCGTTGCGCCCCGGCCCCTCGCCCACGAACATCACGCGGGCGTTCGGGTCGCCCACGCCGAACACGAGGTTCGTGCGCGTCTCGCCCAGCGGGCACAGCCTGCAGTCGCCCATGAGGGAGCGGATCTCCTCGAGGGAGACCTCGCGCGGCCCCTGGTGCTCGTGTCCCGGAATCCTCATCACGCCCATGGGCCGCACCTCACACGTAGACCTTCTCGAGGCGCATGCCGAAGCCGCACGCCACCTCGTAGCTGATGGTTCCCCGCAGCCGCGCCATGTCGTCCAGGGTGATCTCCCGGGAGCCGTCCCTGCCGACCACGGTGACGACGTCACCGTAGGCGACCGGGTGGGCCGGGTCGATGCCGCGGATCGTGTTCACGTCGACGGCGACCATGAAGGCGTCCATGCAGATGTTGCCCACCTGGCGGCAGCGCTGCCCGTCAATCAGGACGCTCATGCGGCCCGACAGCGTGCGCGAGAGGCCGTCGGCGTAGCCGATGGGCACCGTCGCGATCTGGATGGTACGGCTCGGGACGCGGTACGTCATCCCGTAGCCCACGCCCTCGCCGATCTCGGGCTCGCTCGTGCGCACGACGCGGGCGCGCACGCTCATGACCGGCTCGAGCCCGATGCGCGGCACGGTCGCCTCGCAGGGCTGCAGGCCGTAGAGGCCCAGCCCCACGCGGACCATGTCGAAGTGGGCCTCGGGATGCAGCACGGTCCCCGGGGTGTTGTCGCAGTGGACGAGCCCCGTCTCGAGACCCGCGGCGCGCAGCGCGTCGACGGCCTTGCGGAAGTGGTCGAGCTGGAGGTCGAAGTCCCAGTCCTCGACGGCGTCGGCGGTCGCGAAGTGGGTGAAGGTGCCCGCACACTCGAGCCCGCGGTGGAAGTCGAGCTGGGAGCGGAACTCCACCACGTCCTGCCAGGGCACGCCGATGCGGTTCATGCCCGTCTCGACGGCCAGGTGGTAGCGGCCCACCGTGCCGTGGGCAGCGGCGCACTCGCCGAACGCGAGGGCGAAGGGGGCCGTGTCCACCGCGGGGCGGAGGTCGTAGGCGACGAGGGTCTCCACGGCCTCGAGCGGCGGCTCGGAGAGGACCATGATCGGACTCTCGACGCCGCCCTCGCGCAGGGCGACGGCCTCGTCGACAGTGGCGACGGCGAACTGGTCGGCGCCGGCGGCGCGCATGACCTTGGCGCACTGCACGGCCCCGTGGCCGTAGGCGTCCGCCTTGACGACGGCCATGAGCCGCGTCCTGTTGCCCACGACCCCCTTGACGGCGCGCACGTTGCGCCGCAGGGCGCCCTGGTCGATCTCGACCCAGGCCCACCTCGTGTCCGGACACGTCCTCTGCGCCATGGCTCGCCCTCCGCTCGTAACGCCGTCGCCGGCGCTACGCCGGGCGCCCGCCCCCCTCGTCCGGGAAGGCGGCGCGGTCCTCGACGGCGTCGGCGGCCAGGCCGATCGCATCGATTATATCGATGGCCATCGCCCCGTTGGAGCCGTAGCGCTGCGCGGCGATCGTGCCGGCGCAGCCGTGGACCTCGCAGGCGAGCGCGCACAGCAGCGGCAGGCTCTCGCCGCCGGGGTTTCGCGCGAGCAGGGCGCCGATGATGCCGGAGAGCGCGTCGCCGGAGCCCGCGGTCGCCAGGGCGGCGGGACCGGGCTTGGGCAGCAGGGCCGCCTCCACGCCGACGCAGGCCGTGGCGTTGCCCTTCGCTACGACGGCGAACTCGCTGCCGCCGTCGGCCCACACGATGCGGCGCGAGGCCTCGAGGGCGGCGGTGAGCGACTCGGGGGGCGTGTCGGCGAGCCCCACGAGGCGGCCGAGCTCGCGGCGGTGCGGGGTGAGCACGAGCGGCGCGGAGCGCCGGATGATCTCGGGGAAGGAGTCGAGGCGGTTCGAGGTGAGCCGCGCGAGGCAGTTGAGCGCGTCCGCGTCCATCACGAGCGGGGCGGAGGAGGAGACGAGCCGCGAGCAGACCGCGACGGTCCCCGCGCTCACGCGCATGCCCGGGCCGACGACCGTCGCCGAGCAGCGCTCCGCCAGCCTCTCGACCGAGGAGGCGGCGCCAGCCTCGAACGTCCCGCCGGAGCTCGACGGCAGCCCCACGACGGGGATCTCCACCATGTGGGCCTGCACCTGGGTCAGGATGCACGAGGGGACGGCGAGCGTCACGTAGCCCGCGCCCGCCCGGGCGGCCGCCCTGGCTGCCATCATCGCCGCGCCGGGGTAGCGCGCCGACCCTCCCACGACGAGGACGGAGCCGCGGGAGAACTTGTCCTGCACGTTGGTGGGCGGGGCGATGACGTCGATGTAGTCCGCCGCCTCGCAGCGCCACGCGACCGGGTCCGCCTCGAGCACGAGGGGCTGGGCCTCCTCGGCCAGCGGGGCCACCACGATCGCGCCGCAGGCGTCGCGGCCGACGTCGGCGAGCAGCCCGGGCTTGAGCGAGATCATCGTGCAGGTGACGTCGGCGACCACGCAGGGCCCGGGCGCCATGCCCGTCTGGGCCGAGAGCCCCGAGGGCACGTCCGCGGCCACCACGCGACGGCCCGAGGCGTTGAGCGCGTCGATCCAGATGTCGAAGGGCGCGGAGGGCGAGCCGTGGAAGCCGGTCCCCAGCATCGCGTCGACCACGACGTCCGCGGAGAGCAGCAGCGACTCGAGCTCGGGACGCGGCGGCGCGACGACGACCTCGACGCCGGCGGCCACGGCGGCACGCGAGACGATGGGGCACAGGTCGCCCCTGAGGTCCTCGGGCGGCACGGGGCTCACGACGCGCACGCGCCTGCCGGCCTTCACGAGGTTCTCGGCGGCCACCCAGCCGTCGCCCCCGTTGTTGCCGAAGCCGACGAGGACGCACGCCTCGGCGACGTCGTCCATCTCGAGCACCTCGTGGGCGACGGAGGCGCCCGCGCGCCGCATGAGCTCGATCAGGCTCACGCCGCGCCGCTCGAGCGCCTGCTCGACCCTGCGGACGTCCTCGACGTTGAGAACCGGCTGCATCTCGCCTCACCTCCCGGGGGCGTCGTCCCCGGCGTCCCCGAACTCGATCCTGCCCTGCCCCCGCGGCGCCTCCGGCACGAGGCCCGCCTCGTCCTCCTGGACGCGCTCGAGCTCGTCGACCAGGCGGCGGGCGTCGCGGAAGTCGGCCTCGAGGGCCCTGCGGGCGTCCCGGGCGTCGCGCTCGCGCGGCCTCGTCTCCTCCCGGAGGGCGACGGCGTTGGCGACGGCGACCTCGTGCGTGAAGGAGAGCGAGATGGCGACCTGGATGACGCCCTGCTCCTCGGCGGCGCGCGCCGCGCCCCCGGCGAGCACCGCGAGCGGCCTGCCGGACTCGTCGCTCTCCACCGAGACGTCGCGCACGCCGACGCCGCCCCCGAAGCCGATCCCCAACGCCTTGAGGACGGCCTCGCGGGCGGCGAAGCGGGCGGCATAGTGCTGGGCCGGGCGCACCCTGCGGTCGCAGTAGGCGCGCTCGGCGTCGGTGAAGACCCTCCGGCGGAAGGCCGGCGTCCGCTCGATCACGCGCTCCATGCGCGCGATGTCGACGATGTCGACGCCGACTCCCGCCAGGGGCACGACTACTCCACCGTGACGGACTTGGCCAGGTTGCGCGGCTTGTCGACGTCGCGATCGCGGTCGACCGAGACGAAGCGCGCGAGCAGCTGCAGGTGGACGACGGCGGGGATGGCCACCATGGCCTCCTCCGTCATGCGCGGCACCCACAGGACCTTGTCGCACTGGGCGGCGACGTCCTCGTCCCCGTCGGTGGCCACGGCGACCACGGCGGCGCCGCGGGCCTTGACCTCCTGGATGTTGGAGAGCATCTTCGCGCGGGTCGAGTCGTCGGGGACCACGGCGACGATCGGGTAGCCGTCCTCGACGAGGCTGATCGAGCCGTGCTTCATCTCGCCGGCGGCGTAGGCCTCGGCGTGCAGGTAGCTGAGCTCCTTGAGCTTGAGGGCACCCTCCATGGCGGTGGTGGAGTTGATGCCGCGGCCCAGGAAGAGGCTGGAGTTCCAGCCCTCGAACAGGCGGGCGGCGTCGCGGTCCTGCCAGCTGCGGTCGAGGACCTCGCGCACGGCGTCGGGCACCTCGCAGAGGGCCTCGTACTTCGCGCGGACCTCGCCGAGGGTCATGCGCCCGGTGTGGTGGGCGAGGTAGAGGGCGAACAGGAAGGCCGCGGTCATCTGCGAGGTGTAGGCCTTGGTGGAGGCGACGCAGATCTCGGGGCCGGCCTGGACGTAGATCGTGCCGTCGGCCTCGCGCGCGGCGGTGCAGCCGATGACGTTGCAGATGGAGAAGACGCGGCAGCCCATCGCCTTCATGCGGCGGGCGGAGGCCAGGGTGTCGGCCGTCTCGCCGGACTGGGTGATCACCACGCACAGGGTGTTCTCGGTCGCGAGGACGTTCGCGTAGCTGAACTCGCTCGCGATCTCGACGGAGACGGGGATCTTCGCCCAGCCCTCGATGATGTCCTTGGCGATGAGGCCGACGTGGTAGGAGGTGCCGCAGGCTATGACGTAGATGCGGTCGATCGCAGCGATCTCGTCGTCGGTCATGTTGAGCTCGTCGAGGACGATGCCGCTCTCGCCGAGGCGGTTCGCCAGCAGGCGCTCGATGGCCTCGGGCTGCTCGGCGACCTCCTTGCTCATGAAGTCGGGGTAGCCGCCGCGCTTGGCCTCGGAGGCGCTCCAGTTGACGTCGATGGTGGTCGGCTCGGCGACCTCGCGACCCTCCGCGTCGATCACCTGGATGGTCCCGTCGGGGGTGAGGCGGGCGAGCTGGCCGTCCTGGAGCTGGGTGATGTGGCGCGACTTGCCGATGATCGCGGTGATGTCGGAGGCGCAGTAGGCGCCGTCCTCGGTGGAGGTGAGCACGAGCGGCGAGTTCCGGCGCGCGCACACCATGACGCCGGGCTGGCGGGCGCTCACCACGGCGACGGCCCAGGAGCCCTCGAGGCGGCTCACGGCGATGCGGGTGGCCTCGAGCAGGTCGCCGGCGGCCGGCCCCTCCATGGACTCCTCGATGAGGTGGACGATCACCTCGGAGTCGGTGTCGCTCGCGAGCTCGTGGCCGTTGGCGGTGAGCTCCTCGCGCAGCTCGCGGAAGTTCTCGATGATGCCGTTGTGCACGAGGGCGATGTCGCCCTTGCAGCTGCGGTGCGGGTGGGCGTTGCGGTCGCTCGGGGCGCCGTGGGTGGCCCAGCGGGTGTGGGCGATGCCGCAGGTGCCGACGAGGTTGGCCTGCTCGCAGCGCTCGACGAGGGTCGCGACGCGGCCGGCGCACTTCACGCCGTGCAGGGCCCCGTCGGTCCCCAGGACCTCGACGCCCGCCGAGTCGTAGCCTCGGTACTCGAGCGTGGCGAGCCCCTCCAGCAGGAACGGCGTCGCCTCCTCAGTGCCGGTGTATCCGACGATTCCGCACATGCGCGTCCTCCCATCGAGTCGTCGCCCGCCGGCCGGCGGGCCGCGTGATGCATGGCGCGATTGTATCAGCGGGCGCCGAGGCGCCCGCCAACCTCACAGTTCCGCCACGGGCGGGCGGGCGCCGTCGGCGCCCGCCCGGGCGATGTGCTAGTCCCGGACCGCGAACGGCTCGAGCGCCTCGACGACCACGGCGCAGGCCTCGCGGCACAGCGCCTCGTCCGGGGCCTCGGCCAGCACGCGCACCAGCGGCTCGGTGCCGCTCGCGCGCACCAGGACGCGCCCGTCGCCGCCCAGCGTCTCCTCGGCGCGCCTCACGGCCTCGGCGACCTCCGGGGAGGCCATCGCCGCGTCGCGGTCGGTGACGCGCACGTTGTCGAGGCGCTGCGGGTACAGGCGCACCGGGCGCACCAGCGTGGCGAGCGACTCGCGCTCGACCCGGCAGGCCTCCATGATCCTGAGGCTCGTCATGATGCCGTCGCCGGTGGTCTCGAGGTCGCCGAAGATGACGTGGCCGGACTGCTCGCCGCCCAGCGAGTAGCCGCGCTCGCGCATGAGCGCGTAGACGAACCTGTCGCCGACCTGGGCCTTCTCGTACTTGATGCCAACCTCGTCGAAGGCGCGGAACAGCCCGAAGTTGCTCATGATCGTGGGGACCACGGCGTCGCCGGAGAGCCGGCCGTACTTGGACATGTAGCGCGCGCAGGCGTACAGGATCAGGTCGCCGTCCACGACGTGGCCGTTCTCGTCCACCGCGAGGCAGCGGTCGGCGTCGCCGTCGTAGGCGAAGCCGACGTCGAGGTTGTTGCGGACCACGTACTCCTGGAGGTTCTCGATGTGGGTGGAGCCGCAGTTCACGTTGATGTTGAAGCCGTTCGGGGCGTCGTTGATCACGTGGACGTCGGCGCCCAGGGCGTCGAAGACGGGCTTGGCGACGCTCGAGGCGGAGCCGTTCGCGCAGTCGAGGCCCACGCGCACGCCCTGCAGGGAGAAGTTCGCGCTCGCGATGAGGTGGGCGATGTAGCGGTTGCGCCCCTGCATGTAGTCGACCGTGCGCCCGATCGCGTCGCCGGTCGCCAGCGGAACCTCGAGCTCGCCGTCGATGCAGGCCTCGACCTTCTCGAGGACCTCCTCGTCCATCTTGGAACCGCTGCGGTCCACGAGCTTGATGCCGTTGTCGCTGTAGGGGTTGTGCGAGGCCGAGACCATGATGCCGCAGTCGAAGCCGCCGTCCACGACCTCGTAGCACACGCCCGGCGTGGGGATCACGTGGAGCATGTAGGCGTCGGCGCCGCTGGCGACGAGGCCGGCGACGAGCGCGGACTCGAACATGTAGCTCGAGCGGCGCGTGTCCTTGCCGATCACGACGCGCGCCTTGCGCTCCTGGCTGGCGCCGTAGTACCAGCCGACGAACTTGCCGATCGTGAAGGCGTGGTCGACGGTGAGGCCCTCGTTGGCCTTCCCGCGGAACCCGTCGGTGCCGAAGTACTTCATCGTGGCCCCTCTCTCTGGAGAAAGGGGGAGGCCCGCCGGATTCCCGGCGAGCCTCCCCTCGTACGCTGCGTTCCGTTCGCCCCCGGGCTTAGCGCTTGGAGAACTGCGGGCGCTTGCGGGCCTTCTTCAGGCCGTACTTCTTGCGCTCGACCGCGCGGGAGTCGCGGGTGAGGTAGCCGGCCTTCTTGAGGTCGGCGCGGTAGTCGCCGGCCTCGAGGAGGGCGCGGGCGATGCCCAGGCGGATCGCGCCGGACTGGCCGGTGATCCCGCCGCCGTCGCAGCGCGCGACGACGTCGAAGTGGCCCTGGGTGTCGGTCACGCGGAAGGGCGCGACGGCGCTCTCGACGAGCTGCTTGCGACCGAAGTAGTCGAGCGCGTCGCGGCCGTTGACGGTGACCTTGCCGGTGCCGGGCATGATGCGGACGCGGGCGACGGCCTCCTTGCGGCGGCCGGTCCCGTAGTAGACAGCGGTGTTCTCAGCCATCGGTTACGCCTCCAGATCGATCTTGGTGGGGTTCTGCGCGGCGTGCGGGTGGTCCGGGCCGACGTAGACCTTGAGCTTGCGGAGCTGCTGGCGGCCGAGGGTCGTCTTGGGCAGCATGCCCTTGACGGCGTGCTCGATGACGCGCTCGGGGTGCTTCTCCATCGCCTCGAGGTAACTCTCGGACTTGAGCCCGCCGAGATAGCCGCTGTGGCGGTAGTAGCGCTTGGACGCGGCCTTGTTGCCCGTGAGGCGCACCTTCTCCGCGTTGACGACGACGACGAAGTCGCCGGTGTCGGTGTGCGGGGTGAACTGGGGCTTGTTCTTGCCGCGCAGGATCATGGCGACCTGGGTGGCGAGACGGCCGAGGGTCATGCCGTCGGCGTCGACGAGCACCCAGGAGCGCTCGACCTCGCCGGGCTTGGCATACTGGGTCGACTTGTTCACGTGTTCCTCCAACTTGCCCGTGCGTGCCGCGCGACCGCTGGACCGGCCGCGACGCTGTCCTTTTTCAGAGGTTACGGGGCTCTGCAAAAGAAGCCTTAAGAGTGTACACCACCCGCGGGGCCGTTCGCACAGGATGACGTCCCCTCCCGGGACTCCACATCACGGCTACGTCGGCGTAAGCATGTCGGCTCCCGGCTCTGCGCAGGCTCCCTCCCCATGTCATGCGGATATAATCTGGAGACAGACGTAAGCCCCGCCGGCGGGCGCCGGCGGATCTCCACGAGGGAGTGGTTCGCATGAAGGCACGTGCCGCACGTCTCCACGGCAAGAAGGACATCCGCATCGACGAGTTCGAGCTTCCCGAGATCACCGACGGCGAGATCCTCGTCAAGATCGTCTCCGACTCCGTCTGCATGTCCACCTACAAGATGGCCGTCGCCGGCCCCGAGCACAAGCGCGTCCACGAGGACGTCGCCGACCACCCCGCGATCTGCGGCCACGAGTTCGCCGGCGACATCGTCGAGGTCGGCGCCAAGTGGGCCGACAAGTACAAGCCGGGCATGAAGTTCACCATCCAGCCGAACATGCAGAACGGCGAGCCCTGGTCCCCCGGGTACTCGTACGAGTTCTGCGGCGGCGACACCACGTACTGCATCCTCCCCGAGCCGCTGATCGAGCGCGGCTGCCTGCTCGAGTACACCGGCGACGCCTACTACAAGGCCTCCGTCACCGAGCCGATGAGCTGCAACATCGGCGCCTTCCACGCCTCCTTCCACACCCAGCCGGGCGTCTACGTCCACGACATGGGCATCAAGGAGGGCGGCAACCTCGCCCTCATCGCCGCGGCCGGCCCGATGGGCCTCGGCGGCCTGATCTACGCCCTCAACTGCGACCGCAGGCCGAAGCGCGTCGTGCTCTCCGACATCTCCGAGGAGCGCCTCGAGCGCGCCCGCGAGCTCTTCCCGGCTGACAAGGTCATGGAGGAGAACGGCGTCGAGCTGCACATCGTCAACAACGGCACCGCCGACGACCCCGTCGAGTTCCTGCGCTCCTTCACCGACGGCGCCGGCTTCGACGACGTCTTCTGCTACGCGCCGGTCGCCCCGGTCGTCACCCTGTCCGACGCCATCCTCGGCAACGACGGCTGCCTGAACTTCTTCGCCGGCCCGATCGACCACCAGTTCACCGCCCCGATGAACTTCTACAACGTCCACTACGAGGCCACCCACGTGATCGGCACCTCGGGCGGCAACACCGACGACATGATCGAGAGCCTCGAGCTCACCGCGAAGGGCATGGACCCCTCCGTCATGATCACCCACATCGGCGGCCTGAACGCGGCCCCCGAGACCACGCTGAACCTCCCGAACATCCCGGGCGGCAAGAAGCTCATCTACACCCACATCGACATGCCGCTGACGGCCCTCGAGGACTTCCGCGCGAAGGCCGCCGAGGACGAGCGCTTCGGCGTCCTCGCGGACATGGTCGAGGGCAACAACGGCCTGTGGTCCGCCGAGGCCGAGGAGTACCTGCTCAGCCACTGGAAGTCCGAGTAGGCGGCCGAAGGCACCGACCGCTCCGGGGGCGTGGGCCGCAGGCGCCCGCGCCCCCTTCACGTCTAGGGACCCCCTAGGGAAAGGCAGGGCAGATGATCTACACCGTCACCCTCAACCCGGCCATGGACAAGACCGCCCAGGCCCCCGGGTTCAAGATCGACGCCGTGACCCGCATCACCGAGCTGCGCAGCGACCCGGGCGGCAAGGGCATCAACGTCTCCAAGGTCGTCGCCAAGCTCGGCGGCACCAGCAAGGCGCTCGCCATCCTGGCGGGCAACACGGGCGAGGCCATCAAGGCCATGCTCGCCGACCAGGGCATCGAGGTCGTGCCCTTCGAGGTCGAGGGCGAGACCCGCACGAACCTCAAGGTGATCGACCCCGAGGCCGGGACCCACACCGACATCAACGAGCCCGGCCCGCACGTGAGCGCCGAGTTCCTCGACGGGATGCTCGACTCCCTGTGCGGCATGGTCTCCGCCGGCGACATCGTCGTGTTCTCCGGCAGCGCCCCCGCGGGCTGCAGCGACGACGTCTACCGCGTCTGGACCGAGCGCTGCCGCGCCGCCGGCGCGAAGGTGTTCCTGGACGCCGACGGGGCCAAGCTCGTCGCCGGCCTGAAGGCCAAGCCCTACCTCACCAAGCCCAACGAGGTGGAGCTCGGCGCCATCCTGGGCCGTGAGCTCGACGACGACGCCAAGGTCGCCGAGGCCGCCCGCCAGCTCGTCGCCGACGGCATCGAGCGCGTGGTCGTCTCCATGGGCGGGGCGGGCGCCGTGTTCGCGGACGCCGAGCGCGTCGTCCGCGGCATCTCCCCGAAGGTCCCCGTGGGCTCCACGGTGGGCGCCGGCGACTCCGTCGTCGCCGCCCTCGCCTTCGCCGAGGAGCGCGGGATGTCGCTCGAGGACACCGTCCGCCTCGCGATGGCGACCGGCGCCGCCAACGTCATGGAGTCCGGCACCCAGGCGGCGGAGCGCTCCGTCGTGGACTCCCTGGTCGACAAGGTGGAGATCCGCGAGCTCTAGGGAGGCCCGCGCGAACGCGTACCATGGGGACGAGGGCGCCGTGCGCCCTCGTCCCTTTTTCTGCACGGACCCCGTACGAAGGGAGCGGACCCATGTCCATCGAGCGCGTGAGGGCCTACCTGGCCGAGCGAGGCGTCGCCAACCGCATCCGGGAGTTCGACGTCTCGAGCGCGACCGTCGAGCTCGCCGCGGCCGCCCTCGGCGTCGAGGGGGCGCGCATCGCCAAGAGCCTCTCCTACCTCGTCGACGGCCACGCCGTCATCGTCGTGTGCGCGGGCGACGCCCGCGTCGCCAACCCCAAGTTCAAGGCGGCCTTCCATGCGAAGGCGAAGATGCTCTCCCCCGAGCAGGCCGTCGAGCTCACGGGGCACGCCGTGGGCGGGGTGTGCCCCTTCGCCGTCCGCGAGGGCTGCGAGGTCTACCTCGACGAGTCGCTGCGCCGCTTCGAGACGGTCTACCCCGCCTGCGGCAGCTCGAACTCCGCCATCGGGCTCTCGATCGCCGAGCTCGAGGAGCTCGCCCGCCCCGTGGGCTGGGTCGACGTCTGCCGCCTGCCGGAGGAGTAGCCGTCGCCCATGCGAGGACGCCCCGCCCGGCGCGAGCCGGACGGGGCGTCCCGAGGCGGATTTGCGGCGCGGGCTAGCGCGCGGCGGCCGCCTTCGCGCGGGAGGCGTAGGACGCGGCGGCCGCGGCCACGGCCGCGAGCAGGACGTTCTGCCAGACGGAGCCGCCGCTCATGTAGGACAGGACGGCCTCGGCGGCGTTGACGAGGGCCAGGACCCAGGCCACGGCGACGAAGCCGCCCAGGCGGACGGGGTTGTTCGCGCCCTTCGCGCCCATGACGCCGGCGACGAGGTAGACGGCGCCGGTCACGGCGAGGATCGCGCCGAGCGCCTCGGCCGTGACGACGGGGCTCTCGACGGTGGTGACCTCCGCCGCGGCGGGGGCGTTCACGAACATGAAGATGCCGGCGGCGAGGCCGAGCAGGCCCAGGACGAGCATGAAGAGGCTCATCCCCTTGACGATCTTGCACTCAGAGGACATCCGTGCTTCCTTTCCGGTTCGCGGGCCCGCGCCCGCATGCGGTCGAACCCGACGTGAGAGTGTAGCAAGGCGCCGCGCGCCGTCGCGCGGCAAGGCCCGCGCGGGCCCTGCGTCCACGAAAAAGCCCCCGACGCGCAAGGCGCGCCGGGGGCGTCGCGTGTGGTGGAGGCGCGGAGAATCGAACTCCGGTCCAGAGCAGGTTCCTGACAGGTGTCTCCAGGCTCAGTCACCGCTTGGGTCTCGGACGCGTCGCACGCGGTGACCCGCGCTCGGCGCCCCAGCCGGTTCGGTCTTAGCGCGCGGCATACCGGCCACGTCCGCGCGAGCGGCTCCCTCAGATGACGTATCCCCGGCGGCAGGAGCGACCCCCGGTTCAACGGCTGCTAGCTAAGGCTAGGCAGCGAGGGCGTAGCCCTCGTAAGAAGCGTTGTCGTCAATTCATTTGACGGTACCCCTGTTTAGCGTGGCGAGGAGACCACGGCCTGCTGCCCATCTCAAACCTACCCTGTCGAAACCAGTCGCCCCCAGAGATGGATGGGGCACGCTGCCACCATGCGCTTGTCAATGCCGCGCTTCCGCGCGGGCATCCAGGATACTACCCGCGCGCGCCCTCGCGCAAACGCGAGAGCGCCCCGGCCTCGCCGGGGCGCTCCTGGGTGTCTGAGTACGTGCGGCGCTTTGCGGATTCTCTGCCTCTTCGCCTCTCGGCCCCCTTGGCCTTCGCCGCCGTTCCGCTAGCCCTGTACGAGCTCGAACTTGTCTCGTCCTACACCGCATACGGGGCACTTGTAGTCTTCGGGAAGCTCCGGCGTGTCCACCGTGACCTCGAAGCCGCAGACGGTGCAGCGGAACGTGTACTTCTTCTCGCCATCGCCCATCGGCATCACCCCCTACGACGGACCCGGACTGCGGGTCTGGAACGTCTCGTTGTGGTCATTATCCCCGCGCGGAGGCCGGCTCAACCCCGTGCGACGCGACAGGTAGGAAGACGGCGGCGAACGGTCGAGGAACGGCGCGACTAGCGGTTGCGCTCCTTCAGGGCGCGCTGGATCTCGCGCTCGACGTCGCGCCGAGCGATGTCCTGGCGCTTGTCGTAGAGCTTCTTGCCGCGGCACAGCCCGACGAGCAGCTTCACGCGGCTGTTGTCGTCGAAGTACAGCTCGAGCGGCACGAGGGCCGTCCCCTTCGCGCGCAGCTTGCCGTCGAGGTAGTCGATCTGGTTGCGGTGGAGCAGCAGGCGGCGCTTGCGGTCGGGGTCCACGTTGAAGATGCTGCCGTTGCTGTAGGGGTGGATGTGGACGCCGTGCAGCCAGCACTGCCCGCCGCGCACGAGGCAGAAGGCCTCGTTGATCTGACAGGCACGCTCGCGCAGCGAGCGGACCTCGGTGCCGCGCAGCTCGATGCCGGCCTCGAAGGTCTCGTCCACGAAGTACTCGTGGCGCGCCGAGCGGTTGCGCGCGATCGTCTGTCGCTCCCTACGCCGCGCCGCCATCGCCGCGCCCCCTCTCCAGCTCGGCGTCGCCCTCGCGGATGAGGGCGATCAGGGCCTCGGCCGCGGGAGCCCCCACGAGGCCGTAGGCGCGCACCGTGAGGTCGGTGGCGAGCCGCGCGTCGCCGTCCCGCGCGGCGTCCGTCGCGCACATGAGCATGCAGACCACGAGGTCGGTGCTGGCGCCGGACGGGATGCCCGCCTCGGCCAGCGCCTCCTCGCAGGCCGCGTCGTCGAGGGCGTCCGGGTCCGCGGGCGTCCCCGCCGCGAGCTCGAGGGCCGGGACGAGGGCCGCGTCGTCGGCGGAGACGCGGCGCGCGGCGCGCAGGCACGCCGCCTGGGTGCGCGCGTCTCCCGACCTGCCGAAGTGCGTCGCGAACGCGAGGTAGGCCCGGACGAGGTGGGCGGCGTGGCTCGCCCGCGCGAACACCGAGAACGCGAGGCCGAGCCACTCCCGCTCGTCGCCCGCGCGGCGGAACAGCTCGGCGAGGTCGAGCCGGTAGGCGCACTCCATCGGGTTCCAGCGGACCGCCTGCTTCAACGACTCGAGCGCGCCGGCCTCGTCGCCCGTACGGACCTGGGCGAGGGCGAGGTCGGCGTACAGGCGATCGAGGGGCTCCCCCACCATGCGGAGCTCCCGGCGGTCGCCCTCCACCCGCCGGTAGGCGAGCAGCTCGAACGGCGTCGGGAAGCAGAACCACTGGAGCTCGTCCGTGGTCGGGCAGTTGCGGTCGACGTACTCCTCGGCGTCGGCCGCGACGGCCGCCAGCAACTCGAGCGCGGCGTCGTCCGCGGCGTCCACGAGCAGGCCCTCGGCCCGTCCGAGGGCCTCGGTGGTGACGGAGCCCCCCACCCGGCTACACCTTCAGGTAGCGGCGCATCGCGATCGCGGAGCTGAACAGGCCGACGAGCAGGCCGACGACCAGCAGCGCGCCGTAGGTGACGAGCACCGTCTGCGAGGAGATCGAGAACGAGAGGAACTGCAGGCTCGAGGCGAGCGCCGGCAGGCCCTGCATGAGCAGCAGCTGCAGGGCGCCCACGGCGAGCAGCGCGCCCAGGAGCGCCTCCAGCGCGCCCTCCATCACGAAGGGCCCGCGGATGAACCCGTTGGAGGCGCCGACGAGGCGCTCGATCGAGATCTCGCGGCGGCGCGCGGAGATGGACAGGCGGATGGTGTTGTTGATGAAGACGAAGGCCACGAAGATGAGCATCACGACGAGCACCGCGGTGCCGGCCTGCAGGTAGTTCGAGACCGTGAACAGGCGCTCGACCGTACCCTGGCCGTACTGGACGGAGCCCTCGACGTCCTCGCCGTCGGCGATGGCGCGGAAGTCCGCGTCGCCGATGAGCTGGTCCGCCGTGTCCTCGACGTCCTGGGGCTCGTCCATCGTGATGACGAGCGACGCCGGGACCGGGTTCTCGCCGTCGAGGGCCTCGATGGCCTCCTCGGCGTTGCGGTTCGACATGGTGGAGCGGTACTCGTCGAGCGCCTCCTCCTTGCTCTTGTAGTCGACGGAGGCGACGTTGTCCCAGCCCTCGATCTTGTCCCTCAGGGCGTCGACGTCGGCCTCGTCGGCCTCGTCGTCGATGAACGCCTGGATCGTGACGCGGTCCTCGACCGAGCCGATCATGTTGTTGAGCAGCGACGTCGCGATCACGAAAAGCCCGATGATGAACAGGGCGAGGAAGATGGTGACGACGGCGCCGAGCGTGGTCGACCAGTTGCGCTTGAAGTGGTGCAGGGCCTCGCGGAGCGAGTAGCCGAAGTTAGACGGTGCCATAGTTGCCGTAGCCTCCCCTCTCCTGGTCGCGGACGACCTCGCCGCCCTCCAGCGCGATGACGCGCTTGCGCATGGAGTCGACCATCTCGCGGTCGTGGGTCGCCATGACGACGGTGGTGCCGTTGCGGTTGATGAGCTCGAGCAGCCTCATGATGCCCAGCGAGATGGCGGGGTCGAGGTTGCCGGTGGGCTCGTCGCAGATCAGCAGCGGCGGACGGTTGACCATGGCGCGGGCGACGGAGACGCGCTGCTGCTCGCCGCCGGAGAGCTGGTCGGGGTAGTTGTTCATCTTCTCCTCGAGGCCGACGAGGCGCAGCACCTCGGGGACCTGGACCTTGATGACCGACTTCGGCTTGCCGATGCACTCGAGGGCGAAGGCGACGTTCTCGTAGGTCGTCTTGTCCGTGAGGAGCTTGAAGTCCTGGAAGACGCAGCCGATCTGGCGGCGCAGCAGCGGCACCTTGCGGTTCTTCATGACGGTGAGGTCCTGCCCGGCGACGAGCACCTGGCCGGAGGTCGCCTTGAGCTCGCGGTTGAGCAGGCGGATGAAGGTCGACTTGCCGGAGCCGGAGTGGCCGACGAGGAACACGAACTCGCCGGGGTAGACGTCGACGCTCACGTGGTTGAGCGCGGGCTTGTCCGGCTGGGCGGGATAGACCACCGAGACGTCGCGCATCGAGATGACGGGCTGCGCGCCGGCCGGGCGCGCGGGGACCTCGTCGGGGCGGGACGCGAGCTCGGCGTACGGGGAGACCTGCTCGGGCCGCGCGGGCGCCGGGGCGCCCTCGGGGACGGCGTAGGGGTCGTCCTGGATCTCGGTCTGCTGCTGGTAGGGAGACGGCATCTGCCCGGTCACGGGCGCTGTCTGCTCCGTCCCCCCGAGGCCGCGGGGGTCCTCGCCCGGCCCGCCGCCTGCGAAGTGGTTGGCCACAGGAGCTCCTTCTTCTGGGTCGTTTAACGTACGTATGCCCATGTAGTCTAGCAAAAGCGGGGGACGGGGCCAGGAGGCCCCATCCCCCGCACACATGTCACGTCGCGGTGAGCCTACGCGTCCTTGCGGATGGAGGCGCCGAGCGCCCCGCCCGGGTGCCAGCGCACGTACTGCTGCGGCGTGAGGCCGAAGTCGTTCTGCAGCAGGATGGACAGGCACTGCAGCTCGATGATCTCGACCAGGATCGAGAGGCGCGGCGGCTTGTTCATCGAGTCGCCCTCGCGCTCGACGCCGGCGATCAGGGCGACGTCGCCCTGCTGGGCGAGCCAGGACTCGGGGTCGCCGGTGAGCGCGATGATCTTCGCGTCGTTGGCCTTGAGCGCCTCGACGGTCGCCTTCAGCTCGACGGTGGTGCCGCTGTTCGAGATCGCGATCACCACGTCCCCCGGCTTGACCTGCCCCGAGCTGCCGTGGACGGCCTCGGTGCCGTGGAGCTCGTAGGTAGAGGTGCCGGTGGAGGAGAAGAGCGAGGCGGCGTAGCCGCTCACGTGGCCCGGCTTGCCGATGCCGGTGACGTGGACGCGGCCGCCGGCGGCCTCCGCGTCGAGGATGAGCTGCTTGGCGGCGGAGAGAGCGTCGTAGTCGATCCCGTCGATGTAGGCGCCGACCTCCTCCTTGAGGATGCCGAGGTACTCGTCGACCTGTTCCTTGTCGGTGGCCATGGGATGGCTCCTTCCACGGAGGGCCGCCCCGGCTCTCGGGGCGGCCCGTACGGATCCTTGCGCTCGCGCTAGGCGAGGAACTCCTCGACCGTGCGCGCGATGCCCGCGCCGTCGAGGCCGAAGTGCTCGAGCAGCACGTCGCCGGGGGCGGAGGTGCCGAAGGAGCGCATGCCGACGAAGCGCATCGGCGTCGGCTGCCTCTCGGCGAGCAGCTCGGCGATGGCGGCGCCCATGCCGGTCGTGACGTTGTGCTCCTCGCAGGTGACGACCTTGCCCGTCTTCGCGGCGGAGGCCAGGATGGTGTCCTCGTCGAGCGGGCTCACGGAGAACACGTCGATGACCTCGGCGGAGATGCCCTTCTCGGCGAGCAGGTCGGCCGCGGCGAGCGCCTGGGCGACCTCGACGCCGCAGGCGGCGAGGGTGACGTCGCCGCCTTCGCGCAGGACGCCGGCGTACGGGAGCCCGCCGGTGAAGGTCTCGTCGTAGACCTCGGGGACCTTGTGGCGGCCGAGGCGCACGTAGACCGGGCCTTCGGTGGTCGCGGCGATGCGGATGGCGGCCTTGGCGGCGCGGTAGTCCGCGGGCACCAGGACGCGCATCTGCGGCAGCGCGCGCATCATGCCGATGTCCTCGAGCATCTGGTGGGTGGCGCCGTCCTCGCCGACGGTGATGCCGGCGTGGGTCGGGCACACCTTCACGTTGAGCTTGGCGTCGCAGACGGTGTTGCGGATCTGGTCGTAGCAGCGGCCGGTGCCGAACACGGCGAAGGAGCCGGTGAAGGCGATGCGGCCGGTGAGGGAGAGGCCGGCGGCCACGCCCATCATGTCCTGCTCGGCGATGCCGACGTTGATCAGGCGGTCGGGGTCGTAGGCGCCCAGCTTGCCGGTCTGGGTGGAGCCGGCGAGGTCGGCGTCGACGGCGACGACGTTGAGGCCCTCCTCGACGAGCTCGATGAGCGTCTCGCCGTAGGCCTCGCGGGTAGCCCTGTTAGCCATGGTTAGGCCTCCTTCTCGATCTCGGCGCGGGCGGCGTCGAGCTCCTCGATCGCCTGCGCGGCCTGCTCCGGGCTCGGCGCGTTGCCGTGCCAGCCCTGCTGGTCCTCCATGAACGAGACGCCCTTGCCCTTGACGGTGTGGCAGATGATGGCGGAGGGGGAGCCGGTGTGGGCGATCGCCTTGGCGACGGCGTCGCAGATCTGCTCGACGTCGTGGCCGTCGACGGTCTGGACGTCCCAGCCGAAGGAGGCGAACTTGGCGGCGACGTCGCCGAGGGAGTTGACGTCGGTGACGTGGCCGTCGATCTGCAGGTTGTTGTTGTCGAGCACGCAGATGAGGTTGTCGAGGCCCTGGTGGGCGGCGAACATGAGCGCCTCCCAGTTGGAGCCCTCCTGCATCTCGCCGTCGCCGACCTCGACGAAGACGCTGTGCGGCGCCTCGCCGGCCTTCTCGGCGTCCTGCTTGAGGCCGAGGGCGATGCCCGCGCCGATCGAGAGGCCCTGACCCAGCGAGCCGGTGCAGACCTCGAGGCCGGGACAGCAGTGGTTGTCCGGGTGCCCCTGGAGCTTGCTGCCGAGCTGCCTCAGGGTGAGGAGGTCATCGTCGCTGATCCAGCCGAGCTGGTGGAAGGCTGCGTAGATGACGGGCGCCGCGTGGCCCTTCGACAGGACGAAGTGGTCGATGAACGGGTTCTCGGGCTTGTCGGCGTCGTAGCGCATCAGGCCCGAGAAGTAGAGGACGGAGATGATCTCCGCCGAGGAGAGCGACCCGCCGGGGTGGCCGGACTGCGACTTCTCGAGCATGGTGATGATGTCGTGCCGCAGGTCGTTGGCGATGAGCCTGAGCTCGTGCGCCGAGCGCGTCTGGGCAGGCACCTCGTAGGTAGTGCTCATGCGACTCCCATCTCTCACTTTTCCGACATGAAAACGGGCACCTCGGCCCGGCTTCCTGACGTCTAAGATGCTACCCCACCCGTGGCCCAACGGTGGTAGGCGACGACGAACTCGTCGAGGTCGCCGGCGGAGAGGACGGCGTCGACGTTGCCCGTCTCCTGCCCGGTCCTGAGGTCCTTCACGAGCTGGTAGGGATAGAGCACGTAGCTCCTGATCTGGTTGCCGAACGAGATGTCGCGCTTGTCGCGCAGCTCGTCGAGCTCGGCCTCGCGGCGGGCGCGCTCGAGCTCGTACAGGCGACTCCTGAGGATCCCCATCGCGGCGGCCTTGTTCTGCAGCTGGCTGCGCTCGTTCTGGCAGGTGACGACCGTGCCGGTGGGCAGGTGGGTGATGCGCACCGCGGAGTCGGTGGTGTTGACGCCCTGGCCGCCGGGGCCCGAGGCGTGGTAGACGTCGATGCGCAGGTCCTGCGGGTCGATGTCGACCTCGACGTCGTCGGGAAGGACGGGCAGCACCTCGACGCCGGCGAAGGTCGTCTGGCGGCGCTTCTTGGCGTCGGTGGGCGAGATGCGCACGAGGCGGTGGACGCCCTGCTCGGCGCGGAGCATCCCGTAGGCGTTCCTGCCCGAGACGGTGAAGGTGGCGCGGTCGATGCCGATCCCCTCGGCGGCCGGGGCGTCGTTGAGCGTGACCTTCCAGCCGCGCCGGTCGCAGTAGGCGAGGTACATCTTGAGCAGCATCTCGCACCAGTCCTGGGCCTCGAGCCCGCCCTGGCCGGGCGTGATCGTGACGATGGCGTCGCCGGCGTCGAGCTCGCCGTCGAACCAGCTCGCGAGCTCGAGCTCGTCGAGGTCGCGCGACAGCTCCGCCGCGGCCTCGTCCGCCTCGGCGAGCAGCTCCTCGTCGCCCGTCTCGCGGCCGAGCTCGGCCGCGGCCTCGGCGTCCTCGAGCTTCGCGCGGGCGGCGTCCATGCCCTCGACCGCGTCGCGGGCGCGCGCCAGGGCGGCCATCGTCTCGCGCGCGGCATCGGCGTCGTCCCAGAACCCGGGCTCCGCGCTCCTGCGCTCGAGCTCCTCCACCTCGCCGCGGCGCTCCTCCACGTACAGGTAGCCCTCGACCTCCGCGAGACGCGCGGCGAGGGCGGCGAGGTCCGTCGTCTGCTGCTCGGCCATCCCTAGCGCCTCTTGCTGCCGCAGCACTTCTTGTACTTCCGGCCGCTGCCGCACGGGCAGTCGTCGTTGCGCCCCACGTTCGCGAAGGGGTCGTCCTTGTCCTTGCGGACCGTCTGGACCTTCCGCGGGGCGACGGCCTTCGGGGCCCCCTGCCCGGCCGCGACCCGCGGGGCGGAGGCGGCGCGCTGGCGGACGGCCGAGTCCGCCTGGTCGCCGTCGACCTCGGCGGGCGCCTGGTAGGTCGCCCTGTCCAGGAGGTCCTCGCTGCGGTCGGGCTCCTCCCTGCGGCGCACGTGGAGCATGGAGCGGACGAAGTCCGCGTACATCGCGTCGCGCAGGGCGGTGAAGGCCGCGTAGGCCTCCGTCTTGTACTCGGACAGCGGGTCGCGCTGGCCGAAGGCGCGCAGGTTGACGCCGGCCTTGAGGTAGTCCATCTCCTGCAGGTAGCCCATCCAGCGGACGTCCATGACGCTGAGCATCACCTGCGTGGCGAAGCTCCGCAGGCCCTCCTCGTCGCCGATCTCGGCGACCTTGGCGTCGTAACGCTCGCGCACGAAGGAGGCGACGAGGTCGCGCACGTCGTCGGAGGAGGCCCCCTCCTCCGGCTCCGGCAGCTCGTCTGCGCCGGTGAGCTGGGCGAGCCAGGAGCGCAGCCCCGCGAGGTCCCACTCGGAGGGGGCGGCGTCGGCCGGGCAGAAGCGCCTGCGCGCCGCCTCGGCGACGTCGCCGATGACGCCGACCAGGTGCTCGGTGACGTCCTTGCCGTCGAGGATGCGGTTGCGCTCCTCGTAGATCGCGCGGCGCTGGACGTCCATGACGTTGTCGTAGTCGAGCACGTTCTTGCGGCGGGCGAAGTTGACCTGCTCGACCTTGCGCTGCGCGTACTCGACGGCCTTGGACACCTGCTTGTGGCGGATGGGCTGGTCCTCCGGGATGTTGAGGCGCTCCATCAGGGAGGCGAGGGCGTCGAGGCGGTCCCCGGCGAACAGGCGCATGAGGTCGTCCTCGAACGACAGGTAGAACTGGGTGACGCCGGGGTCGCCCTGCCTGCCCGAGCGGCCGCGGAGCTGGTTGTCGATGCGGCGGGACTCGTGGCGCTCGGTGCCGATGACGGCGAGGCCGCCGACCTCGACGACGTGCCTGCGCTCGGCGGCGCAGGTCTCCTCGGCGCGGGCGAGCGCCTCGGCGCGCTGCTCCTCGGTCGCCTCGTCCGGGTCGATGCCGCGCTGGACGAGGCTGTCGCGGGCGAGCGCCTCGGGGTTGCCGCCGAGCAGGATGTCGGTGCCGCGGCCCGCCATGTTCGTCGCGATCGTGACGGCGCCCTTGCGGCCGGCCTGGGCCACGATCTGCGCCTCGCGCTCGTGCTGCTTCGCGTTGAGGACCTCGTGGGGGATCCCGCGGTGGCGCAGGATCGAGCTGAGCCGCTCCGAGCTCTCGATCGAGACCGTGCCCACGAGGCACGGCTGGCCGGCCGCGTGGCGGCGCTCGACGTCGTCGGCGACGGCCTCGAACTTCGCGTCGATCGTGCGGTAGACGAGGTCGTCGAGGTCCTCGCGGATGACGGGCTTGTTCGGGGGGATCGGCTGGACGTCGAGGTGGTAGATCTGGCGGAACTCCGCGTCCTCAGTGAGGGCCGTTCCCGTCATGCCCGCGAGCTTGTCGTAGAGGAGGAAGTAGTTCTGGAGCGTGACGGTCGCGAGCGTCTGGTTCTCCTCGCGCACGGCGACGCGCTCCTTGGCCTCGATGGCCTGGTGGAGGCCCTCGGAGTAGCGCCTGCCCTCCATGATGCGGCCCGTGAACTCGTCGACGATCTTGATCTCGCCGTTCACCTTCACGTACTGCTGGTCGAGGTGGTACATGTACTCGGCGCGCAGGGCCTGCTGGAGGTGGTTCACGAGCTGGCCGCTCATGTCCTCGTAGATGTCGCGGCCGAGGCGGCGCTCGACCTTGGCCAGGCCCTCCTCGGTGGCGGCGATGGTGTGCTTCGCCTCGTCCATCTCGAAGTCCCGCTCGGGCACCAGCCCCTTCACCGCGCGGGCGAAGTCGCGGTAGGTCTCGGCCGAGCGCGTGCCGACGCCGGAGATGATGAGCGGCGTGCGCGCCTCGTCGATCAGGATCGAGTCCACCTCGTCGACGATCGCGTAGGCATGGCCGCGCTGCACGCGGCGCTCGGGCCTGCGGACCATGTTGTCGCGCAGGTAGTCGAAGCCGAACTCCGAGTTCGTGCCGTAGGTGACGTCGGCCTGGTAGGCCGGGATGCGCTGCTCGGGGCGCATGCCGTTCTGGATGCGGCCCGCGCTCATGCCCATCCGCTCGTAGATGGCGCCCATCCACTCGCAGTCGCGGCGGGCGAGGTAGTCGTTCACGGTGACGATGTGGACGCCCCTGCCGGAGAGGGCGTTGAGGTAGCCCGCGAGCGTGGAGACGAGCGTCTTGCCCTCGCCGGTCTTCATCTCCGCGATCATCCCGCGGTGGAGCGCGATGCCGCCCATCAGCTGGACGTCGAAGTGGCGCATCCCCACCGCGCGCGACGACGCCTCGCGCACCGCGGCGAACGCCTCGGGGAGGAGGTCGTCGAGCGACTCCCCGGCGTCGAGGCGCTCGCGGAAGCGGGCGGTGCAGGCGGCGAGCTCCTCGTCGTCCATGCCCGAGAAGCGGGGCTCGAGGCCGTTGATGCGCTCGACGATCCCCTGGAACTCCTTGAGCTCCTTGTCGGAGCCCAGGGAGAGAAGCTTTGCGAACAGACCTGGCATGTCCACCCCTCTTGGTCCGGGCCCCCGTCATCGGAGGCCACCCGAAAGTGTACCCACTGGAAAGGTCGGGCCCCTCCGGGAACGCCGGCGTCACCCCTCGAGCACAACGGTCTCCTCCAGGGGCTCCGCCTCGTCGGACGCGACGCTGCCGATGCGGGTCGCCGCCTCGCGCAGGCGCGCCGAGGGCGGCACCCCCGTCTCCTCGACGGAGCGGCTCGCGTACGCCTCGTAGGCCTCGCGGGCCTCGGCGAGCCGCCCCGACGCCGCCAGCGCGGAGATGCGCGCCATGACGACGTCCTCGCGCATGGGGTCGCGCCGCCAGGCCTCCTCCGAGAAGCACGACGCCTCGAGGGCCTCGCCGGCGCGCAGGGCCGCCTCGGTCCCGAAGAGCATGGCGTCCACGTACGAGCGCGCGAGCTCCTCGCGCCGCCTCACGAACGTGCCGGTCGCGTCCGAGGGCGGCACGTAGAGGTCGCCCCCGTAGGCCTCCCGTGCCCGACGGGCGGCGGACAGCGCCTTGGGGCCCGTCCCTCCCGTCGAGAGCAGGGCGCGGCAGGCCTCGGAGAACTCGTCGACGTCGCAGCGCACGTGGGCGGGATCGAGCGAGAGCTCGTTGCCGTGTCCGACGACGTAGCGCTCCCCGTCCCCTCCCCCGCCGAGGACCTTGCGCAGCGTGCTCAGGGCCGTGTAGAGGTTGGTCCTCCCGCGCAAGAAGTCGGTGGCCGGCCAGATGGCCTCGATCAGCTCGCTGCGCGAGAGCGTGTGGTTCTCCGCCACGGCGAGCAGCATGAGCAGCTGCTTTGCCGCCGTGCGCTTCCACCGGTCCTCGCCGATGCGCTCCCCGCCGCGCTCGACGCGGAACCCACCCAGCAGCCTCACGGAGAGCACGTCGTCGCCGCGCCCGGCGGGGTCCGCCGGCGCCTTCGCGGGCAAGAAGCGGGCCGCGCAGGCGGAGTCGAAGCGTGCGAGCCGGTCGGACCAGGCCTGCGGGAGGTGGTCCGCCACCACCTCGGCGGCACCCTCCCCGAGCGTGCCGAGCAGCACGCGCACGAGGGGGACCTCCTCCGCCGGGATCGCCCGGTCCCCCGCGCCGCGGAACGCCGCCGCGAGGCCGGACGCGTCACCGTCCAGCGCGGCTCCCGCCACCGCGGCGAGCAGACGGGGCGCGCCGCCGCCCTCCTCCCGCAGGCGCGCCAGGGGAGCCCCGTCCCCCAGGCGCCGGAGCGCCACCGCGTCGAGCAGCCCCGCCGAGTCCGCGAGCCGGCCGCACCCGATGCGCAGCGCGAGCTCGCGGGCGCGCCCGAGCCTCACGTGGGCCCGCGCGAGCGACCCCTCCCCCGCGTCGAGGGCGCCCAGGACCAGGAGGGTCGCGACCTCGGGCACGACGTCGCCGCGACGCGAGGCGCACGCCAGGCCCCGCTCCAGGGCCGCGCGGTCCGCGCCGGGTCCGAACAGGCCCCGCATCGCCTCGACGCGCGCGACGCTGTAGAGCAGGTGGTCGCGCATGTCGGCCTCGAGAAAGAACCAGAGGACGTCGGACGACGAGGGCCGCTCCTCCTCGTCGGGGGTCTCTCCGAGCAGGCAGCGCACGAGGACGAGGTCCTGCCAGACGAGCGCCAAGGACAGCGTGAGCCGCTCCGGCCGGTCGCAGGCCGAGAGCAGGAGGCGGTAGGCGTGCATGAGGCGCCCCTGGCACAGGGACTCGTAGGCTGCGACGTGGACCATGAGCATGTCCTCGACCCGGTCGCCCTCCGACGAGGCGGCGGCCTTCGCCGCCCGGCGCCCCGCGCGCACGAGACGAGCCGCCTGGGCGGCCTCGGCCTGCCGCAGCATGGTCCGCTCGCGTGACCCGGCCGGGCTCGGCAGGCGGCTTCGCGCCCTCTCGTAGGCGGCGTCGTCCCCGCGCAGGGACGCGAGCGTCATCCGCGCGGCGAGACGGCCGAGGGCATGGGCGGGGTCCGACCCGCCGCAGGCCTCCTCGACGAGCGAGGCGTGGCCCGCGTCGATGAGCTCGGCGGGCCACTCGAGCGCGAACCGCCGCCGCGCGCCCTCCTCGCAGAAGGCCGCCAGGGAACCCGCCCGCCCGTGCTCGCCGCGCTCCGCGAGCTCGCGCGCACAGGCCAGGACGACGTCGGGCTGCTCGAGCGCGGCGGAGCGCAGGAGGCCGTCGAACGCCGCGGCCGCCCATCCCAGCCCGAAGTCGGCGAGGGCGAACGACGCGGACGCGACGTCCACGCCGAACAGCGGCTCGTCGCGCTGGAGGGCGGCGGCGCGCTCCCCCTCGAGCCGACCCGCGACGTCCTCGAGCTCGCGCAGGGTCCCCCGGCCGAGCAGCACCATCGCGAGGCGGAGGCGACGTTCCCGGGCGGGGAGCCGGTCGTGCGTCGCGGCGCCCGCGAGCGACGCCGCCAGGCCGAGGGCCTCGAGCCGGCCCCGGGCGTCGTCCGGGACGGAGCCGCCCGCGTCGCGCAGGAACCGGACGAGGGCCGGGACGCCGCGCGACCCCTCGAAGGCCGCCTCGGCGCGCAGCGAGGAGGACGGGATCCCCCATGCCGTGCGCTCCTCGTCCGCCACGAGGAGGTGGCGGGAGCGCAGGCACGGCACGTCGAGGGACGCGCAGACCGCCTCCGCCTCGGGGCGCATCGTCAGGACGACGCGCACGCCGGAGGCCGCAGCCGCCCGCACCCGGCCGACGAGGCCCCTCGCCTCGTCCTCGCGCAGCGGCGGCACGCCGTCGAGCAGGAGCGCATGCCGTCCGTCCCCGCCGCGGGCGTCCTCGACGGCGGCGCGCCCCCGCGAGGCCGCCTCACGCGCCGCCAGCCCGCCGAGCTCGACGCGGCGCACCTCCCAGCCGCGCGAACGCAGCTCGTCGAGCGCCAGCAGGGCGGCGCACGTCTTGCCCATGCCGGCGCCGGCGCACAGGACGGCGACCCCGTAGGCCTCGAGGCTCCTCATGACGAGCCTCGTCACCTGCGGCCGCCGGACAAGCCCGACGCACCACTCCTCCCCGGTACCGCGCACCTCGGCGACCCCGTTCCTCCTCGACGCCATCGCAGCCCCCTTCCCGTCGAGGACGGACCCTCCGCCCTCGACCCGAGGCTAGCAACGGCCGGAATCCCAAGTGACGCCGCGTCGGTTAAATCGGAAACCCGTTGTAAGAGGGCGCCCCGGCCCTGACGGGATGCTTGCAGGGATGGTGAGTGCGCGTCCGTACGCCGGCCCCGACGCGGAGGCCGTAGAATAGGACAAGTCATTACAAATCGGAGAGAGGGGACCCATGTCCGTCTACGAGGCAGAGCGAAACGGCATCCTGCTCACGAACGACCCCGCAAAGATCGATCTCGACGCAGTGTGCGACCTCGTCGAGCGCCAGTACTGGGGCCCGTCGCGCGTCCGCAGGACCACGAAGGCCGCCTTCGAGAACTCCTACTCGTTCGTGCTGCTGCGCGGCGAGGAGCTCGTGGGCTGCATCCGCGTCGTCACCGACTTCGTCACCTGCGCCTACATCGAGGACGTCATCGTCGACGACAGCCTGCGCGGCCAGGGCGTCGGGCAGTGGATGGTCCGCGAGGTCATGCAGTGCCCGGACTGCGCCGAGCAGCACCGCTGGCTGCTGATGACCG
Source organism: uncultured Coriobacteriaceae bacterium (assembly GCA_948439405.1). Taxonomy (GTDB): domain Bacteria; phylum Actinomycetota; class Coriobacteriia; order Coriobacteriales; family Atopobiaceae; genus CADBMC01. Next base: position 1,032 of record CAOJNB010000016.1, on the reverse strand, counting down.
TGGACGCCCAGTCCTTCTACAAGAAGATCGGCTTCCATGCCCCCGCCAACCCGGACTGGATCATGGAGTACACCCAGCCCTACCCCACGGAGTAGCTCATGGCGGCCTACGAGGACACGAGGGACGGCGTCCTGCTCACGGACGACCCCGCCAAGATCGACCTCGACGCGGTCTGCGACCTCGTCGAGCTCCAGGACTGGGGCGCGCCGAGGCGCATCGTGCGCACGGCGTTCGAGCACTCCCACCCCTACGTCCTGCTCGAGGACGGGAGGCTGGTGGGGTGCATGCGCCTCGTCACCGACACCGTCATGTTCGCCTACGTCGACCACGTGATCGTCGCGGAGTCGCACCGCGGCCGCGGCCTGGGCGCCTGGATGCTCGGGTCCGTCATGGCGCGCCCCGAGTACGCCGAGATGCACCGGTGGATGCTGCTCACCGAGAACGCGCACGGCTTCTACCGCACGCTCGGGTTCGACGACTTCAGCAGGCCGAGCTACGCGATGGACATCCGGGTTCCCTGCCCGAAGGAGTGACGCGGCGCGTCGTCGCCGCAAGACGAGAGGGGCGTCCCTTCGGGGGCGCCCCTCTTCGCGTCTCGTTCGATCATGTGCCCTGAACAGCAAAATGCCCTTCGTTGGTCAGCGGCGTCCTGCTCTCCCACGGACTACTCCGCAGTACCATCGGCGCTCGGGGGCTTAACTTCTGGGTTCGGAATGGGACCAGGTGTACCTCCCCTGCTATGGTCGCTGACCAACGAAGGGCATTCTGTTTTCAAGAAGAGGTGCCTCGCGGTACCCTCAGGGCTGCACAGCGCGACAACTCGACTTCGGAGCGAGATCGTACCTGAAGTCTAACCAAAAGAGAAAGAAGAGCTCGACCGATTAGTACTGCTCGACTGAACGCCTCACAACGCTTACATCTGCAGCCTATCAACCTCGTAGTCTACAAGGGGTCTTACCGAAAAGAGAACTCATCTTGGGACTGGCTTCCCGCTTAGATGCTTTCAGCGGTTATCCAGACCGGACTCAGCTA
>CAOJNB010000015.1 GCA_948439405.1 uncultured Coriobacteriaceae bacterium | reverse complement strand
GCGGTCTTGCCGGTGCCGATGGCCCAGATGGGCTCGTAGGCGACGACGTACTTGGCGGGGTCGCTGATCTCGAGGCCCTCGGTGTCGGCCTTGACCTGGTTCACGACGTACTCGACGTGGGTGCCGGCCTCGCGGATCTCGAGGGGCTCGCCGCAGCAGCTGATGGGCACGATGCCGTGGGCCATGAGCGCCTTGGCCTTCTTGTTGACGTCCTCGTCGGTCTCGCCGAAGTACTCGCGACGCTCGGAGTGGCCGATGATGCAGTACTCGGCGCCGATCGCGGTGAGCATGTCGGGAGCGGTCTCGCCGGTGTAGGCGCCGGACTCCTCGAAGTAGACGTTCTGGGCACCGAGCGCCATCGGGGCGTTGGTCTGCTCGATGACCTCTCCGACGCCCTTGAGGTCGACGGTCGGCGGGCAGACGACGACGTCGACGCCGTTGCCCTCGCCGAGGGCCTCGGCGAGCTCCTTGGCCAGGGTGACGGCCTCGGAGTAGGTCTTGTTCATCTTCCAGTTGCCAGCGATCATGCGGTTACGCATCGAGAAGCGCCTCCACTCCGGGAAGGGCCTTGCCCTCGACGAGCTCCATGGAAGCGCCACCACCGGTGGAGATCCAGCTCATCTTGTCGGCCAGGCCGAACTTGTTGACGGCCGCGACGGAGTCGCCGCCACCGATGATGGACGTGCAGTCAGCGTCAGCCACGGCGCGGCAGACGGCCTCGGTGCCGTGAGCGAAGTTGTCGAACTCGAAGACGCCCATGGGGCCGTTCCAGAAGACGGTCTTGGCGCCCTTGATGGCCTCGGCGTAGAGCTCGCGGGTCTTGGGGCCGATGTCCATGCCCATGCGGTCATCGGGGATCTTGTCGGACTCGACGACCTCGCCCTTGGCGTCCTCGCCGAAGTGATCGGCGACCACGTTGTCGACGGGGAGCAGGATCTTGACGCCCTTGGCCTCGGCCTTCTTGAGCATCTCGCCCGCGCGCTCGACCCAGTCCTCCTCCTTGAGGGAGGTGCCGACGGTGTAGCCCTTGGCCATAAAGAAGGTGTAGGCCATGCCGCCGCCGATGATCAGGGTGTCGGCGGAGTCGATGAGGTGATCGAGGACGCCGATCTTGGAGGACACCTTGGAGCCGCCGACGATGGCGACGAAGGGGCGCTCGGGGTCGGCGAAGATGGAGGTCAGGGTGTCGACCTCCTTCTCGAGCAGGAAGCCGGCGTAAGCGGGCAGGTAGGCGGCGGGGCCCACGACGGAGCCCTGGGCACGGTGAGCGGTGCCGAAGGCGTCGAGGACGAAGATATCGCCGTAGGAAGCGAGGGTCTTGGCGATCTCGGGGTCGTTCTTCTTCTCGCGCTTGTCGAAGCGGACGTTCTCGAGGACGAGGATGTCGCCGGGCTGGAGGGCGTCGACGGCCTCCTTGGCCTTCTCGCCGTAGGTGTCCTCGACGAACTTCACGTCAAAGCCGGTGAGCTCAGCGAGCTTCTCGGCGGCGGGGCGCAGGGAAAGCTCGGGCTGGAAGCCGGTGCCATCGGGACGGCCAAGGTGGCTCATCAGGATGATCTTGGCGTTGTGCTCCTTGAGGTACTTGATGGTGGGGATGGCGGCACGCACGCGGGTGTCGTCGGTGACCACGCCGTCCTTCAGGGGCACGTTGAAGTCAACGCGCATGAGGACGCGCTTGCCCTCGACGTCGGCGTCGCGGACGGTCTTCTTGGTAAAGGCCATGCTTACTCCTTAGCTGGTGGAAGGTGCAAACACAAAAGGGGCGCGGCCGCGGCCCGAGAGCTGCGACCGCACCCCCTAGATGCAAAGCCGAGGTAACGACTAGGCGACGAACTTCTCGAAGTACTTGATGGTGCGGACCATCTGGGAGGTGTAGGAGTTCTCGTTGTCGTACCAAGAGGTGACCTGGACGAGGCTCTGGCCGTTGCCGAGGTCCTCGACCATGGTCTGGGTGGCGTCGAAGATCGAGCCGTGGGTCTCGCCGATGATGTCGGAGGAGACGATGTCGTCCTCGTTGTAGGCGAAGGTCTCCGGGATGGTGGCGGCGTAGGCCTTCATCGCGGCGTTGACCTCGTCGACGGTGACGACCTTGTCGACCACGCAGTAGAGGTTGGTGATCGAGCCGGTCGGGGTCGGGACGCGCTGGGCGGCGCCGATCAGCTTGCCGTTGAGCTCGGGGAGGACCAGGCCGATGGCCTTGGCGGCGCCGGTGGAGTTCGGCACGATGTTCTGGGCGCAGGCGCGGCTGCGGCGCTTGTTGCCCTTCTTCTGCGGGCCGTCGAGCGGCATCTGGTCACCGGTGTAGGCGTGGATGGTGGTCATGATGCCGGACACGATGGTGGCGTAGTCGTTCAGGCCCTTGGCCATCGGGGCGAGGCAGTTGGTGGTGCAGGAGGCCGCGGAGATGATGTTGTCATCGGCGGTCAGCGTCTCGTGGTTGACGTTGAAGACGATGGTCGGCAGGTCGTTGCCCGCGGGAGCGGAGATGACGACCTTCTTGGCGCCGGCGTTGATGTGCGCCTGGGCCTTGTCCTTGGAGGTGTAGAAGCCGGTGCACTCGAGCACGACGTCGACGTCGAGCTCGCCCCACGGCAGGTTGTTCGCGTCGGCCTCGGCGTAGATGGTGATCTTCTTGCCGTCGACGGTGATGGAGTCCTCGCCGGCCACGACCTCGTGGTCACGGGAGTAGTTGCCCTGGGTGGTGTCGTACTTCAGAAGGTACGCGAGCATGTCGGGGCTGGTGAGGTCGTTGATGGCGACGATCTCGGAGCCCTCGTGGCCGAACATCTGGCGGAAGGCCAGACGGCCGATGCGGCCGAAGCCGTTGATAGCAACCTTAACTGCCATGCCTTACTCCTTTCGCGGGCCCTCCGGCACCCTGTGCGCCGACTGGACCAACATGGACGTACATGCCTTTACGTACATGCCACCATGGATAGTACCCCATCTCGCGGACGGCTGACGCAGAAGAACGGCGCCGCGACGCGCGATCGCGCGGCCGCGGCGGAGGGGTCGCCCTCCCCTCACGTGCCGTCCCCGCGCGCCTCGGCGAGGATCGCCCGAAGCCGCAGGACGCGATGGTAGAGGGCCGATTTCGAGAGCGGCGGGGACGCCTGCTCGCCCAGCTCGGAGAGGGGCAGGTCGGGGTTGGCGCGGCGCAGCCGGCAGAACTCGCGCAGCGCCGGCGGCAGCGCCCCCAGGCCCACCTCCCGCTCGACGGCGTCGATCAGGGCGAGCTGCTCGGCGGCGGCCCCGCCCGCGCGGGCCTGGTTGGCCACCTCGGCGTTCACGCGGCGGTTCACGTCGCTCTTCACGGACTTCATCCGCCGCACGGCCTCGAGCGCGGCGGCGGAGCGCCGGCCCCCCATCGCCCGCAGCACGCGGACGATGTCGTCGTAGCTCTTCAGGTAGATCGCGTAGGCGCCGCGGCGGTGGTTCAGGCGCGCGCGGACCTGCGCGCGGGCGCACAGCGCCACGAGGTCGGCCGCGTAGCGCTCGCCGGTGACGGCGACCTCGAGGTGGAAGTCGCCGCGCGGGTCCGCCACGAAGCCGCCGGCCATGAAGGCGCCGCGCAGGTAGGCCTCGGCGCAGCAGGGGCGCTCGACGAGCTCGGTCGGCACCCCCTGGGCCAGCCCGCGCCCCGGCGAGAGGATGCCCAGACGTACGAGGGCGTCCTCGAGGCCCGGCTGCACGCCGAGCTCGATCAGGTAGTTGCGGCTCTTGTGCAGCAGCGACCGGCGCACCGTGAGGGAGGTGTCCAGGTCGAACAGCTTGTGGGTGAGGCGGATCAGCGTGCGGGCGACCGCACCCGTCTCGGTCGTGACGCGCACCGAGTAGGCCCCCGAGCCGTGGAACGAGAGCGTCCCGCACACGTGGACGAGGGCGGACAGCTCCGCCGCCTCGCAGTCCGGGCACCTGCCTTCGACGCGGGCGAGCTCGTCCTTGACCTCGGCGGTGAACGACACGGCGCCTCCCTATCCCCGGGCGAGCGGCAGGTCGCGGTGGCTCACGCTCACCCGGTAGCCCTGCCCCTCGAGGCGCGCGCCCGTCGCGTTGGCCAGCGCGACGGAGCGGTGCTGGCCGCCGGTGCAGCCCACCCCGATCGAGAGCAGCCGCTTGCCCTCCGCCACGTAGCCTGGCATCACGGCGTCGAGCAGCGCGTACCAGGCCTCCAGGAAGCAACGCGTCTCCGGCCGCCCCATCACGAAGTCCACCACGGGCGCGTCGGCGCCGGTGAGCTCGCGCAGCGCGGGGTCGTAGAAGGGGTTCGGCAGGAAGCGCACGTCGATGATCAGGTCGGCCTCGACGGGCATGCCGTGCTTGAAGCCGAAGGAGAACACGTGGACCTCGAGCAGCTGCTGTTCGGAGAGCTCCGAGAACGAGGCGCGCAGGCGGCGGCGCAGCTCGGCGACGGGCAGGCCGCTCGTGTCGATGACGACGTCGGCGCGGCGGCGCACGTCGGCGAGCTGGGCGCGCTCGCGGGCGATCGCGCTCGAGTTGGGCTCGCCCTCGCGGGAGAGCGGGTGGCGGCGGCGCGCGCTGGAGAAGCGGCGGCGCAGGGACTCGTCGGAGGCGTCGAGGAACACGACGGCGGAGCTCACCTCGGAGGCGGCGAGCTCGTCGAGGGCGGGGCCGAGCATGTCGAACAGGCCCTGGCTGCGCAGGTCGCACACGACGGCGAGATGGCGGCCCAGGCCCGAGTCGATGCCCACGAGCTGGGCGAGCGACAGGATCAGCGAGGGGGGCAGGTTGTCGATCACGTAGTAGCCCATGTCCTCGAAGGTGTGCATGGCCTCGGTGCGCCCGGCGCCGCTCATCCCCGTGATGATGACGACGTCGGGGACGGCCGCGCGCGCGGCGTGCTCGTCCATGGGGCCTCCCCTCGCTGGCCGGCGGTCTGAGAGAAGTATAGGGCGCCCGGGCCTCAGGCCCCCTCGCCGGCGCCCTCCCCCTCGTCGCCCGAGGCGGCCCCGCGCTCCTCGGCGAGCTCGGCCTCCCAGGCGCGCAGCGTGTCGTGGACCTCGCGCGCCACGGCCTCGGGGATCCCGTCGACGGCGGCGATCTCCTCGAGCGTAGCCTCGCGCAGGCGGCGCATCGAGGGGAAGGCGCGGCGCAGTGCCCGCTTGCGCGCGGGCCCCACCCCGTCGATCTCGTCGAGGATCGAGACGGTCATCGCCTTGTCGCGCAGCTCGCGGTGGAAGGTGATCGCGAAGCGGTGGGCCTCGTCGCGCACCCGCTTGACCAGGTAGAGCGAGGCGGAGCCCGAGGGCAGGACGACCGGGTCGTCGTCCCAGGTCACGAACAGCTCCTCGTCCGACTTGGCGAGGCCGGCGAGCGGCACCTCCACGCCCATCTCGGCGAGCTGGGCGGACACCGCGTTGAGCTGGGGCTTGCCGCCGTCGAGGATCAGCAGGTCCGGCAGGGAGCCGAAGCGCTCGTCGGCGAGGCGCTCGGGGGCGAAGCGGCGCGCGAGGACCTCGCGCATCGAGGCGACGTCGTTGGCCTCCTCGAGGGGGGTGCGCACCTTGAAGCGGCGGTACTGGGACTTGTCGGGCTGGCCTGCCGTGAACACCACCATCGAGGCGACGGTGTGCTTGCCGTGGATGGTCGAGACGTCGTAGCACTCGATCCGCATCGGCGGCTCGTCGAGGGCGAGCGCGCTCTCGAGCTCGAGCAGGGCCTCGTTCGTCCGCCTGTCCTCGTAGCCGGTCTTGAGCTCGTAGCGCATCAGCGCGTGGCGCGCGTTGGTGTCGGCCATCTCCCGCAGGCGGCGCTTCTCCCCGCGCCGGGGCACGTGCAGGCGCACCCTGCGACCGCGGCGCGCCGTGAGCCAGCCGGCGAGCGCGTCGGCGTCCTCGAGCTCGCAGGGCAGGTCGACCTCGAGCGGCAGGTCGCTCGTGCGGTCGTAGTAGCGCTTCACGAAGCCGCCGACGAGGTCCTGCTCGCCGACGTCGAGGCCCTTGTCGAGGACGAAGTCCACCGTGCGCACCACGCGGCCCTCGCGCACGAGGAACACGCATGCGCCCGCGATCGTCTCCTCGCGCCAGAACCCGACCGCGTCGAGGTCCACGGCCGCGGGAAAGACGACCTGCTGGCGCGAGTCCAGGTCGCGGATCGTCTCGAGGCGCCTCTTCAGCCGCCCCGCGCGCTCGAAGTCGAGCTCGGCGGCGGCGTCGCGCATCTCGGCCTCGAGCTCGGCGACGAACTCGGACTTGTGGCCGGAGAGGAAGCGCTCCACCTGGGCGACGTTGCCGGCGTACTCCTCTGGGCTGACCGCGCCCACGCACACGCCGGGGCCGCGGCCCACGTGGAAGTCGAAGCAGGGGCGCCCGTTCTGCGCGCAGAGCAGCTCGACGACGCCCTCCGCCCCCTCGTCCGCCTCGAGCAGGCGGCGCACGCGCTTCCAGCCCGGGCAGGTCGCCACGCACACCGGGGTGAGCCTCCGGACGATGTCGATCGTCTGCTTGGCGGCGCGGGCGTCGGTGTAGGGGCCGTAGTAGCGCGTGCCGGGGCGGTGGCGCTCGCGGGTGTACTTGATCGCGGGGTAGACGTCGCCGCGCGTCACGGCGATGAAGGGATAGCTCTTGTCGTCGCGCAGGTCGACGTTGTAGGGAGGGTGGTACTGCTGGATGAGGTTCATCTCGAGCACGAGCGCCTCGTGCTCGGAGGCCACGACGACGTAGTCGAAGTCCGCGACCTCGTGCATCATCACCTTGATGCGGTCGCGCTCGTCCTCGCCGAGCACGTACTGGCGCATCCTGGCGCGCAGGTTCTTCGCCTTGCCCACGTAGAGGACCTCGCCGGCGGCGTCCTTCCACAGGTAGCAGCCCGGCTCGGTGGGGACCTTCGCGACGAGCTCGCGCAGGCCCGGCGCGCCCGCGTCCCCTCTCCCAGCCACAGGCGCCCTCCCCTCGCCTCCGCGGCGCGGACCTCCCGCGCTCGCCGAGCGGCGTCGCGACCCGCGTCGCGGCGCCGTCGTCGCGGCTATCCTACCAGGACGGAGGGACGTCCCACGGACCAGGGAGGCAGTCATGGACTTCGCGGCCCCGATCGTCGACACCCACACCCACACCAACCACTCCGACGGCGCGGCCTCGCTGCTCGAGAACGCGCGCGCCGCCGTCGCGGCCGGCTGCGCGATCATGTGCGCGACCGACCACCTCACCATCCCGGACGGCATCAACGACGACGCCGTCGGCGTCGAGGAGACGGACCTGCCCGCCGTAGCCCGCGACGTCGCCGAGGCGCGCGAGCTCGTCCCCGAGCTCGAGCTCGTGTTCGGGTGGGAGTGCGACTGGTACGAGGGCTGCGAGGAGCACGTGCCGCGCTACTCCGAGGGGGCGACCTTCCGCCTGGGCTCGGTGCACATGATCGACACGAAGCCCATCGACTGGGACGGAGACCTGCGCATCTACGAGGAGCTCGGCGCGAACGGCATGTGGCGCGCCTACGCCGAGGCGTGGTGCCGCGCCTGCGAGAGCCCGCTGGCCTTCGACACGATGGCCCATCCCGACCTCGCGATGCGCTTCGCGCGCGAGGGCTGGCACGTGACCTGCGACCTCACGGACGTCTTCCGCGAGATGGCCGCGTGCGCCCGCGACACCGGGCGGCGCGTCGAGGTCTCGACGGCGGGCCTGCGCAAGGGCGTGGGCACCTACTACCCCAACCACGAGCTGCTCGTGCTGTTCCGCGAGGCGGGCGTCCCCATCACCGTGGGCTCCGACGCCCACTCCCCCGCCGACGTGGCCGACAACATCGACGGCGCCTACGCCTACGCGTGGTCGGCGGGCTACCGCTCGATCGAATGCCCGCGCGCCGACGGCGACTGGACGACCTTCGAGCTGTAGCGGGGCGACCTCGTTGGTCCGCGCAGACGGGGCGGCCGCCGCCAAAGGCGGGCCGGAATCAAGTCTCCTGCCAGGAAGGGCGCTCTTGTGCGGCGTCTTCCCGTCTGCGATGGCAGGCAATGCCGCTAAGTGCGTCCCGAGAGGCCTGCCGTTGCCAGGCAGACGCGTCAAGTGCGGCGGAATCGCGGGGTCATGCGGCGCGGAGGGCGCGAATGCGGGTGCACTTAACGGCATTGCCTGCCAGCGGGCGGAGAAAACCACCGCACATGCGGACGTTGCCTGGCAGGAGGCGCCCGGGACTAGTGCCTGCGGGCGTCGAGCTCGCCGGCGAGCTCGGGGAGGGTGACCCCGTAGCGCTCGAGCACCACCATGAGGTGGTAGACGAGGTCGGCCGCCTCGTAGCGCAGGTGGTCGTGGTCGTCGTCCTTGGCGGCCATGACGACCTCGGTCGCCTCCTCGGCGACCTTCTTGAGCAGCGAGTCGGCCTCGCCGGAGAGCAGGCGGGCGGTGTAGGACTCCTCCGGGGAGGCTCCGCGGCGCCCGTGGATCACCTCGGCGAGGCCCTCGAGCGTGGCCCCGATGTCGCCGTCCTGCACGTTCGCGGTGCGCACTCCCATGACTACTCCCCCTCCGTCTCGCCCTCCGCGACGAGCTCGCGGAAGAAGCAGCTCCTGCGGCCGGTGTGGCAGGCGGGCCCGAGCGAGTCCACCTCCACGAGCAGCGTGTCGGCGTCGCAGTCCACGAGGACGCGGTGCACCTGCTGCATGTTGCCGCTCGTGGCGCCCTTGTTCCACAGCTCCCGCCGCGAGCGGCTCCAGAACCAGGTGGTGCCCGTCTCGAGCGTGAGGCGCAGCGACTCCTCGCTCATCCAGGCGACCATGAGGACCTCGCCCGTGCCGGCCTGCTGCACCACGCACGGCACGAGGCCGCGCTCGTCGAAGGCGACGCGCGCCGTGGCGGCGGAGAGCGGCTCCAGCGGCTCGCCCGCATAGGTTGCATTGGTCATGTGGGTCTCCTCACGTTGCCGGGGCAAGTGTAGCGAAGGGGGAGAGGGGTGAGCGGGGCTAGAGGATGATGTCCTGTGGGCCAATCTCCCTAAGACGCTCGTCCTCGAACACAATGGCGAGGCCGTGCTCGGGGTCAGGACGGTACTCGCACATGAGGGCGACGACGCGATGGTTCGTCACGCTGTCGAGGTAGATCTCCGTCGGCATCACGAAGCGGAACACGTTGGGCATCCCCTCCTCGTCCACGCCATTGGCCAGGCAGTACGCGCGAAGCTCATCAATCGAGGCGTCCACAACGTCCCACGCAGCGAGAATGCCTTCAAGCGCCAGCTCCTGGACAGCGGGGACATCCTCGCGCTCCGTATAGGCCGGAACGACCTTGAGCGTGAGCGCCCTGCCCCACACGACCTTCTCAATGGACTCAATCATCGAACACACTCCCCGCATTCACCTTGTCACGCCTCTTGCATTCCGCAACGCCACCGTAGTGCTTGCACGGATCATGAATGGCCCTAGGGACGAGCTGGCATGTCTTCATGTCACTGCACTCGTGCCACGTCAGCTTGTTGTCCTTTCTCCACTGCCGCACATCATCGAGCTTCCAGTCGGTCCGACCGTCCTTCCCGACCTCATTGAAGTGGGATACGAGCGCTCGGTCAGCCTGTCTGAAGTTGGCGTTCGGCCCAACGTATCGGTTCATCGTCATGGCAATCTCGGCTTGGCACAAAGCGCACTTCGAGAAGTCCGGAATACCGCGGATATAATCGACCCCCTTCAGACCGAATCGCTTGAGAGCACGCAGTGCCCCCCTGTCATCAGGTACGAGCAGAGAGTTTCCAGGCTCCCCCTCCCATGCGCCATCACTTCTTTCGGCATAATGCATGCGCTCATTCTTGTCGGTGAGCAAGTCTCTCTCTTCGGGAATGGCTCGGCGGGGCTCATCAAGGAGCTTGCCCACAAGCGGTTCCTGCTCCTCCATCTCCTCGGAGGTCTCGGGAACAGAGTCGACACGATCGGTAACGTCGCTCGGAGTCACAAGTTCGTCGAGGGTCGACAGCTCGCCTCCCGCTTCGGGACCCACACCCGCCTCAGCGGAGGGAATATCCGTCGGTTTGATGAGCTCGTCGAGATCGGCGGGAGGAATGTCGGCTTGCTGGTCCTCGAGAGGCCGAGCGGTCTCAACGGGTCTCATGTCGGAAAAGGTCGGCATTGGTCATGCCCTCCCTTCCTTGCGAAGCATGTGCCATTCGTCGAACGCCCGCCGATCCCCCGCCTCGTTCACGAGGTAGTCCTCGATGACGCCCTGCACGACCGCCCATCGCAGTGTCATGGACACGCCTTCGAGGGCAGACGGAAGAGTACCGTTCACCACCGCGCTCAAGGAGCCCCCTCGCTCCTTCGCGTGGTACGCCTTGGCGACGGCGACCCTTGCGTCGGGATAGAGGCGTGCAAGCACGGGCGCGACCCTCGAGAACTGCCGGGGGTGCGATTGGTCCTCAAGAGCACGAAGGACGGCAACCCGAACCGAGGCCTCCAGTCCCGTCTCGTCGAGCAGGACTCGAAGGGCATCCTCGCCCGGAGCAACCTCCCCTCCTCTCTCGAGCAGAAGGCGAACTACCTCGGCAACCGCAACCTCGTCACGCTTCCCAACATCGACTTCCGAAGGCGAGTACTCGAATCCCGTCGCAGGATCCCTGGGTGGCTCCACCTTGCAGAGCACCGGCTCAATCCAGTCGTTCTGATAGACAGCGGCAACTCCTCGTGGAAGCCGAGCGAGCTCCCTTACCTGGTCGTCATTGAGATTCGCCGCACGTCCGACAAGCTCACGGTCCTCCTCGTCGGGCAGGCGCATGATGACCTTCGTGTTGGTGTTGCGGATTGCCGCCAGGTCGAGCAGACCAGGAGCCTGGTCAACGATCACAAAGCCCTCGCCGTACGTGCGCATCTCCGCAATCGCGTTCGAGAGCATCTCCACGCTCTTCCCCTGGAGGTTTCCTCCTTCGGCGGACTGAACGGGAGCGGTCCTCCTGAGCAGGGCATGCGCCTCCTCGAGAACCGTCATATGGCGCAATGCGGCGTTCTGGCCGACCGCGGCAGCCATGCGATGCTCCTGCATCTTGAGAACCAGGATTCCCATGATGAGCGCCTTGGTCTCCGTCGATCCCACGCGGCTCAGGTCGACGATTGCGTTGCGGTCAAAGAGCTCCTCGTCCGAAATGGCGACGCCACCGAAAATCGTCCCGTTGATACCGGTGGTGAGCGACTGGAGCCGTGTTATCAGCGACCCCTTGTACGCGCCCTTGTTCTCCGCGTCGTAGTCACTCGTGTCGATGATCGTCCGGACATTCCTCACCACGTCCGAAAACGTCGGGAAGAGGGCGTCCCCATACCGGTTCGTCGATTCGGTAAGATCCCAGCCACAATCGGCATAGGATCGCTCGATTGCCTCCTTGAGGACTGCCGGCATGGCGGCGTACATCGGCCAGCAGGCGCCGAAGACCTCCACCAGGCGGTCGAGGTGTTCGAGCACATGGATGCTCTGCGGGAAGGCGAAGGGATTGACCCGCAGCAGCCGACAAAGCGACGGGTTGGTCCCATAGACGGAAACCTCTTCGTCGCCTCCGAAGACCTGCTTGTACTCTCCCTTCGCCGGCTCGACGACCAGGAAGCCGATGCCCTTCCTCCTCGCCTCGGAAATCATCCTGTAGACCGTGGTGCTCTTGCCCGAACCGGTGCTCCCGACCACGAAGACGTGCGAGGAGAGGGACTCGAGGGACAAATCGACGTCGGTCGGCTCCTCGTGGTGCATGTGGAAGATGCGCCCTAGTCGTAGAGAATCTCCCTCTGGAGCCTCATCGAACTTCGAGACGTTCCTGCCAAAGGCGACGCAATCTATCACCGGAAGTCCGCTCACGGAGCGCTGCGGGAAGTTCAACGAGTACGCGAGCTCCTTGCCGGACAGCAACGTCGTCGGACTGACCGAAGTCGGATAGGTGGCGAGCGTGCCGTCGAACTCGAGAGCCTCGGGGTCGAGCCCGAACAGCGGATGGCGCAGGTCGCCCAGGTAGGCGCAGATCGTCCTGGCCCGCTCGTCGTCCGCGAGGTCGCCACGCCACAGGTTCACGCACGCCTTGCTGAGGTGTGACCCCTCGCCCTGCGTGAGCGCAAGGTATGAGTGGGCGACGTTGTTAGCCACTCCCTGGTCACGACTGAGCACGTAGGCCGCGAAGTCCCACGTGCCCAGGGCAGCAGCCTGGTCAAGGCGCTTCATCTGGCTCTCGAGAAGCTCGAGGGCGTGCTTGACCGTGAAGTTGGTGAACGACTGGTGGATTCCCTCGCTCTTGCCGATGGTCGCCGTGACGCTCGAGGAGCGGGCGAAGTTGGCACCGAAGTTCGCACCCCTCGTGAGCGCGTCGGTCACGCTGAGCGCGGTACCGACGCCGCGCGTCACGGCACGGCCGAGGGTGTTCGTAATGGCACGCCCCGTCGCCTGGGTGACGGTGCGACCGAGCGTCTCCGCCTCGGAAGTCGTGTGACCATGGGAATAGGACCCGCCGACACCCACTCCGTTGTCACCCAGCCCCACTCCGGCATGGACGCCAGCCGTATCGGTGTCGCTCTGGCCCGTGGTGGTGGACTCGGAGTCCGAGATGGAGTCGGTGGTCGTCTCGCCCTCCGAATAGTTCCTGGAGTCCGTCTCGCTCTCGTTGACGTTGACCGTCTGGCCCGTCCCGACCTGCGACCCATGCGAGGCGCCGATGTTCAGGCCCACGGTGGCCGTGGACATCTCGCTGTCGCTCTCTTGCAGCGTGAAGTCCGTCTGCCACGAAGCATAGGGGGCCAGACCGGAGTAGAGCTCGCCGAGGCGGAGTTGCCTGTCCTCTGCATTGAGCACCGGACTGGCGAGCAGCACGATCGTGTACTCCTGGATGGGCGTGGTCGGGATGACGCCGTCGAGAATCCGCTCGATGGTCTGGGTGGCGAAGCGCTCCGACTTCTCCCCGGGCACGTTCGATATGGTCGCGACCGAGCGCGACTCCAGGCGGCTCAGGCACGGTGGCACGCCTACGGTGCCCTCTCCGAGCTGCGAGCCGGGAAAGTTGCCTATGACGGCATCGGCCAGACGACGGCGATAGGCCTCCACGTCCACGTTACTCCCGGAGTTACGCAGGTTCACGACGGCCAGGTACGCCTTCGTTCCTCGGCACGTCCTGTCGAACACGAGCGCGATGTTACAGGGCTCGTTCGAGAGCACGGCATAGACGCTCACGAGCTTCTCGAGGCTGTCCTCGCTCTCATCGACGACCCACTTGGTGATGTCGAAGTAGCGAATGTTGTGCCCGGCGTCGAAGGGGCGTCCGTACTCGGCCTCGGGGTCCACGGGGACGTAAAGGTCTTCGAGACGGGAGAGGTAGTCGTCGTGGATCTCGACGCCGATCGCAGACATGAGACGGAGCGTGAGCTCGCGGGCTTCGGGGTCATCCGGCGAGGGCTCCTGGGAGAGGTACTCGGCGCGACGGCGCTCGATGTCCTCCAGCTGTGAGGGACTGAGGGACGAGACCTTGTGGACAGCGTCGGCGGCCTTCCCGGCGACCTTGGCGACGATGCTTTTGATTCCCATGGCCTACCCCCTCCAGGCGAGAAGCCGGCGCACTCGGTCGACGGCGGTCCCGAGCGAGGAAAGGGCACTCTCGAGCTGCGAGATGCTGGACTCCTCGAAGCGGATGGACTCCACCTTCTCACGGAGGTCGGGATTGTATTCGGTGATGTTCTCCCTGATGACGGCCATCAGCTCGTCGACCCATTCGACGAAGCGAGCACCGTGCGAGTTGCCGACGTCCTGGCGGATGTTGGCGGCAGCGGTCGCCATCTCGTCGCGATAGGTACGAGACACCTTCGCGAGGTCGAGGCGCTCGACGTTCAGCGGATGGACCATCCGGAACAGCGGCCAGAAGCGGAAGTCGCCGCGCTCGAAGATCCCGTTGCCCGCCCCCAGCGTCAGGGGAGCGTACTGCACGATGAGCTCGCCGAGCTCCCTGCGACGATCCTCCGACAGCTCCGCGCAGTTCGTCGCGATTCCGTAGAGCTCGTCACGGATGGCTTCGGCTCGCTTCTTCCAATAGCTCTCCGAGGCATCGGCCGCGCGGCTCGCAAAGCCACCCAGCTCGTCGTCATAGCGGCTCTGGACAGCCTCGATGATGTCGGACGCCGCCAGGCGGTCGGCCTCCTGCTTGGCCTGCAGGAAGTCGCGAACCTCGTCGCGGGCGACGGCCATGTCCTCCCTGACGCCGCGTACGGCCGAGGCGACGGCGTCGATGAGGCCTTCGCCTCCCGCAAAGCGGTCCCTCACGTTGTCGAGGGCATCCCTGAGGGCCTCGCCGATGTCCTCTCGTTCCTGGTCGTACTCGAGCTCGTCGCGCCGTCTCTCGGTGAACCGGGACTCGAGGACCTCGAGGTCCCGGACGTCGAGGGTCGGCAGCACCGGACCGAGCGCACGGTCCATCTCGTCCTCGTATGACTCGAGAGCCTGCCTTCTCAGCTTCGTCTCCGACGCGTCGATTGAGCTGACGAGAGCCGCCTCCCCTCGGTTCAGCTGCCGCGTGTACGTCCGCATCGAGCGCTCGTGGCCGTGCTTCTTCCTCGTGGTCTCCTCGCGCGTGATGTCGATCAGTCGTCCGAGGAGCCCCTCCGACTGATGGCACTTGTTGTAGGCCGCGTACCTCGTCGCGAAGCGCTCGATCTCGCGTTCGACGCAGTAGAGTCCACTGTTCGCGAGCACGAGGTCCTCGCAGTCCCCGGACTCCTCTATCACGCGGGTCGCAGCCTGCCCAGGTAGGATGTCGTAGCGATACAGCGCGCGATGGTACTTGTTCTCGGGATCCCCGTACTTGGCCTTGCAACTCTCGTAGCGCTCCTCGTAGCTCTCGTCGAGGAACGTGCCGCCCGTCTTCGCACCAAGCCCGGCGATGGAGGCGACGAAGTAGATGCCCATCGCGTACATGCTCTGGTATACGGCGCTCTGCCGGATTCTCGAGCGCAGCTCCTCCGTCATGCCCTCGATCGGCAGGGTGGTGAGGTCCGCCTTGTTCACGACGATCATCGCGAACCGCTCGTCTATCGCGTCAATCTGCTCGATCTGCTCGTAGAGGTCCTGATTGTCCGTGGTGTCGAGGCTGTCGTAGGTCACGACGTACACCGGGAGACCGTTCGACATGCCCTCCATGGCTCGCTTGAGAACGAGCGAGTGCTCCTCGTTGGACACGGAGTTCGACCCGGGCGAATCGAAGATGACGAACTCGTTCGACGCGCCCCACGCATCCTCGCCTCCGAAGGGGACGCACACCTCGATGAGGTCGGAGAGGGCCTCATCGGCCTCGTCGGACTCGTATGCGTTGAGGAACTCGAGCGTCGATCGCATGCGCTCGACCATGGGACGCCCCCTTGACGAGCGCAAGCGCACCGGCAAGTCCCTTCGCGAACTCCGAGCCCTCCGATGAGGGAAGGCCCTCCTCGGTCTCTTCGCCGAAGCGGATCGCGACCCGTCGCCCGCCATGCACGAACTCGACCGAGCCCCTGTCCCGGTCATGCGAGCGACGAATCTGGAACAAGCGGGCCGTGGTGGGCGCATCCGCGCTGGGCAGCAGCTCGGCCCCGATGAGGGCGTTGATGAACGTCGATTTGCCCGCACTGTAGTTTCCGAGCACGCATATGGGAATGCGGTCGCTCGAGGCATCGAGGAACTTGTCGAGGTCGCGCCGGACGTCCTCGCGCTCCAGGGCGCTCGACCCGACGAGAGGGCTCACGTCGTCGAAGATGCGTACGATCTCCGGAAGGACGTCCGCCGCATCCGGCAGCCATCGCTCGGAGCGCTCGGCCTCGACGCGCGAAGCGAACTCCTCGCTCGCGCATACGGCGAGCACCTCGTCCCACTCGTCATGGGAGCCCTCGAACACGATGCCGAGCCTCTGACCGGGAACGGCGAACTCCCGCAGGATGAGGTCAATGATTTCCTGTGCCTTGAACGGCAGGAAGGACTCCGAGATCGACTTGGCAATCAGTCCGCTGGTCGCCGAGGTCTCACGGTTGATCGGATGCCACTCCCCACCGTCGAGGCTCTGGAACGTAATCGATCGCGCATACGGGTCGCTCACGATCTTGATCTTCTCGGCCATGCCTACCCCTCACGTCGCGAACGCAGACAGCAATTCATTCTTAATCAGAATGCCCGCTGGTTGGTGATGAGAAGATAGGCAATTCGACGGACAGGAAGTCATCGACGGTCGACGCCCTATCGGATATCAGCCAAAGGAGACGCGGCCACCCTGAATACCCGCCCCTCCTAGAAGTCCAGCCGCACGGGGATTCCCTGGCTGGCCATGTACTCCTTCACCTGGCGGATCGTGAACTGGCCGAAGTGGAACACGCTCGCGGCGAGCACCGCGTCGGCCTCGCCCTCGATGATGCCCTCGGCGAAGTGCTCGAGGGTGCCCACGCCGCCCGAGGCGATCACGGGGATGGGGACGGCGCGCGAGACGGCGCGGGTCAGCGCGAGGTCGAAGCCCTCCTTCGTGCCGTCGCGGTCCATGCTCGTGAGCAGGATCTCGCCCGCACCGCGCGCGGCGGCCTCCCGCGCCCACTCGATGGCGTCGATCCCCATCGCCTTCCTGCCGCCCGAGGTGTAGACCTCCCAGCGGTCGGCGCGGCCCACGCGCTTGGCATCGATCGCGCAGATCACGGCCTGGCTGCCGAAGGCGCGGCTCGCCCGGTCCAGGATGGAGGGGTCGTAGACGGCGGCCGAGCAGATCGAGACCTTGTCGGCGCCGGCGGCCACCGTGGTCCGCATCGTGTCGACGTCGCGCATGCCGCCCCCCACGGTGTAGGGGATGCGCAGCTCCTCGGAGGCGCGGGCGGCGAGGCGCACCGTCGGCTCGCGGTCGTCCGAGGTGGCGGTGATGTCGAGGAAGACGACCTCGTCGGCGCCCTCCCGGTCGTAGCGCTGGGCGAGCTCGATGGGATCGCCCGCGTCGCGGATGTCGACGAAGTTCGTGCCCTTCACGACGCGGCCCGCGTCGACGTCCAGGCAGGGGATGACCCTCTTGGCCAGCATGTCGCTCCTCCCGTCCTCAGGCGGCCCGCGCGGCGGCGAGCGCCGCCTCGAGCGTGACGGACCCCTCGTACAGCGCGCGGCCCACGATCGCGCCCTCGACGACGTCCGGGCCCGCGGAGGCGAGCAGCGCGACGTCATCGACGGAGGCGATGCCGCCGGAGGCCACCACCGGGAAGCCCGCGACGCGGGCGACGCGCCGGTAGGCGTCCAGGTCGATGCCCGTGCGCATGCCGTCGCGGGCGACATCGGTGAACACCAGGTGGCGGAACCCCATGCGCACGAGCTCGCCGACGAGCTCGGCGGCGGGGACGCCCGCGCCCTCGCGCCAGCCGTCCACGCGCACCTCGCCGTCGAGGGCGGCGACGTCGGCGACGACGTGGTCGCCGAACTCCGCGGCCGCCCGCTCGGCGAGCGCCGGGTCGCGCACGAGCGCCGTCCCCATGCTCACGCGCGAGCACCCCATCGCCACGAGCTCCTCGAGGCGCGCGAGCGAGCGCACCCCTCCCCCGACGTCGACGGAGAGCCCCTCCACGCCGCAGATCGCGCGGATGGCGGCGTCGTTGGCGGCGCGGGCCTCCTCGTCCTCCCCGAAGGTGGCCGAGAGGTCCACGACGTGCACCCACTCCGCCCCGCGCGCCGCGAAGTCACGCGCGACGGCGACGGGGTCGTGGGAGTACACGTCCATCTCCGAGCGCCTGCCGCGGGCGAGGCGCACGACGTCGCCCGCCACGAGGTCGATCGCAGGGAACACGATCATCGTCCCACCGCCCTCACGAAGTTGGAGAGGACCCGCATGCCGTTGCGCGAGGACTTCTCCGGATGGAACTGGCAGCCGTACACCTGGTCGCGCCACACGACGGAGGCGAAGCTCTCCACGTAGTGCGTGCGCGCGGCCACGCAGGCGTCCTCGGCGTCGGCGACGGCGTAGGAGTGGGTGAAGTACATGGTGCAGCCGTCCGCGACGCCCGCGAGCAGCGGGCAGCCCTCCCCCGCCTCGGTGAGGTCGAGCTGGTCCCAGCCGACGTGGGGCACCTTGAGGCGGCTCGACTCGAGCCTCGTCGACGAGCCGGCGAGCACGCCCAGCCCCTCGACCCAGCGCGCCTCGCCCGCGGGGTCGGCGAGCTCGCTGCCCCACTCGAACAGCACCTGGAGCCCCAGGCAGATCCCGAGGTAGGGCCTGCCCGCGGCGATCGCGTCGAGCACGGCCTCGGCCTGCCCGCTCGCGCGCATGTGACCCATCGCGTCCTCGAAGCTGCCCACGCCCGGCATCACGACGGCCGAGGCGGCGCGGATGGCGGCGGGCTCGTCGGTGACGAGGACGTCGGCGCCGGCCGCGGCCAGCCCGCGGGCCACGCTCGAGAGGTTGCCCTTGTGGTAGTCGACGACGGCGACGCGGCCCATCACAGGCTGCCCTTCGTCGAGGGCACCCCGACGACGCGCGGGTCGCGCTCGCAGGCCAGGCGCAGGGCGCGCGTGGCGGCCTTGAACGTGGCCTCGAGGATGTGGTGGGCGTTCGTGCCGGCAATCTTGCGCAGGTGCAGGGTGATCCCCGCCTCGCGGGCCAGCCCGACGAAGAACTCCTCGCCGAGCTCGGTGTCGAAGGTGCCCACCTTGTCGGCGTCGATGTCGACGTCCCAGTACAGCTGGCCGCGGCCGGAGACGTCGACGGCGCCCAGCACGAGGGCCTCGTCCATCGCGAGGGCGACGTCGGCGAAGCGGGTGATGCCGGCCTTGTCGCCCAGGGCGGCGCGGATGGCCTGCCCCATCACGATGCCCACGTCCTCGACGCTGTGGTGGTAGTCCACCTCGACGTCCCCCTCGCAGCGCACGGTCAGGTCGAACAGGCCGTGGCGGCCGAAGGCGTCGAGCATGTGGTCGAAGAAGCCGACGCCGGTCTCGGCGTCGACGCGGCCCGTTCCGTCCAGGTCGATGGTGACCTCGATCCTCGTCTCGCCGGTCTCTCGGGCGACGGTCGCAGCGCGGGTCATCTAGTCCTCCTTCTTCAGCAGGACGCCCAGTGCCTCCACGAGGCGGGCGTTCTCCTCCTCGGTCCCGACGGTCACGCGCAGGCAGTCCTCGAGCCCGGGGGTCGAGGAGAAGTCCCGCACCAGGATGGAGCGCTCGTCGCGCAGCCAGGCCCGCACCTCGGAGGCGACGGGCACGCGCACGAGCAGGAAGTTGCCCTCGCTCGGCCACACGCGCACCCCGTCCATCTCCGAGAGCTCGGCGGCGAGACGGTCGCGGTTCGCGCGCAGGTGGGCGATGGTCTCGCGGAAGTCGTCGCGGCGCGCCACGACCTCGCGGGCGGCGAGCTGCGCGACGACGTCGACGGTGTAGGGCTGGCGCACGGCGGCGAAGGCGTCGATCACGTCCGTGGCGGCGAGCACGTAGCCCACGCGCATGCCCGCCATCGCGAACGCCTTCGAGAACGTGTGCAGCACGACGAGGTTGTCGCAGGTCGCGAGCAGCATGTCGCAGCGCGCCGAGGGGTCGGAGAACTCGACGTAGGCCTCGTCGAGCATCACGACGCCCGGGCAGGCGGCGCACAGGCGGGCGACGTCGGCGCGGGCCATGAGGTTGCCCGTGGGGTTGTTCGGGGAGGCGACGACCACCACGTCGGCCGTCGCGGCGGCCTCGAGCAGCGCGTCGACGTCCACGTCGAAGGTCTCGGGGTCGCGCGGGACCCGGACGACCGTCGAGCCGGCCACCTCGGCGTAGGTCGCGTAGACGGAGAAGGACGGCGGGCAGTCCACCACGGTCCTGCCCGGACCGCCGAAGGCCAGGAACAGGTTGAAAATCAGCTCGTCGCCGCCGTTGCCCACGCACACGTTGCGCCGGTCCACGCCATACCAGTCGGCGACGAGGTCGCGCAGGTCGTTGGCCATGGGGTCCGGGTAGCGGCTGACGGCGACGCCGCGCGCGGCGTGGCGGATCGCCTGGCGCACCGAGGACGGCATGCCGTAGGCGTTCTCGTTCGCCGAGAGGTTC
The DNA here is from genome assembly GCA_948439405.1 of uncultured Coriobacteriaceae bacterium. Classification (GTDB taxonomy): domain Bacteria; phylum Actinomycetota; class Coriobacteriia; order Coriobacteriales; family Atopobiaceae; genus CADBMC01. Next base: position 22,351 of record CAOJNB010000015.1, on the reverse strand, counting down.
ACCTCGCAGGCGGAGAACCCCGGGTCGTAGGGGACGAGGTCGCGCACGTCGTCGCGCACGAGCTCGCGCACCCGCTTGGAAAGTCCGCTCATCCCAGATCATCCCCCTCGCTCTCGCGCGCGTCGCGCAGGCGGGTCGGCCAGGCGACGGCGTCGGCGCCCTCGCAGGCCGCCGCGGCGTCCTCGAAGCGCGCCCCGCCCGAGCGGGCCAGCCTCAGGCGCTGCCCCACCGAGAGGGCGTGGGCCCACAGGCCCTCGGCCTGGGCGAGGACCTGCACGTCCGGCCCGTCGGCGAGCAGCCCCTCCGGCGTGTAGGAGATCGTGCTCGTGCGCTTCTGGAAGTCATATACCCCGAGCGGGCTCGAGAAGCGCGCGGTGCCGCCCGTCGGCAGGGTGTGGTTGGGGCCGGCGACGTAGTCGCCCAGCGGCTCGGAGCTCCACGGGCCCACGAACACCGCCCCCGCGTTCGAGACGCGCCCGAGGACCTCGCCGGCGTCGGCGCGGTGCAGCTCGAGGTGCTCCGGGGCAATCAGGTCCACCGCCGCCACGGCAGCGTCGTCCTCGGCGCACACCACGGCGAGCCCGCGGCCCTCGAGCGAGGCGCGCGTCACCTCGGCGCGCGGGCTCTGGGCGACGAGGGCGCCGAGGGCGGCGTCCACGGCGTCGGCGAGCGCCGCGTCGCCGGTCACCAGGAAGCAGGAGGCGAGCGGGTCGTGCTCGGCCTGGGCCATGAGGTCGGAGGCGACCACGACCGGGTCGGCGGTGGAGTCCGCCAGCACGCACACCTCGGAGGGCCCGGCGATCATGTCGATGCCCACCACCCCGGAGACGGCCCGCTTGGCCGCCGCCACGTAGGCGTTGCCGGGGCCCGTCACCTTGTCGACCGGGGCGACGGACTCCGTGCCGTAGGCGAGCATCGCGATCGCCTGGGCGCCGCCGACGGCGTAGACCTCGTCCACGCCCGCGACGTCGGCTGCGGCCAGGGTGTAGGGGTTCACGCGCCCGTCGGGTCCGGGCGGCGTCGCCATCACCACGCGGCGGACGCCGGCGACCTTGGCCGGGATCGCGTTCATAAGCACGGTCGAGGGGTAGTTCGCCCGGCCTCCCGGCACGTAGACGCCCGCGGCCGCGACCGGCGTGACCCGCACGCCCAGGCGCACGCCGTCCGGGCGCACCGTCTCGAAGCCCTCCACGAGCTCGAGCTCGTGGAAGGCGCGGATGTGGTCGGCCGCGCGCTCGAGGGAGGCGAGGAAGGACGGGTCCACCGCCGCGCGCGCGGCGCGCAGCTCCTCGGGGGCCACCCGCAGCTCGTCGCGGCAGGCGCCGTCGAGGCGCTCGGTGTGCTCGCGCACGGCCGCCTCGCCGCGCTCGCGGACGTCGGCCACGATCGCCTCGGCCGCGGCCACGACGTCTGCGGGCAGCGCCGCCGTCTCGCGGCGCAGGTCGCGCTCGGAGAGGCGCTCGCCCGCGGCGAGCGCGATCCTTCTCAGCATCTACTCCCCCTCCCCCACGGCGGCCGCGACGCGGTCGCACAGGTCGCGGACCCGGCCGTCCACGCGCCACGAGCTCGGGCTCGCGAAGAAGCGGGCCGTGCACTCGAGCACGTCGTCGACGACCACGAGGTCGTTCTCGCGCAGCGTGGTGCCGGTCGCGGTGATGTCGACGATCCTGTCGGCCATCCCCACGATCGGCCCGAGCTCGATGTTGCCGTGCAGCGCGAGGATGTCCACGCGCCGCCCGATGCGGTCGTAGTAGTCCTGGGTGATGCGCGGGTACTTGGTGGCCACGCGCACCGAGCCGCGCCAGGCGTAGGCCTCCTCGGCCTTGCCGGCGGCCGAGCGGGGCTCGGCCACGATGAAGCGGCAGGCGCCGTAGCGGCAGTCGACGAGCGCGAGCAGGTCCACGCCGGCCTCGATGATCGAGTCCGACCCGCAGAAGCCGCAGTCCGCGCCGCCGTAGGCCACGAAGGCCGGCGCGTCCTGAGCGCGCACGATCACGTACTCCACGTCGCCCGCGGGGATGATCAGGCGCCGCCCGGGCTCGGCGAGCTCCTCGGTGGGCAGGCCCGCCCGGGCGAGCAGCGCGACGGTGTCGGCGAACAGCGAGCCCTTGGGCACGGCGACGCGCAGCGGGCGCTCCGTCGGGGCGGCGCCGCTCACGAGCCCGGACTCCCCGCGCTCGCCGAGGGCCTCCTGCAGGCGCTCGAGCGAGAGCGCGAAGCCGCAGGCGCAGGCATCGTCGAGGCCCAGGTTCGCGAGGACGCGGTCGTAGCGCCCGCCCGAGGCCACCGCGCCCGTGGTGCCGGCCGCGTAGCCCTTGAAGATGATGCCGGTGTAGTAGTCGAAGGAGTTGACCGTCGAGAAGTCGAAGGAGAGCCTGCCGGCCGGCACCGCGCCGGAGATGCGCTCCGCGAGGTCGCGCAGCTCGCGCACGCCGCGGGCCCCCTCCTCGACGCCGGCCTCCGCGAGCAGGGCGTCCAGCTCGTCGAGCGCCTCGCGGTCGCCGTGGATGCGCGGGATCCGCGCGAGGGCGCGGGCGGCGGCGTCGGGGATGCCCGCCGCGGAGGCGAGCTCGTCGAGGGCGACGAAGTCCGACGCGTGGACGAGCTCCTGCGCGCGCTCGCGGAAGGCATCGTCGGGCGCGCATGCGTCCAGGAGCCCCGCGACCGGCGCCACCGAACCGCAGGCGATGTGCCAGGTCTCGACGCCCAGCTCGTCGAGGACGCGGGCGAGCAGCGTCACGACCTCGACCTCCGAGTCGGCGGCCTCCCCGCCGATCAGCTCGACGCCGAGCTGGGTGAACTGGCGCGGCTGGCCGCGCAGCGACTGGCGCTCGCGCACGACAGGCGCGCTGTAGCGCAGGCGCAGCGGGCGCGGCGCGTCCGCGAGCCTCCCGGCGGCGAGGCGCGCTACCGGCAGCGTGAGGTCGGGGCGCAGCACGAGCAGCCGGCCGTCGGAGTCGAAGAGCCGGAACGGCGACTCGCCGACGGAGCCGGCGCCCGACAGCGCGGAGAGGTCCTCCATGAGCGGGGTCTCCACCGGCAGGTAGCCGGCCTCGGAGAAGACGGCGCGCGCGGTCTCGGAGATGCGCTCGCGCGCGAGCGCCTCCTCGGGAAGGATGTCCTGGAACCCCCTGGGCGTTCCTGCCGTCACGTGGGCCTCCTCGAAGTCAGTCCCTGGCGGGACGGGTCTGCTCTCATGGTTCGATACTTTAGCACGCTAAAGTGAACGGCGCCACCCCCGGGTTCCTCAGGGCCGGGTAAGGCGCCCGCGCCCTCCCCCGGTCGCCTGCGGTCGGGGAACTTGGTTGTCGTCTCGTAACGAACGGGGACGCCGTCCTCCCGATCTCGTTCCGAAGCGACAACCAACTTCCCGTTCCCGTTCGCAGCGCCCCCCGATGCGCGACGCCCCGCCGCGCGAGCGACGGGGCGTCGGGACGTGCGGGACGCGGGGCCTCGCTAGCCGCCCAGGTAGGCCTGCTGGACACGCGGGTCGCCCGCGAGCTCGGAGGCCGGGCCCTCCATCGCGATCGAGCCCGTCTCGAGGACGTAGGCGCGGTCGGCGACCTTCAGGGCCTGCTGGGCGTTCTGCTCGACGAGCAGGATCGTGGTGCCCTGCTCGTGGAGCCCCTGGATGATGTCGAAGATCTCGCCCACGAGAATCGGGGCGAGGCCCATCGAGGGCTCGTCGAGCATCAGCAGGCGCGGGTTGGACATGAGCGCGCGGCCCATCGCGAGCATCTGCTGCTCGCCGCCGGACAGGGTGCCGGCGGACTGGCGACGGCGCTCGGCGAGGCGCGGGAAGCGCTGGAACACGCGCTCCTTGCTCTCGGCCGCCTCGTCGTCGGGACGGGTGAAGGCGCCCATGTCGAGGTTCTCCTCGACGCTCATGTCCGCGAACACGCGGCGGCCCTCCGGGCACAGCGCGACGCCGCGGCCGACGATCTTGTGCGCCGGGACGACGGCGAGCGAGTCGCCCTCGAACAGGACGTGGCCGGAGGAAGGGCGCAGCAGGCCCGCGACGGTGTTGAGCGTCGTGGACTTGCCGGCGCCGTTCGCGCCGATCAGCGTCACGATCTCGCCCGCCTCGACGGTGAACGAGACGCCCTTCAGCGCGTGGATGGAGCCGTAGTGGACGTGCAGGTCCGAGACCTCGAGCATGCTCACGCTACTCATCCCCCTCCTGCTTGCCCAGGTAGGCCTCGATGACCTCCGGGTTGCTCTGGATCTCCTCGGGCGTGCCCTTGGCGATGATGCGGCCGTAGTTGAGCACCGCGATGCCCTCGCAGATCTCCATGACCAGGCTCATGTCGTGCTCGATGAGCAGGACGGCGATCTCGAACTCCTCGCGGATGCGGTGGATGTTCTCGGTGAGCTCGGCGGTCTCGGCGGGGTTCATGCCGGCGGCCGGCTCGTCGAGCAGCAGCAGCTTGGGGTTCGTGGCCAGCGCGCGCACGATCTCGAGGCGGCGCTGGGCGCCGTAGGGCAGGCTGCCGGCGGGCATGTCGGCGAAGTCCGCCATCCCGAAGAAGTCCAGCAGCTCGAGCGCGCGCTCGTGGAAGCGGCGCTCCGCCGAGAAGTGGGTCGGCAGGCGAAGCATCGAGGACCACATGCCCTCGCGCACCTCGTTGTGCAGCCCGATCATCACGTTCTCCTCGACGGTGAGCGTGTCGAACAGGCGGATGTTCTGGAAGGTGCGCGCGATGCCGGCGCGGTTGACCTGGTCGGGCGACATGCCCGCGGTGTCCTTGCCGTCGAGCAGGATCGTGCCGCGCGTGGGCTGGTAGACGTTGGTGAGCAGGTTGAACACCGTCGTCTTGCCGGCGCCGTTCGGGCCGATCAGGCCGGCGATCTCGGTGCGACCGATCGCGACGTTGAAGTCGTCGACCGCCGAGAGGCCGCCGAAGTCGATGCCGAGGTGGCGGCACTCGAGCACCGGGACCTTGCCCAGGTCGCGCTCGGGGATGATCGCGTCGCTGGGCATGTCGACCATCTTGGTGGGCTCGCCCTTGAAGGAGGGCAGGTGGAACCTAGCGCTCATCGTCGTCGCCCCCCTCCTGGACGGTGGAGGCCGCCCGCGCCGTCGGCGGGCGTCTCGACAACCGTCCCTTGACCCGCAGCCACAGGGCGCGCAGGGTCGGGTTGTTCGTCACGAGCATGACGAGGATCAGCACGATCGCGTAGAGCAGCATGCGGTAGTCGCTGATGGAGCGCAGCGCCTCCGGCAGGATCGTGAGCAGCGTCGCCGCGATCACGGAGCCGCGGATGTTGCCCATGCCGCCGAGCACGACGAACACGAGGATCAGGATCGACGTGTTGAAGTCGAACTTGCGCGGCGCGATCGAGGAGAAGTTCATCGCGTAGAGCGCGCCCGCCATGCCGGCGAGGGCCGCGGCGACCACGAAGGCCATCAGGCGGTACTTCGTGGTGTTGATGCCCACGGACTCGGCGGCTATGCGGTTGTCGCGCACGGCCATGATCGCGCGGCCCGAGCGCGAGCGCTTGAGGTTGAGCACGACGAACAGCGCGAAGAGGACGAGCAGGAAGCCGATCAGGAAGGTCGAGAGGCGCGGGATGCCGACGGCGCCCTGCGGCCCCTTGATGATCGTCTCGCCGCCGTCCATGCCGAGCGCGGCCTCGCCGGTGAAGGAGAGGTGCAGCCCGGCGGCGTCGATGCCGACGTAGAGGTTGTTGAGGAGGTTCTTGATGATCTCGCCGAAGGCGAGGGTCACGATCGCGAGGTAGTCGCCGCGCAGGCGCATGACGGGCACACCCACGATGACGCCGGCGATCGCGGCGAACACGGCGCCGACGAGCATCGCGAGCACGAGCGTGAGCGCGTCGCTGCCCACGAGCGGCTGCAGCGCGGTGGCCGCCACGACGCCCGTGAAGGCGCCCACGCTCATGAAGCCGGCGTGGCCCAGGCTCAGCTCGCCGGACAGGCCGACGACGAGGTTGAGCGACACCGCCATGACGACGTAGGCGCAGATGGGGATCAGCTGGCCCTGCAGCGCCGAGCCGATGAAGCCGGCGGAGACGCCCAGCTGGACGAGGACGAAGGCGGCGATGACGATGCCGTAGGTGATGAGGTCGGAGCGCAGCTCCCTGCTCTGCTTCTTTCCTGCCATGGCTCTCACCTACACCTTCTCCGTCATCGGCTTGCCCAGCAGGCCCGTCGGGCGGACCAGCAGCACGACGATGAGCACCGCGAACACGATGGCGTCGGAGAACTGCGTGCCGATGTAGGCCTTCGCGAAGATCTCCACCACGCCGAGCATCAGGCCGCCGAGTAGGGCGCCCGGGATGGAGCCGATGCCGCCGACGACGGCCGCGGTGAACGCCTTGATGCCGGGCATCGCGCCGGTGGTGGGCATGAGCGTGGGGTAGCTCGAGCACAGCAGCACGCCCGCGATCGCGGCCAGGCCGGAGCCGATCGCGAACGTGAGCGAGATCGTCGAGTTGACGTTGATGCCCATGAGCTGGGCGGCGCCGCGGTCCTCGGAGCAGGCGCGCATGGCCTTGCCCATCTTCGTCTTGTTGATGAACAGCGTGAGGCCCACCATGATCACGATGTTGGCGAGCACGGTGACGATCGCCGTCGACGAGATGATGAGCTGGCCGCCGAACAGGCGCAGCGAGCCGAAGTCGACCATCTGCGGGAAGGACTTCGGGTCGGAGCCCCAGATCAGCAGCGCGGCGTTCTGCAGGAAGTACGAGACGCCGATGGCCGTGATGAGCACGTCGAGCGAGGGGGCGTCGCGCAGCGGCTTGTAGGCGAGGCGCTCGACGACGACGCCGAGCACCGTGCAGCCCGCGACGCACACGACGAGGCCGATGATCGGGCTCAGCCCGAGGTAGACCAGCGTGCAGTAGCACAGGTAGCCACCGACCATGATGACGTCGCCGTGCGCGAAGTTGAGCATCTTCGCAATGCCGTACACCATGGTGTAGCCCAGCGCGATGATCGCGTACACGCTGCCCAGGCTGACCCCGTTCACGAGGTTCGCGAGAAAGCCCATCTTCCCCCCTCCTCAGCGGCCCGGTGCCCCCGGGCTCGTACGTGGCTGGCGGAGGCCCCACCCAGGGACCCCCGCCAGCGTGACTCACAAGATAGCGTGACGGAGCCTCGGGCTACATGCCCACGTAGGCGCCGTTCTCGATGCGCATGCCCATCGGCTGCTTGGAGACCTCGCCGGTGTCGGCCCAGGTCGCCGGCTCGCCGCCGGTGGTGATGCCGGTGAAGGAGAAGTCGCCGGAGGGGAAGGTCGCGATCAGCGCGTCGCAGATCTCCTCGGCGGACATGTCCGGGGTGCACTCCGCGGCCTCGAGCGCCTGCTTGATGGCGTAGACGCAGTCGTAGGAGTCGGCGGCGAACTGGTTCGGGGTCTCGTCGTAGGCGTCCTTGTAGGCGGTCACGAAGCTCTGGGTGGCCTCGTCCTCGGAGTCGGCGTTGAACGGGGTCAGCAGCATGACGCCCTCGGCGAGGCTGGTGTCGAAGTTCTCGACGCCCAGGATGCCGTCCATGCCGTCGACGCCGAAGAAGCTCGGCTTGTACTCCTGCTTGTCGGCCTCGATCAGGATCTGGGAGGCCGGGGTGTAGTAGATCGGCAGGAAGACGAGGTCGGCCTCGGCGTCCTTGGCGGCGGCCACCTGGACGGAGAAGTCGGTGGCGGAGTCGTCGGAGAAGGCCTCGTCGGAGACGATCTCCAGGCCGCGGCTCTCGGCCTCCTCGACGAACTTGTCGTGGATGCCGGTGGAGTAGGCGTCGGCGTTGTTGTAGATGATGGCGATCTTGGTGCCGAGGCCCTGCTCGTCGATGTACTGCGCCGACGCGGTGCCCTGGTTGGGGTCGGTGAAGCACATCTGGTAGACGTTGTCCTTGTCGGCGATGACCTCGGTCGAGGAGGCGGACGGCGTCAGCTGGAAGATGCGGTCGGCGTTGGACTCGGCGGCCACGGCGACGCACGGGGTCGTGGTGGTGGTGCCGACGAGGATCTGCATGCCGGAGTCGACCAGGGTGTGGTAGGCGTTGACGGACTTCTCGGCGTCGTTCTCGTCGTCCTGGGACTCGAGCTTGAACTGGATGTCGCCGCCCTCGGCGTTGATCTCGTCGACGGCGATCTGGGCGCCGTTCTGGGTGGCGTTGCCGTAGATGGCGGTGGCGCCGGTCAGCGGCCCGATGTGGCCGAGGACGAAGGCGGAGCCGGAGGCCTCGGAGCCGCCGGTGGACTCGGAGGAGGAGTCGTCGCTGCAGCCGACGAGCGCGACGGCGCCCGCGGCGCCCGCGAGCTTGAGGAAGCCCCTCCTGGAGACGTTGGAAGTGGTCATCGTGTCCTCCTTCGACGAGGTGATGTGCGTTGACGAAACACTATGAATCATCCCGGCGCGGCGCGCCGGCGGCGATGCGGGATTGAAACAGTCGCGCAACGAAGGGGCGGGCCGGCTACCTGCCGCGACGCAGCAGGCGCCCCGCGAGCGAGCGCACGAGGTCGGCCTCGGGCATCCCGAGCGCCGCGGCTCCCCCGAAGCAGGCGGCGAACGCCGGGATCCCGCCAGCGACGACCTGCGCGAAGGCGAGGCCCACCGACGCGGTCGCGTCGACGCCGAGCAGCCCGAAGCCCGCGAAGCCGACCAGGACGCCGGCGACCGAGCCGGCGAGGCCCATCGCGAGCGCGCGGAGCGTGGCCCCCGTCACCCGGCCGAGCCCGAGGCCGCCGAGCTCGCGGCGCAGGGAGGCGAGGGTCACGACGTCGACCGTGAGCATGTAGGCCGTCGAGGACAGCGCGACCGCGGGAAGCCCGCCCACCGGTGCGAGCAGGACGCACAGGAGGGTCTGCACGACGGCCGCGGCGACCGACGCCCCGGTGAAGATCTGCATGCGACGCAGCGACGAGCACACCTTCTGGAGGTAGGAGCACACGCCGTAGGCGGGAAGCGACACCGCGAGCGCCCGCAGGTAGCCCACCGTCATCGCGACCTCCTCGCCGGAGAAGGAGCCCGCCGCCAGGATGGTGACGAGCGGCGTCGCGAAGACGACGAGGAACAGCGCGAAGGGCACCATCCAGAACACGATGCGCGCGATGCCCGAGGACACGCCGCGGCGGTAGGAGTCCATGTCGCCGTCGGCCGCGTCGTGGGAGAGCTCGGTGAACATCGCCGTGGTGATCGGGACGGCGAAGATGGCGTAGGGCAGCGTGAACCACAGGCGCGCGTAGGCGCTCACGCTCGCGCCCACCGCCGTGACCGAGAGCGCGGAGCTCGTCATCACGGAGGCCGTCTCGAACGAGCACAGCATCACGACGAGGGTGGGGGCGCCGATCGCGACCGTCTCGCGCAGCGCCGGGTCGCGCAGGTCGACCCGCCAGCGCAGGCGCACGCCGTAGCGCGCGAGGGCCGGCAGCTGGACGGCAACCTGCACGAGCACGCCCAGCGGGTTGCCGAGCGCGAGGACCAGCAGCGCGAGGCGGGGGTGCGAGCCGGCGAGGGCGGCGTAGGCGAGGAACGAGGCCGTCGTCACGAAGTTGTTGAAGATGGGCGCCGCGTTGCTCCAGAAGTAGTCGCGCTCCGCGTTGAGGACGCCCGACAGGATCGAGGACAGCGAGTAGAGCAGCACCTCGATCGCGAAGAAGCGGAAGAAGTAGACGGTGAGGGCGACGTCGAAGTCCTCCGTGGCGGAGAAGGACTGCGTCCACACCACCTGGTGCGCGAACGCCATCGAGAGCAGGGTGGCCGCCCCCATGAGCACCACCACGCACGAGACGAGGTTCGAGGCGTAGGCCGAGCCGCGCTCGGGCCCGCCGCGGCGCTTCTCGGTGAGGTAGACGGGCAGGAAGGCCGTCACGAGCATGCCGCCCACGACGATCTCGTAGAGCTGGTTGGGCAGGTTGTTGGCCACCGAGTAGCAGCTCGCGATCACGGTGACGCCCAGCGCGAAGGCCTGGGCCCAGGTGCGCACGAAGCCCGTGACGCGGCTCACGATCACGAGGCCGCTCATCATCGCCTCGGACCGGCCGACCTGCGCGTCGCGGGACTCGGCCGCGTCAGGCGCCTGCCCGACGCGCCGCATGTGCTTCGGAGATGACGCCATGCCGCTGCTCCCCCCTAGCCCCGGGCGATGTCGGCGAAGGTCGCCCCGCAGAAGCGCGCGAGCTCCTCGGGGTCGACCAGGACCTGCAGCCCGCGCCGCCCGCCGGACACGCCGATGCGGGCGAACAGGGTCGCCGTCTCGTCGATGATAGTCGGAAACGCGCGGCGCATCCCCACCGGCGAGCAGCCGCCGCGCACGTAGCCGGTCACGCGCTCGAGCTCGCGGATGGGCAGGAGCGCGAGCGACTTCTCCCCCGCCGCCGCGGCGGCGCGCTTGAGGTCGACCTCGCAGGCCACCGGCACGCAGCAGACGACGTGGCCGCCGGAGGGCGCCACGCACACGATCGTCTTGAACACGGCGTCCGGGTCCTCCCCGAGCGCCTCGGCGATGCGGGCGCCGTAGTCGCGCGCCGGGACCTCGTCGTGGTCGAGGTCGTCGTCGTAGGGGCGCGCCTCGTAGGCGACGCCGGCGGCGTCGAGCTCGCGCAGGGCGTTCGTCTTGTGCTCCCGCTCGCGGCGCGCCACCTACTCCCCCTTCGCGTCGAGGGCGGCCTGGCGGGCGCGGTCGCGCTCGAGGACGGGCGCGAGGAAGCGGCCCGTGTGGCTCTCCGGGCAGGCGCAGACCTCCTCCGGGGTGCCGCAGGCCACGATCCGCCCTCCCCCGTCGCCGCCCTCCGGGCCGATGTCGATGATGCGGTCCGCGACCTTGATCACGTCGAGGTTGTGCTCGATCACGAGCACCGTGTTGCCGGCGTCCACGAGGCGCTCGAGCACGCCGACGAGCTGGCGCACGTCCTCGAAGTGCAGGCCGGTGGTGGGCTCGTCCAGGATGTAGAAGGTCTTGCCCGTCTGCTTGCGGTGCAGCTCCTTGGCGAGCTTCACGCGCTGGGCCTCGCCGCCGGAGAGCGTGGTGGCGGGCTGGCCCAGGCGGATGTAGCCGAGCCCGACGTCGTAGAGGGTCTGCAGCTTGTGGCGGATCCGCGGGATGTTGGCGAACTCGCGCAGCGCCTCGGAGACGGACATGTCCAGCACGTCGGCGATCGAGAGGTCGTGGTAGAGCACCTGGAGGGTCTCGCGGTTGTAGCGCTTGCCGTGGCACACCTCGCAGTCCACGTAGACGTCGGGCAGGAAGTTCATCTCGATCTTGATCTGGCCGTCGCCCTTGCATGCCTCGCAGCGGCCCCCCGGCACGTTGAACGAGAAGCGCCCCGGCGAGTAGCCGCGCGCGCGGCTCATCGGCGTGGAGGCGAACAGCTGGCGCAGGTCGTCCCACAGCCCGATGTAGGTGGCCGGGTTCGAGCGCGGCGTGCGCCCGATGGGCGACTGGTCGATGTCGATCACCTTGTCGATGCGCTCGACGCCCTTGAGCGTGCGGTACGGGCCCACCGGGCGCTTGGAGCGGTGGACGGCGTTGGTGAGGGCGGGCGCCAGGGTGTCGGTGACGAGGCTCGACTTGCCCGAGCCGGACACGCCCGTGACGACCGTGAAGGTGCCGAGCTCGACGTCGACGGAGACGTTCTTGAGGTTGTTGCAGGTGGCTCCGCTGAGGCGGAGCCTGCCGGCGCGCGGGCGGCGGCGCTTCTCGGGCAGGCGCACCATGCGCTCGCCGCGCAGGTAGCTGCCGGTGAGCGAGCTCGGGCTGGCCATGATCTCCTCGGGGGTGCCCTGGGCCACGACCTCGCCGCCCATCTCGCCGGCGCCCGGCCCCATGTCCACCACGTAGTCCGCGTGGCGGATGGTGTCCTCGTCGTGCTCGACGACGATCACGGTGTTGCCGAGGTCGCGCAGGTGCTCGAGGGTGGCGATCAAGCGGTCGTTGTCGCGCTGGTGGAGGCCGATCGAGGGCTCGTCGAGGATGTAGAGCACGCCCATGAGGCCGGCGCCGATCTGGGTGGCGAGTCGGATGCGCTGCGCCTCGCCGCCGGACAGCGTCGCCGACATGCGCGAGAGCGTGAGGTAGTCGAGCCCGACGTCCACCAGGAAGCGCAGGCGCGCGACGATCTCCTTCACGATCTGCCGGCCGATCGTCGCCTGGCGCTCGTCGAGCTCGAGCGCCTCGAAGAACGCGAGCGACTCCCGGCAGCTCATGCAGCACACGTCGTAGATCGACTTCCCGCCCACCGTCACCGCGAGCATCTCCGGCTTCAGGCGCGCGCCGTGGCAGGTGGGGCAGGGCTCCTCGCGGATGAACTTCTCCAGGCGGGCCTTCGTGTGCTCCGAGGTCGTCTCGCTGTACTTGTCGAACAGGATCGAGCGCAGGCCCGCGTACGTCGTGAGCCAGTGGGTGTCGCGCCCGTCGAGGGTGTGGTAGTCCACGCGGATCTTCTTGGCTCCGAGCCCGTCGAGGAACGCCGTGCGCACCTTCTTGGGCAGCTTGCGCCAAGGGGTGTGCTCGTCGACGCCGAAGTGGCGGCACAGGGCCGCGAAGATCTGCGGGTAGTAGTTCGAGCGCCCGAACATGTCGCCGAACGCGCCGTCGACGACGCCGGCGTCCGGGTCCTCGACGAGGGCCTCGGCGTCCACGACGCGCCTCGTGCCCAGGCCGTCGCAGTCCGGGCAGGCGCCGTAGGGCGCGTTGAAGGAGAAGTCGCGCGGCTGGAGGTCGTCCATCGAGTGGCCGTGGACCGGGCAGGCCAGGGCGAGCGAGTACTGCAGCAGCTCGCCGGGCATGCCCTCCGGGTCGTCGCGGTCGGGCAGCAGGTAGACGGCCACGCGCCCGGCGGCGAGCTTCGTCGCCTGCTCGACGGCCTCGGCGATGCGGGAGATCGAGTCCTCGCGGATCACGATGCGGTCCACGACGACCTCGATCGTGTGCTTGAACTTCTTGTCGAGGGAGATCTCCTCCTCGAGGTCGCGCACCTCGCCGTCCACGCGCACGCGGGAGAACCCCTCGCCGCGCAGGTCGGCGAAGAGCTTCTGGAACTCGCCCTTGCGCCCGAGCACCACCGGGGCGAGCACGAAGGCGCGCCGGCCCATGCCGGCCTCGAGCACCTTGTCGGCGACCTGGTCGGTCGTCTGGCGCTCGATGACGCGCCCGCACTCCGGGCAGTGCGGCACGCCCACGCGGGCGAACAGCAGGCGCAGGTAGTCGTAGACCTCGGTGACGGTGCCGACGGTGGAGCGCGGGTTGCGGCTCGTCGTCTTCTGGTCGATGGAGACGGCGGGCGAGAGGCCCTCGATCGAGTCGAGGTCGGGCTTGTCCATCTGGCCGAGGAACTGGCGGGCGTAGCTCGAGAGGCTCTCCACGTAGCGGCGCTGGCCCTCCGCGTAGATGGTGTCGAAGGCCAGGCTCGACTTGCCCGAGCCCGAGAGCCCGGTGATCACGACCAGCTCGTCGCGGGGGATGTCGATGTCGACGTCGCGCAGGTTGTGCTCGCGCGCGCCGCGGATTGAGATGACCTCGGATGCCATGGGACGCCTCCCGCCTAGACCGATGTCGGCAGCCCACGAGTATATCCCACGCGACGGCAGGCAAACAGATGTTCGCCCCGCATGCCCACGCGAGGCACACAGGGCGGGCGGCGCGGACCCACGTCACACCCCTCGGGTCGAGAGGGCGTTCGTGCCGCCTCGTCCCGAGGGATCTGACGCCGGGCTCCCTAGCGCCGCCCGAACAGGCGGCCGAGGGCGGAGCGCAGGCGCCCCGCGAGGCCGGGCCGGGGCTGCGGCGGGACGCGCTCGATGGCGACCGGAGCGGGCCCCTCCCCCGCCTCGGACGAAGCCGCGGGCCCGAGCTCGAGCTCGGGCTCGAGCACCTCCTCCGGCTCGGGCTCCGCCACGGGCTCGGGCTCCGGCTCGGGCTCCGCCGCGGGCTCAGGCACGCGGGGTCGCGCGGGACGCGGCGTCGGCGCGGGGGCCGCCTGGGCCCGCTCGCGCGCGAGCGCGATCAGGCGCTCCTGCGCGTCGAAGGGCTCGGCGCCGTCCGCGACCGCGGCGCAGGGGGCGTAGGAGCCGTCCGGGCGCAGCTCGCGCAGCTTGGAGGTGTCGGCGAGGCAGCAGGCGACGTAGTCGAGCACGCGGCGGCGCAGGACGTCGTCGGTCACGGGCCAGGCGATCTCGATCCGCTTCTCCATGTTGCGCGTCATCAGGTCGGCGCTCGAGAGGTAGACGCGCATGTCGTCGAGCGGCCCGAACCCGTAGATGCGGCTGTGCTCGAGCAGGCGCCCCACGATCGAGACGACGCGCACGTTCTCGGTGTGGCCCGCGACGCCGGGCACGAGGCAGCTGATGCCGCGCACGAGCATCGTCACGGGGACGCCCGCGCGCGACGCCTCCTCGATCTTCTCCATGATCCCCTTGTCGGTCACGGAGTTCGTCTTGAAGAACAGCCCGCAGGGCTCGCCGGCGCGCGCGAGCGCAATCTGCTCGTCGATGCCGGCGAGGATGTTGCGCTTGATCTGCAGAGGCGCCACCCAGAGCGTCTCGTACTCGTCGGAGACGCTCTCGAGACCCATGTTGTGGAAGAAGGCCGCGGCGTCGAGCCCGAAGGCGGGGTCCGAGGTGACGTAGGAGAAGTCGGTGTACAGGCGCGCCGTCTTCTCGTTGTAGTTGCCGGTCCCGAGCTGGGTCACGTACTGCAGCCCCTCGTCCGTCTGGCGGATGATCGCGCAGATCTTCGAGTGGACCTTGTAGTCCTGGAAGCCGTAGATGACGTTGCAGCCGGCCTCCTCGAAGCGCTGCGACCACTCGATGTTGTTGCTCTCGTCGAAGCGGGCGCGCAGCTCGAACAGGGCGGTGACCTCCTTGCCCGCCTCGGCCGCGGCGATCAGGGCGTCGGCGAGCTTCGAGTGGCTCGCCATGCGGTAGAGGGTGATCCTGATGGAGACGACCGAGGGGTCCTCGGCGGCCTCGCGCACCAGCTGGACGAACGGGTCCATGCTCTCGTAGGGGTAGCTCAGCAGGACGTCGTGGTCGGCGACCTGGTCCATGATCCGCCTGCGCGCCACGCCGGCCGGCCACTGCGGCGAGAACGGCGGGTAGGTGAGCTCGGCGCGCAGCTCGCGCGGCAGGCGGCGCGCGATGTCGCCCGCGTAGCTCATGTCGAGCGGCACCGACAGGGCGTAGGCCATCTCGCGGTGCAGGCCGAGGCGCTTGAACAGGACGTGGCGCGTCGTCTTCGACAACGGGCGGGCGCTCTCGATGCGCACCGGCTGGAGGCGCTTGCGCTTCTTGAGGATGCGCTTCATGTGCTCGCGGTAGTCGTCGTCCTGCTCGTCGAGCCCCTCGGAGGCGTCCAGGTCGGCGTTGCGCGTGACGCAGATGACGTTCGTGCGCTTGACCTCGTACATCGAGAAGATCTTGGCGGCGTACATCTCGATGGCGTGCTCGAGGAGGATGAAGTTGAGGACGCCGTCCGCGCTCGGCACCTCGATGACGCGCTCGCACTGGCGCGGCAGCGGCACGAGGCCGAGCAGGGCGTCGTCGACGGCAGAGTCGTCGCGCGTGCCGTCCAGGCGGACGACGATGTAGAGGGCCCCGTTCTCCAGGTGCGGGAAGGGATGGCGGGCGTTGATGACCTGCGGGGAGAGGAAGGGCAGGACCTGCCGCCTCACGTAGGAGCGCACGAAGACGCGCTGCTCGTCGTCGAGGTCGGCGACCTCGAGGCGGCGGATGCCGCGCTCGGCGAGCGCCGCGCGCACGCCGGCGTAGGTCTCCTCGTAGACGGGGTAGAGCTCATGGCAGCGCCCGTAGACGGCGTCGAGCTGCTCGGACGGGGTCATCCCCGACTTCGCGTCGACGATGTGCTTCTTGACGAGCGACAGGTCCGTGAGGCTGCCGACGCGCACCATGAAGAACTCCCGGAGGTTGCTCCAGAAGATCGACACGAAGTTGAGTCGCTCGAGGGGCGGGACGGACGGGTCGGCGCCCTGGTCGAGGACGCGTCGGTCGAACTCGAGCCACGAGAGCTCGCGGTTCTGCATGTAGGGCGGGTGCTCGCGTGAGACGGGGTCCTTCTTGTCTCCGTTGGCCATGGTTCTCTCTCCTTCCGGGTCAGCCGAGCATGCGCTCGACGAGGTAGCCCTCGCGCACGCCGTGCTGCCTGATCTCGATGTCTTCGGCCCCGAGCTCGTCCATCAGCCGGGCGTACATGGCGCACCCGGTCCCGACGGTGTGTATGCGCACGGGGACGCACCTCACCGTGGCGTGCGCGAAGGCGTCCGGGTCCCGGCGCAGCAGGTCGAGGACCTCCTCGACGTCGTCGCGGGAGAGCGTCTTGGTGCGCGCCTCGCCGCGCAGCTCGGCGAGGACCTTGGCGATGGCACGGACCGAGCCGCCGATCGCGAGCAGGTGCCGCGCGCGGTAGCGGTCGAAGTCCGGCAGGGAGCGGAGGCGGCGCGAGAGCTCGTCCTGGATGGCCTCGACCTCGCCTGGGGTGGGCAGGACGCGGGAGACGTGGGTCGCGTAGGAGGACAGCGAGCCCTGTCCCAGGCTCACCTCCTCCACGTCGAGCCCGTCCTCGACGCGCACGAGCTCCGTCGAGCCGCCGCCCATGTCCGCGAGGGTCGCGTCGGCGGCAGGACGGTCGATGGTGGCGCCCACGAAGCCGAGATGCGCCTCGTCGCGGGCGGAGAGCAGGTGCACCGGCACCTGGACGCGGCGTTGGAGCGCCTCGACGGCCTGCTCGGAGTTCTCGCAGTTGCGCAGCACCGCCGTCGCGAACACGTCGACGCGCTCGCAGCCCAGGACGCTCGCCAGGCGGAGGTGGCGGCGCACGACGCTTGCCGCGCGCTTGATGCCCGAGGGCTGGAAGGCGCCGTCGGCGACGTGGGCGGCGAGCCCCGCCATCACCTTGTCGTCGACGAGCTCGCGAAAACGCCTCGGGCCGCGCTTCCGCTTGCCGTCCACCTCGTAGACGACAAGCCGAACGGTGTTCGAGCCGAGGTCGACGACTCCGTATGCGGACATGGCACTCCCCTCCTCCGACGCCGTGCGCGCATGGTCGCTCACTAGCATCGGACACGACGAACGCCCGTTGCCGGGCGTTCGCGGATGCCTTACGAAGAGCTGACCGAGCCGGGCCCGGCCTATGGGGGTCCCGTGGGAGGGCTAGGCGTCCTTGCGGCGCCTCGTGCGCTTGCCGCGCGTGACGCGCTCGGGCGCGGCGTCGCCGGCGACGGCCTCGGGGGTCACGACGACCTTGACGACGTCGGGCTCGCTGGGCACGTCGAACATGGTCCCCTCGAGGGTGGCCTCCATGATCGCGCGCAGGCCGCGCGCGCCGGTGCCGCGCTCGATGGCGCGGTGGGCCACCTCGCGCAGGGCCTCGTCGGTGAAGTCGAGCTCCACGTCCTCGAGCTCGAACAGGCGGCGGTACTGCTTCACGAGCGCGTTCTTGGGCTCGGTGAGGATGCGGACGAGGTCGGACTCGGTGAGCTCGCGGGTGCTCGTGATCACCGGGATGCGGCCCACGAACTCGGGGATCATGCCGAACTTGTGCAGGTCCTGGGGCATGACCTGGGCCAGCAGGTCGTCGGTGGCCTCCTCGTCGACCGACCCCACCTCGCCGGTGAAGCCCACGCCCTTGCGCCCGATGCGGTCGGCGACGATCTTGTCGAGGCCGACGAAGGCACCGCCGCAGATGAACAGGATGTTCGTCGTGTCGATGCGGATGAGCTCCTGCTGGGGGTGCTTGCGCCCGCCGGTCGGCGGGACCGCGGCCTCGGTGCCCTCGATGATCTTGAGCAGCGCCTGCTGGACGCCCTCGCCCGACACGTCGCGGGTGATCGAGAGGTTCTCGGCCTTGCGGGCGATCTTGTCGATCTCGTCCACGTAGACGATGCCGCGCTCCGCGCGCTCGACGTCGCCGTCGGCGGCGGTGATGAGCTTGAGCAGGATGTTCTCGACGTCCTCGCCCACGTAGCCGGCCTCGGTGAGGGTGGTGGCGTCCGCGATCGCGAAGGGCACCTCCAGGAAGCGAGCGAGGGTCTGGGCGAGCAGCGTCTTGCCGGTGCCGGTGGGACCGAGCAGCAGGATGTTGCTCTTGGCGATCTCCACGCCCTCCTGGTCCTCGGCCACCTCGTCGGCGCCGGCGTAGATGCGCCGGTAGTGGTTGTAGACGGCCACGCTCATCGCGCGCTTGGCGGCCTCCTGCCCCATCACGTACTGGGACAGCTCCGCGTAGATCTCGTGCGGGGTGGGCAGCTCGCGCAGGAGCTCGGCGGGCGCCTCCAGGGGCTCCGAGCCGCCGGCCGGCGAGGCCTCGTCGGCGCGCAGGGCGTCGTCGAGCATCCCCGAGCAGGTGGCGACGCACTCGTCGCAGATGAACACGCCGCGCGGGCTCTGGATGAGCTTGCGCACCTGGTCGCGCGTCTTGCCACAGAACGAGCAGCGCATCTCGTCGTCGGGACCCATGGTGTCGTCGAATCCTGGCATGGGGCTCCTACTCGGCGCGCTCGCCGCTCGCGCGGGAGGCGAT
Organism: uncultured Coriobacteriaceae bacterium; assembly: GCA_948439405.1. Lineage (GTDB taxonomy): Bacteria > Actinomycetota > Coriobacteriia > Coriobacteriales > Atopobiaceae > CADBMC01. The sequence goes on along the minus strand of CAOJNB010000015.1, from coordinate 3,852 downwards.
GACGCGGTCCACCAGGCCGTAGGCGCAGGCGTCCTCGGCGGTCATGTAGTTGTCGCGCTCGGTGTCGGCGTTGACCTTGTCGATCGGCTGGCCGGTGCACTCGGCGAGGATCTCGTTCATGCGCTCGCGGATGCGGCGGGTCTCGTCGGCGGCGATCTGGATCTCCGTCTGCTGGCCGGAGACGCCCGAGCTGGGCTGGTGGATCATCACCACGGAGTTGGGGAGCGCCATGCGCTTGCCCTTGGTGCCTGCGGCGAGCAGGATCGACGCCATCGAGGCGGCCATCCCGACGCAGATGGTCGAGACGTCCGGCTTGATGAAGCTCATCGTGTCCAGGATGCCGAGGCCCGCGTAGACCTCGCCGCCCGGGGAGTCGATGTACAGGGAGATGTCCTTGTCCGGGTCCTGGCTCTCCAGGTGCAGCAGCTGCGCGATCACCAGGTTCGCGCTGTCGCGGGTGATCTCCTCGCCCAGGAAGACGATGCGGTCGTTGAGCAGGCGCGAGTAGATGTCGTAGCTGCGCTCGCCGCGCGGCGTCTGCTCGACGACGTACGGAATGAGCGGGATGTTGGTCGGCTGGATCACGTGACGCTCCCCTTCTCCGTGTGCGAACTCTCGTTCGCTAGAGATACCCAAAGCGCGGGGCCGCTACTCCGCGTCGGCGCGGCGCTGGGCGGCCTCGTCGACCTCGGTCACCGTCGCGTTCTCGACGAGCCAGTTGAGGGCCTTGTTGCGCAGCAGCGCCTCGCGCACGGCGGGCAGGCGGCCGGCGTCGCGGAACTCCTTGAGGGAGGCCTCCGGGTCCTCGACGCCGGACTTGCCGAACTCCTCGGCGAGCTCGTCCTCGCTCACCTCGAGGCCGAGGTGGCGCGCGACGGCGTCGAGGGCCAGCGACTGGCGGGCGCGCTCGTCGGCCTGCTCGCGGACGTCGGCCAGGAAGCTCTCGAAGTCGACGCCGCGGGCCTGCAGGTAGGCGTCGACCGTGGTGCCCTGGCGCTGGAGCTGCTGGAGGAACTCCTGGAGCACCTCGGTGTAGACGCTGTTCTGGTAGTCCTCGGGGACCTCGTCGAGGTCGAGCTTCTCGGCCACGGCCGCGACGACGCGGTTCTCCTTGACGTTGGGCAGGGTGTAGGTCTTGTCGGTCGCGAGCTCCTGGCGCACGGCGTCGCGCAGCTGCTCGACGGAGTCGAAGCCGTAGCTCTCCTTGATGAACTCCTCGGTGAGCTCGGGGACGTTGCGCTGCTTGATGGCGACGAGGGTGACCTTCACCTTGTGGGCGACCTCGTGCTCGTGCTCGCCGTGGGCGTGCTTCTCCGTCCAGGCGACCTCGCGGCTCTCGCCCTTCCTCATGCCGACGAGCTGCTCGTCGAACTCGGCGGGCATGCCGGCGCCGCCCATGTCGAGCATGCGGCCCTCGCCGGCGAAGGCGGCGGCGTTCTCGACGTCCTCGACGTCGATCGAGACGATGTCGTCGGCCGCGACCTCGCGGTCCTCCTCGACGTCGTCGAAGGTGGCGTGGTAGCCCTGGAGCACGTCGATCTGCTCGTCGACCTCGGCCTCGGTGGGCTCGGCGGGCGGCATGTCGATCGCGGGGGCGTCGTAGTCGGTGAGCTCGCACTCGGGGCGCACGGCGATGGTCGCCTCGACGACGTAGTCCTGGCCGCCGACGACGGGCTGGACGTCGTCGCCGTAGGAGATCTCGCCCAGGGGCACGACGTTGAGCTCCTCGCAGAGCTGCGGGTCGACCTGGCCGAGGACGGTGTTGGTGGTCTCGCCGAGCACGGCGTCGCGCCCGATCATGCCGTCGATGACGGGACGGGGCACGTGGCCCTTGCGGAAGCCCTGGAAGCTGTAGCGGCGGGCGATGTCGGCGTAGGTGGCCGCGATGGCCTTGTCGACGTCGGCGGCGGGGACGGTGACCTTGGCGAGCAGCTTGCCGTCGTCGGTCTTCTCGGTAGCGACTTGGATGTTCAACGTACGTTCCTCCACTGTCCTGCGACGACGTCGTCGCCGCACCTTTCCTGCAAACCTCCGGCGGCCGCGGCCGCCCGCACGGTCCTATGGTGCGGGCGAAAGGATTTGAACCTTCACGAGATCGCTCTCACTGGAACCTAAATCCAGCGCGTCTACCAATTCCGCCACGCCCGCATGGCTCACGCACAGCCCAATGATGATAGCAAACGGCGACGAGGCCGGACCCCCGAGGGGCCCGGCCTCGCGAAAGCGCGACAAGCCGCGGAACCGGCGTGCGGGACGGACGTCCTAGATGACGCCCTGGGCCATCATCGCGTCGGCGACCTTGAGGAAGCCGGCCACGTTGGCGCCCACGACGTAGTTGCCCTTGGCGCCGCACTCCTCGGCGGCAGCGGCGGCGGCGTCGTGGATGTTCTTCATGATGCCCTTGAGGCGGTCGTCGACCTCCTCGAAGGTCCAGGACAGGCGCTCGGAGTTCTGGCTCATCTCCAGCGCGGAGACGGCGACGCCGCCCGCGTTCGCGGCCTTGCCCGGGCAGAAGGTGACGCCGGCGTCGAGCAGGCACTGGGTGGCCTCGAGGGTGGTCGGCATGTTCGCGCCCTCGACGACGAGCTGGCAGCCGTTCTTCACGAGCTCCTTGGCGCCCTCGAGCGGCAGCTCGTTCTGGGTGGCGCAGGGCATGTAGACGTCGCAGGGGACGGTCCAGCAGCCGGCGCCCTCGTGGTAGACGGCGCTCGGACGGGCCTCGGCGTACTCGCGGATGCGGGCGCGACGGACCTCCTTGACCTCCTTGAGCAGCTCGACGTCGATGCCCTCGGGGTCGTAGACCCAGCCGGTGGAGTCGGAGACGGTCTGCACGGTCGCGCCGAGCTCCTGGGCCTTCTGGGCCGCGTAGGTCGCGACGTTGCCGGAACCGGTGATGTTGACCTTCTTGCCCTCGTAGGAGTCGCCCTTGTCGGCGAGGACGTTCTGGCCGAAGTAGACGGCGCCGTAGCCGGTGGCCTCGGTGCGCGCCAGCGAGCCGCCCCAGGTGAGGCCCTTGCCGGTGAGCACGCCCTCGTAGCGGTTAGTGATGCGCTTGTACTGGCCGAACAGGTAGCCGATCTCGCGGCCGCCCACGCCGATGTCGCCGGCCGGTACGTCGGTGTCGGCGCCGATGTGGCGGTACAGCTCGGTCATGAAGGACTGGCAGAAGCGCATGACCTCGGCGTCGGACTTGCCCTTCGGGTCGAAGTCGGCGCCGCCCTTGCCGCCGCCGATGGGCAGGCCGGTGAGGGAGTTCTTGAAGATCTGCTCGAAGCCGAGGAACTTGAGGATGGAGAGGTTCACCGAGGGGTGGAAGCGCAGGCCGCCCTTGTAGGGGCCGATCGCGCTGTTGAACTCGACGCGGTAGCCGCGGTTGACCTGCACCTTGCCGGAGTCGTCGGTCCAGGGCACGCGGAACATCACGACGCGCTCGGGCTCGACGAGGCGCTCGAGCAGCGAGGCGGCCTCGTACTCGGGATGGGCGTCGAGGACGGGCTGGATGGACTCGAGGACCTCGCCGGCGGCCTGGACGAACTCGGGCTGGTCCGCGTAGCGGGCCGTGAGGTCGGCGAGCACCTTCTCCGAATAGCTCATGGGATACCCCTCTCTCCTAGGAATCCTGGGATCGTGCTGACGGGACCGACGATAGGGCCGCGCGGGCGGGCGGCCGCGGGCGCGGGGGCCACGCGTAACACAATCGACACCGCCCCAACACGGGTGCGTAACGCAGCCGTTTGACGTGGTCATCCTTGTCGCGCCACGGGTGCTCGCCTATACTTCGGACACGGCTCCGGGGTGTGGCGCAGCTTGGTAGCGCATCTGCTTTGGGAGCAGAGGGTCGCTGGTTCGAAT
>CAOJNB010000014.1 GCA_948439405.1 uncultured Coriobacteriaceae bacterium | reverse complement strand
AGACCTGGATGACGTTCTGGCCGGCGAAGTCCTCCTCGATGATGCCGTTGACGGCGCCCAGGACCTGCTGCTGCTCGCGGAAGTACGGCTGCGAGAAGTGAATCATGACCATCATGATGATGGCGGCGGCCGGAAGCGTCAGCACGGTCACGCCGGTGAGCGGCAGGCTGATGGAGAGCATCATCACAAGCACGCCGAGAATCTGCGTGACCGAGGTGATGAGCTGCGTGATGGACTGGTTGAGGGACTGGCCCAGGGTGTCCACGTCGTTGGTGATGCGGCTGAGCACGTCTCCCTTGCTGTGGCCGTTGAAGTAGCTCATGGGCACGACGGAGATCTTGTGGGCGATCTCCTTGCGCATGCGGAAGCAGATCTTTTGCGTGACGCCGGTCATGAGCCAGCCCTGCACGAGGTTGCACGCGGAGCTCGCCAGGTAGAGGCCGAGCAGGAACAGCAGGGTCTTGCCGATCCAGTCAAAGTCCACGGCTCCGGTGCCGCTCACCTTGGCGACAAGCCCCTCATAGAGCTTGGTAGTAACCTGGCCCAGCACCTTGGGGCCCACGATGTTGAAGATGACCGAGCAGATGGCAAAGGCAATGCCGAAGAACACGGCCACCTTGTGCTGGCCCACGTAGCCCAGGAGCTTCAGCATGGTGCCCTTGAAGTCCTTGGCCTTCTCGACGGAGCGTCCGCCGCCGAAGCCGCGGCCGCCCATGGGGCCGCGCTGGCGCTGCTTGGGCATGACGGTCTTGGAGTTCTCGTCTGCCATTAGCGGCTACCCCCTTCCATGACCGCCGCGATCTCTTCCTGCGTGAGGCCGAGCTCCTTGGCGGAAAGCTGTGACTGTGCGATCTCAAGGTAGGCGGGGCAGCTGCGCAGGAGCTCCTCGTGCGTGCCCTGGCCCACCACCTGGCCGTCGTCTAGGACGACGACCTGGTCCGCGTGCATGATGGTGGCTATGCGCTGGGCCACCACCACGATGGAGGCCTCCTTCTGCGTGCGTGCGAGCTCCTCGCGCAGGCGGGCGTCGGTCTTGTAGTCAAGGGCGCTGAAGGAGTCGTCAAAGACCACGACCTCGGGGCGCTTGGCCAGGGCACGCGCGATGGAAAGGCGCTGGCGCTGTCCGCCGGAGATGTTCCCGCCGCCCTGGCTGATCTCGGAGCCAAAGCCGCCCTCGCGCTCCTCGATGAAGCCGGTAGCCTGGGCGATTGCCGCCGCCTCGCGCATGGCGTCGTCGGTCACGGACTCGCCGGCAAACTTGAGGTTGGACTCCACGGTGCCCGAGAAGAGCAGGCCCTGCTGGGGCACGTAGCCCACGCGGCGGCGCAGCTCGGAGAGGGGAAGGTCGCGGACGTCGATGCCGTCCAGGGTGACCTTGCCTCCCGTGACGTCGTACAGGCGCGGGATGAGCTGCACGAGCGTGGACTTGCCGCAGCCCGTGGAGCCGATGACGCCCAGTGTCTGGCCGGCGTGCACGGTGAAGCTCACGCCGCTGATGACGTCCTCGCGGGCGTCGGGGTACTGGAAGCTGACGTTCTTGAAGGCCAGCTCGCCGCGAGGGGCGTCGGCGGCGGGAAGCTGCGGGTGCTTGGGCTCCTTGATGGAGCTCTGGGTGGAGAGGACCTCCTCCACGCGCTCGGCGGCCACCTCGGCGCGCGGCAGCATGACGGAGACCATGGTGAGGATCATGAACGCCATGACGATCTGCATGGTGTAGGAGATGAAGGCCATCATGTCGCCGACCTGCATCACGCCGTCGTTGACGCCGTGGGAGCCGGCCCACACGATGAGCACGGTGATGCAGTTCATGACCAGCATCATGAGCGGCATCATGAAGCTCATGGCGCGGTTGGTGAAGAGCTGGGTGTCCATGAGGTCGCGGGAGGCGTCGTCAAAGCGCTCGAGCTCGTGGTCCTGGCGGCCAAAGGCACGGATGGGCATGACACCGTCGAGCATCTCGCGGGCGACGAGGTTCACGCGGTCCACGAACTTCTGCATCTTCTTGAACTTGGGCATGGTGAGGCCCATGAGCACGCCCACCACGGCGCACACGGCGATGACGGCCACGCCGATGGCCCACTCCAGGCCCGTGTGGGTGGCAAGCACGCGCATGACGGCCACGACGCCCATGATGGGGGCCATGAGCACCATGCGGATGAAGAGGGTCGCCGCCATCTGGATCTGCTGGATGTCGTTGGTGCAGCGCGTGATGAGGGACGCCTGGCTGAACTTTCCGACCTCTGCCGGCGAGAAGTGCATGACGCGGTCGAAGGTCTGGCGGCGCAGGTCGCGCGCGATGGTGCAGGCGGTGTGGGAGGCCACGGCGCCCGTGAGGATGGTGGCAACCAGCGAGACGGCGCACAGGCCGAACATCTTGAGCGACATGCTGGCAAGGTAGGAGTTCTGCACGTCGGTCAGGCTGATGCCCTGGGCCTCGTACTCCTGCTGCACGTAGGTGACGGCGCGCTGCTTGACGATGGAGCCGCCCATGCTGCCCATGGAGTCGCTCATGGCGCTGGCGGCCTCGACGAGCTTCTCCTTGGGGATGATGCCCGCCTCGCAGGCGCCGCGGACGGTCTGCATGTCAAGCGTGCCCGTCATGCCGTCTGCCACGGTCGAGGCGTCCACGCCCTGCTCGAGGGAGAGGACCACGGTCTCGGGCAGGCTGATGGCGTCGCTGACGGCGCCGTCCTCGGCGCGGTCTGCCTCGGAGCCCACGTAGGTGCGGATGCCCTCTGCATCGGGCTCGGAGTAGGCGGCCTCGACGGTTGCCATGTCGTCCTCGGGCATGAAGAGCTCCAGGTCAGACAGGGACTCGGCGCAGATGGTGTCGGGCGCCGGGCTCTCTATGCCTCCCTGCTGGATGCCCACGTCCACGATCTCGCTCATGTAGGTGGGCAGCGCGAGGTCCGCGTTGCAGCTGATGACGATGAGCGCCACGGCGCACACCAGCGCAAGCACGTGGTTCTTAAAAAGCTTGATGATTCTCATGCGGCTGGCCTCCCTTCCTCTCTTGGTCTTGTTTGTCGGCGGCCTGCCGGGCCGCGCGGTTGCCGTCTATGGTCTGGTTCACGCGACGGAGGATACGCAGCATCTCCCGGGTGTCCTTCTCGCCGAGCTGGGCGAGAAAATCGCTGGCCAGCTCCTCGAACTCCGCCTTATGGCGCTTGTCTTCCGCCCGTCCGGCCTCGGTGAGGCTTACGGTGACGCGACGGCGGTCGGCCTGGGAGTGCTCCCGGGTGACGAGGCCCTTCTCCTCAAGGGAGCGCAGCACGTTGGCCACGCGGGCGGAGGAGAGGTGGCCCAGCGTGGCAAGCTCGCTCGGGGTGAGCGGACTTGCGGAGCAGGCGAGCGCGTGTATGACGCCATGCTCTCCGCGGCGGGCGTTTTGCATCCTCGAGCCCATGCGGCGGCCGAGCGCCCCGAACTCCTCCAGGACCTCCTGCGCCAGTGCGCGGAAGTCCTCGGAATCTCCTTCCACTGAAATCTCCTAACACTAGAAGCAAATAACGGTGTTAGATATTGCCCCGGCAGAGTGCCGCTAGTCCCGTGGCGCGCCCTTCTTCACGGGCCCCTCACATAGATGAAGGGCACCGTTCGGTCGCCGTGCGCCTCATTGCCGGGCGTTTCTTGCAATTTGGGTGGTTCGCTGGGGACACCTTGCCTTAATTGACGTGTAACAATGGGCAACTAGAGTTTTCTCCCGTAAGCCAAGCACGCCAAACTACTAGACGGAAAGAGGCGCACATGGGCAAGGACAAGGTCACCGAGGAGTACGGAAGCCTCCTGTTCACGGATGCCGTGATGCAGGAGAGGCTTCCCAAGCCTACCTACAAGGAGCTCAAGCAGGTCATCGAGGAGGGCAAGAAGCTCGACCTGAGCATCGCCAACGAGGTGGCCCACGCCATGAAGGAGTGGGCGCTGGAGAAGGGCGCGACGCACTACGCGCACTGGTTCCAGCCGCTGACGGGCATCACCTCCGAGAAGCACGATAGCTTCATCACGCCCAAGGACGACGGCAGCGTCCTCATGTCGTTCTCGGGCAAGGAGCTCATCCAGGGCGAGCCAGACGCCTCCTCCTTCCCCTCCGGCGGCCTGCGCGCCACCTTCGAGGCCCGCGGCTACACCGCCTGGGACCCGACCTCCCCGGCTTTCATCAAGGACGAGGTCCTCTGCATCCCGACGGCCTTCATCTCCTACACCGGCGAGGCGCTCGACAAGAAGACCCCGCTGCTCCGCTCGCAGGTCGCCCTGGCCGAGCAGGCCAAGCGCGTCCTTAAGCTCTTCGGCAAGGACGTCACCTCGGTGATCACCACCGTCGGCCCCGAGCAGGAGTACTTCCTCGTCAAGGAGGAGGACTTCCAGAAGCGCCCCGACCTCGTCCTCACCGGCCGCACGCTCTTCGGCTGCGCCCCTGCTAAGGGCCAGGAGCTCGAGGAGCACTACTTCGGCGCCATCCGCCCGACCGTCAACGCCTTCATGAAGGAGGTCGACGACGAGCTCTGGAAGCTCGGCGTCCCCGCGAAGACCAAGCACAACGAGGTCGCCCCGGCCCAGCACGAGCTCGCCCCGATCTTCGAGCAGGGGTCGCTTGCCATCGACGACAACCTGCTCGCCATGGAGAAGCTCAAGCTCCTCGCGACCCACCACGGCCTCGCCTGCCTGCAGCACGAGAAGCCCTTCGACTACGTCAACGGCTCCGGCAAGCACAACAACTGGTCCATCTGCGCCGACGGCAAGAACCTGCTCGAGCCTGGTGCCCAGCCCAACGAGAACCTGCAGTTCCTCGTCTTCCTGGCCGCCCTCATCGCCGCCGTCGACACCCACGCCGACCTGCTGCGCATGAGCGTCGCCTCCGCCGGCAACGACCACCGTCTGGGCGCCAACGAGGCGCCTCCCGCCATCGTCTCCGTCTTCCTGGGAGACGAGCTGGACGAGATCGTCGAGGCCCTCATCCACGACGAGGCCACCGAGGCTCACGACCGCACCCGCATCGACCTGGGCGTTCCCTCCCTGCCTACGGTCCTGCAGGACACCACGGACCGCAACCGGACGTCTCCCTTCGCCTTCACCGGCAACAAGTTCGAGTTCCGCATGTGCGGCTCCCAGCAGAACCTGTCCGACCCCAACGTGGTGCTGAACACCGCCGTGGCCGAGCAGTGCGACGAGTTCGCGACCGCCATGGCCGGCAAGGTCGGTGACGAGTTCACCGCCTGCGCCCTGGCCTGGGTCAAGCAGACGCTCAGGGACCACCACCGCATCATCTTCGAGGGCAACGGCTACTCCGAGGAGTGGGAGCAGGAGGCCGAGCGCCGCGGCCTGCCCAACCTCAAGACCACGCCGGACGCCCTGCCCACCATGGTCAAGCCCGAGAACGTCGCCTTCTTCGACAAGTACGGCGTCCTCAACGAGGCCGAGGTCCACGCCCGCTACGTCTCCAAGGCCGAGCAGTACTCCAAGCTGCTCAACATCGAGGCCAACACCATGGTCTACATGGCCCGCTCCCTCTATCTGCCCGCCCTCTTCGACTACTCCGGCGACATCGCCACGAGCGTTGCCACCAAGGCCGAGCTGGGCATCGAGGCCGCGGCCGAGAAGGAGCTCGTCAAGACCCTGACCAACGGCATCAACGCCATCTACGAGGCCACGGCCGACCTTGAGTCCAACAACGCCGACGCCCGCGCCATCGAGGACCCGCAGGCCCAGTGCGATGCCTACCGCGACGCTGTCATCCCGAGCATGGAGCACCTGCGTGCCTCCGTCGACGCCATGGAGAAGATCTGCGGCGCCGACTACTGGCCCGTCCCCAGCTACAACAGCCTGCTCTTCTGGGTGTAGCCCCACGGCCCCATAGTCCATAGCACGACCCCCTGCGGGCGGCGAGAAGCGCGTTCTTCTCGCCGCCCGCCTCTCAAATTGGGGACGTGTTCGTTTTTGCGCAAAATGGGGACAGGTTGCCACGCGTAAACCCCTAGGGGGTATACTGCTTGCAGTAAGCCGAGGCTAACTACTAGGGGAGAAGCCCATGGGTCCAGCAGACATTGCCATCATCGCGGTCGTTGCCGTCATCGTCGTCGTGGCGGTCGTGCGCCTGGTGGGCACCACCAAGGGAACGCGCGACTGCTGCAGCGGCGCCAAGAAGGGCGCGGCCTCCGGCGGGCGCAGCTTCCCTGCCGTCGAGGTTGCCGACAAGGACGAGTCCCACTACCCCTACGCGGCCGAGCTCGGCATAGGTGGCATGTCCTGCGAGCACTGCGTGGCCGCGGTGACAAACGCCCTGGACTCCCTCGACGGCGCCTGGGCCACCGTCGAGCTTGCCGGTGGCCACGCCCACGTGCGCTCCAAGGCGCCCCTCACCGAACGGGCCTGCCGCCAGGTCGTCGAGCAGGCCGGCTACCGCCTCGTCTCCTTCCGCCGGGCCTGACAGTGGCGTTAACCCGTTAACTAGTGGCGATGAGGCGGGGGAGGGCCGGCGTGAGGTCGGACATGCGGCCGCTCCAGATGGCGCGCTTGGGGCGGGCGTGGCCCACGTAGATGGTGCGCAGGCCGCACTCGGGGTGGGCAAAGTCGCGCCGGGCGTCGTTTCCAACCATGAGACACTCGTCGGGAGCCACGCCGAGCTTGCCGCAGAACTCCTCGTAGTAGCCGGCCCATGGCTTGGATCGCGTGCTGTTCTCGGCGCAGGAGATGAGGGCAAAGTCGCCCTCGTCAAAGCCCGCCCAGTGCAGGCGTGCGACGTCGCAGGCGTGCGAGACCACCGGGTTGGTTGCCAGCGCGCAGACAAGCCCCAGGTCATGGACGCAGTCGACGGCCTCGCGCGCCCCGGGCATGGGCTGGGCGCGCACGATGCCGCCACCCATGCGCGGCACCACGGTGCGCTCGTAGCAGCAGATCATGTCCGCGATGGCCGGGTCGTCCAGGGGAATTCCCGTCTGCTCGAAGACGATCTTGTTGATGAGTTGCTCGTTGGTGAGCCTGTCTCGGCGTGTCTCCGCCTCCACGGCAAGCCAGGCCCGGGCGTAGGCGGCCATGATGTTCACGCGCACCTTGCCGCTTGCCCGGCACAGCAGCCCTGACGCCCCGTTTACGTACCGGGCGAGAAACGCGGTGAGGTTGAGGCTCAGGAGGGTGTCGTCCAAATCAAAGAGAACGGCGCGAATCACGTGCGGGCCACCTTTCCCAACATGCGAAGTACCTGCGAAGAAGGACAAAAAACACAAAAGCGAACCTTGAAAAGAGCGTACCCATAACGTTAACCTAGAACGCGTGTGGGCATAGGGTCCGCACAAACGTATCTGTCGGCCCCCGAGAGCATGCAAGTTTCCGAGTAGACGCCACACGGCACTGCAGGCAGCGACCATGACGACCGGGGCCCCGTTGTTCGAAAGGGGTCCACCTTTGAGTGAGATTCAGAACTCGTCCATCTTCGCCATGGATGACATTTCCGACGAGGAGATGAACAGCCTCATTGACGGCACCGTCACCGACTTCAATGAGGGCGACCTTGTGACCGGTACCGTCGTCAAGGTCGAGCGCGACGAGGTCCTGCTTGACATCAGCTACAAGTCCGAGGGCGTTATCCCGTCCCGCGAGCTTTCCATCCGCAAGGACGTCAACCCGGCCGACGTCGTCGCCCTGGGCGACGAGATCGAGGCCCTCGTTCTCCAGAAGGAGGACAAGGAGGGTCGCCTCGTCCTGTCCAAGAAGCGCGCAGAGTACGAGCGCGCCTGGAACGCCGTCGAGGCCAAGTTCCAGTCCGGCGAGACCGTCGAGGGCGAGGTCATCGAGGTCGTCAAGGGCGGCCTGATCCTCGACATCGGCCTGCGCGGCTTCCTGCCCGCCTCCCTCGTCGACCTCCGTCGCGTCAAGGACCTCACCGCCTACATGGGCACCCGCATCGAGGCCCGCGTCATCGAGATGGACCGCAACCGCAACAACGTCGTCCTCTCCCGCCGCGTCGTGCTCGAGGAGGCCCGCAAGGCCGAGCGCCAGGAGATCCTCTCCAAGCTCAAGCCGGGCATGCGCCTCAAGGGCACCGTCTCCTCCATCGTGGACTTCGGCGTCTTCGTGGACCTCGGCGGCATCGACGGCCTGGTGCACATCTCCGAGCTGTCCTGGAACCACGTCAACCACCCGTCCGAGGTCGTCAAGCCGAACCAGGAGATCGAGGTCGAGGTGCTCGACGTCGACCTCAACCGCGAGCGCATCTCGCTGGGCCTCAAGCAGACCACCGAGGACCCCTGGCGCCAGCTCATCAAGAAGTACCCGCTGGGCGCCATCGTCGAGGGCACCGTCACCAAGCTCGTGAGCTTCGGCGCCTTCGTGGACCTCGGCGAGGGCATCGAGGGCCTGGTGCACATCTCCGAGATGGCCAAGAGCCACGTCGACGAGCCCAGCCAGGTGTGCAACGTGGGCGACAAGGTCCAGGTCAAGGTCATGGAGATCGACGTCGACCGTCGCCGCATCTCCCTGTCCATGAAGGCCGCCGCCGACATCCTCGGCATCGAGGTCGAGGTCAAGCCGCTGGCCGTCGAGGAGGCCGAGGCCGAGGCCGACGAGGAGGCCTCCGAGGAGGAGTAGCGCCTCGCGCCGACAGCACGAACCCCGAGCGGGGGCCGCATCGCGCGGCCCCCGCTTTCCTGTCCCGCGGGGCTGCTAGAGTGGGGTCCGTGCGGGCCCGCGGGAAGAGGGGAGCGCCCATGTACGTCACGTTCGTCGCCGGGGGGATCGCGTCGGGCAAGTCCACGGTGTCGCGGAGGCTGCGCCGGCTCGGCGCCGCCCTCGTGGACCTGGACGCGCTCTCGCGCGAGGTGTGCGCGCCCGGCTCGCCGGTGCTCGCCCGCCTCGCCGAGGAGTACGGCGACGACGTGCTCGACCCGGCCACGGGAGAGCTGCGCCGCGCCGAGCTCGCGCGCCGCGCCTTCGCCTCGCCCGCTGCGACGCGCGCCCTCGAGCGCATCGAGCACCCGGCGATCAAGGAGGCCCTGGCTGCCCGCCTGGGCATGCTCGCCGGCCTGGGGCATCCGCCGCGCCTGTGCGTCGTGGAGGTGCCGCTGCTCGACAAGGCCCTCGACCTCGTGCCGCTCGCGGACGAGGTCGTCGCCGTCACGTGCCCGGCCGCGCTGCGCCGGGAGAGGGCCGTCGAGCGCGGCATGGAGCCCGCCGACGTCGACCGCCGCATGGCGGCGCAGCCGGCGGAGGCCTTCCTCGTCGAGCACGCCGACACCGTCATCGAGAACGTGGGGACCTACGAGGAGCTCATCGGCGAGGTGGACCGCTGGTACGGCCGCCGCGCCCGCCGCGGCTTCTCGTGGCCCCCGGAGGGGAGCGAAGATGAGCAGGACGCCTGAGACGGTCTCGGTTGCGGACGTCGACGCCGGCTGGCTCGTGGACGAGCTCGGGAGGCTCGTGGCGCTCGACAGCCCCGTCGGCTACCACGCGGCCGTCCTGCCCTACCTCGAGGGGCGCCTCGCGGAGTGGGGGTACGCGACGGAGGTCGACAACAAGCACACGCTCTACGTGCGCGTCCCCGGCAGGGACCGCTCGCGCTGCGTGTGCGTCGGCGCGCACCTGGACACCGTGGGGCTCGTCGTGTCGGCCGTGCTCGAGGACGGCGAGCTGCGCGTGCGCCGCGTGGGCGGCATCAGCTACCAGGGCTCCGAGGGCGCGACGTGCCGCGTGCTCTGCCGCGACGGCTCGGTCGTCGTCGGCCAGGTCCGCTGCGAGCACCACTCGGTCCACGCCTCAGAGCAGAGCTCGACCGCACCGCGCACGGACGACACGATGCGCGTCTCGCTCGCCGCGGACGTCTCCTCGGCGGCCGACGCCCGCGCCCTCGGCGTGGGGGAGGGGGCGCTCGTCGCGCTCGCGCCCGAGTTCGAGGCGCTGCCCAACGGCTACGTGCTCTCGCGCTTCGTCGACGACAAGGGGGCCGTCGCGGTCGCCCTCGACGTGCTGCGCTGGCTCGCGGAGGAGGGGGTCCGCCCCGCCTTCGACACCCTGTTCGCCTTCCCGGTCTACGAGGAGGTGTGCCACGGAGGCGCCTACGTGCCCGACGGCGTCTCCGAGTACGTCGCCCTCGACATCACGCTCGTGGGGGAGGGCTACGGCTCCGACGAGCACCAAGTCGGGATCATCGCGGGCGACGCCCACGGTCCCTACGACTGGGACCTCACGAACCTGCTCGTCCGCGTGGCGGGCGGGCTGTTCGACGAGGGCGCGTGGAACGTGCAGGTCCCGCTCGACTACTCCACCGACGCCATGGCCGCCCAGATCCTCGGGGCGAACGTCGCCGCGGCGGCCTTCGGGCCGGCGTGCACGAGCACGCACGGGCGCGAGCGCTGCCACGCGGACGCCCTCGCGCGCACCGACGCCCTCTGCCGGGCGTACGTGGTCGGCGCGGGGCGCGACGGGAGGGGCTAGCATGGCCGGGGACGCGCGCTGGCTCACCGGCACCCCCGGCGAGGGGGCCGCCGCCTACCAGGGTCCCAAGCAGGGCGTCGGCGGCGAGCTGCGCCGCTTCGGCGTGGAGTCGGGCGACGTGCGCTTCGAGGTGGTGTCGCCCTTCGAGCCCGCGGGCGACCAGCCCCAGGCCATCGCGAGCCTGGTGAGGGGCGTCGAGGACGGCCTGCGCTACCAGACCCTCATGGGCGTGACGGGCTCGGGCAAGACCTTCACCATGGCCAAGACCATCGAGGCCCTGGGCAGGCCCACGCTCATCATGGAGCCCAACAAGACGCTCGCCGCCCAGGTTGCGAGCGAGATGCGCGAGCTGTTCCCCAACAACGCCGTCGTCTACTTCGTCTCCTACTACGACTACTACCAGCCCGAGGCCTACGTGCCGCAGTCCGACACCTACATCGAGAAGGACGCCTCGATCAACGAGGAGGTCGAGAAGCTGCGCCACCAGGCGACCTCGAGCCTGCTGTCGCGGCGCGACGTGATCGTGGTGGCCTCGGTGAGCTGCATCTACGGCATCGGCAGCCCGGAGGACTACGCGGGGCTCGCCCCCAACGTGGACAAGGAGGTCCCGCTCGAGCGCGACGACCTCATCCGCGACCTCATCGACATCCAGTACGACCGCAACGACGTGGACCTCGCTCGCGGCACCTTCCGCGTGCGCGGCGACACGGTGGACGTGTTCCCGCCCTACGCCGAGAACCCGCTGCGCGTGAGCTTCTTCGGCGACGAGGTCGAGCTCATCGCCGAGGTGGACAAGGTGACCGGCGAGATCGTGCGCGAGTTCGACGCGATCCCGATCTGGCCGGCGTCTCACTACGTCACCGAGCGCCCCAAGGTCAAGCACGCCCTCGACACCATCGCCGAGGAGCTCGAGGGCCGCGTCAGGGAGCTGCGCGCCGACGACCGCCTGCTCGAGGCCCAGCGCCTCGCGCAGCGCACCGGCTACGACCTCGAGATGCTCGAGAACATGGGCTACTGCAACGGCATCGAGAACTACTCGCGCCACCTGGACGGGCGCGCGCCGGGCGAGCCGCCCTACACGCTGATCGACTACTTCCCGCGCGACATGGTGTGCATCATCGACGAGAGCCACGTCACCGTGCCCCAGATCCGCGGCATGCACGAGGGCGACCGCTCGCGCAAGGTGACCCTGGTGGAGCACGGCTTCCGCCTGCCCTCCGCCCTCGACAACCGCCCGCTGCGCTTCGACGAGTTCGAGTCGAGGATCCCGCAGTTCATCTACGTCTCCGCCACGCCGGGCGACTACGAGGAGTCGGTGTCGCAGAACCACGTCGAGCAGCTCATCCGCCCGACGGGACTGCTGGACCCGAAGATCGACGTCCGCCCGGTGCGCGGCCAGATCGACGACCTCGAGGAGGAGATCCGCGCGCGGACGTCCAGGGGCGAGCGCGTGCTGGTGACCACGCTCACCAAGCGCATGGCCGAGGACCTCACGGACCACCTGCTCGACGCCGGCATGAAGGTGAACTACATGCACGCCGACACCGGCACCCTCGAGCGCGTGGGCATCATCCGCGACCTGCGCCAGGGAAAGATCGACGTGCTGGTGGGCATCAACCTGCTGCGCGAGGGCCTCGACATCCCGGAGGTGTCGCTCGTCGCCATCCTCGACGCGGACCAGGAGGGCTTCCTGCGCAACCGCCGCTCGCTGATCCAGACGATGGGGCGCGCCGCGCGCAACGTCTCCGGCGAGGTCATCATGTACGCCGACAACGTGACGGACTCCATGCGCGTCGCGATCGACGAGACGCGCCGGCGCCGCGCGATCCAGGAGGCCTACAACGAGGAGCACGGCATCGAGCCGCAGACGGTGCGCAAGGCCATCTCCGACATCTCGAGCTTCATCGAGGAGGCCGCCTCGAACGTGGACAAGCGCAGCCGCTCGAAGGGCGACGAGCTGGGCCACGGCGAGTTCTTCACGCCCGCCGGCGCGGAGGGGGCCGAGGGGACGTCGGCCGCCGAGGCCCTCGCGGCCGAGCTCGCGGTGCTGCCGAAGGAGGAGGTCCTGCGCATCATCGCGAGCCTCGAGGAGGACATGGCCGCCGCCTCCGAGGCGATGGACTTCGAGCGCGCCGCCTTCCTGCGCGACCAGCTCGTCGAGCTCAAGGCGCACGTGGAGGGCACCACGGAGGACGAGGTGATGCGCCGCCTCAAGCAGGGCGCGCGCAAGGGCTCGGCCCACGCGACGCGAAGGCGCTACCGCCCCCGCAGGCACTAGGGGCGGGTGCCACCCCGGGTCTCGAGCTCGGCGGCGGCGTCGGCGACGAGCGCCTCCGCCGCGCGGAGGCCGTCCGCGGCCGCGCTCATGATGCCGCCCGCGTAGCCCGCCCCCTCGCCGACCGGCCAGAGGCCGCGGCAGGTGACGGACTGCAGGTCGTCCCCGCGCTCGACGCGCACCGGCGCGCTCGAGCGGGTCTCGACGCCCGTGAGCACGGCGTCCGGCGCGTCGAAGCCGGCCAGGCGCCGCCCGAGCCGCGGGATCGCCTCGCGCAGCGAGCCGACCACGAAGTCCGGCAGCAGGCCGTCGAGCGCGCCGAAGGCGACGCCGCGGGGGTAGGTGGGCGCGACCGACCCCGCCGCGCTCGAGGGGGCCTGCCGCAGGAAGTCCCCGACGAGCTGGGCCGGGGCGCGGTAGTCGCCGCCGCCCGCCGCGAAGGCCGCCCGCTCGCAGGAGCGCTGCAGGGCGACGCCGGCGAGGACGTCGTCGCCGGCGAGGTCGGCGGGGTCGACGCCGACGAGCAGCCCGGCGTTCGCGTTGGCGCCGTCGCGCGCCGCCTCGCTCATGCCGTTGGTGACGACGCCGCCCGCCTCGCTCGCCGCGGCGACCACGGTGCCGCCCGGGCACATGCAGAAGGTGAAGACGCCCCTGCCTCCCGGCAGGTGGCAGGAGAGCTTGTAGGGGGCGGGCCCCAATGTGGGGTCGCCCGCCGACGGGCCGTAGAGCGCCTCGTCGACCGCCCGCTGCGCATGCTCGATGCGCACGCCCATCGCGAAGGGCTTGCGCCGCAGCGCGACGCCGCGGTCGCGGAGGAGCTCGAAGACGTCGCGGGCCGAGTGCCCGCAGGCGACCACCACGCGGCTCGTCGGCACGAGCTCCTCGCGCTCGAGGCCGCCCGCGGGGTCGCGGGAGAGGAGGCGGACGCCGCGGACGCGGCCGCCCGAGACGACGAGGTCCGTCATGCGGCAGCGGCAGCGCACCTCGCCGCCGAGGCGCTCGACCTCGCCGCGGACGTGCTCGACGACGCGGGGCAGGACGTCGCTGCCCACGTGGGGGTGGGAGTCGACGAGGATGTCGGGGGACGCCCCGCCCGCGACGAAGGTCTCCAGCACGAGGCGGTGCGAGGGGGCCTTGGTGCCGGTCGCGAGCTTCCCGTCGGAGAAGGTGCCGGCCCCGCCGAGGCCGAACTGGACGTTGCTCTCCGGGTCGAGCGCCCCGCCGCCCGCGAAGGCGCGGACCGCGTCCGTGCGCCGCGCGCAGTCGTCGCCCCGCTCGACGAGCAGGGGCGCGAGGCCGGCGTGCGCGAGCGCGAGGGCGCAGAACAGCCCCGCGCTGCCCGCCCCGACGACGACGGGACGGTCCTCGAGGGGCGCGGCGAGGCGGGCCGGGAGCGCGTAGGGGCTCTCGCGCGCCGCGCGCGCGTTGCGGACGCGCCCGTCGGCGAGGACCCGGCGCTCCGCCTCCCCGCCGCCCGCGAGCTCGACGCGCACGGTGCAGACGAGGGCGATGCGGTCCGGGTGGCGCGCGTCGACGGAGCGCCGGCGCAGCTCCGCGCGGGAGACGTCGCCTGCGGCGACGCGGCAGGCGCGGGCCGCGGCGCGGCGCAGCGCGCGCTCGCGGGAGCGCTCGTCGCGCCCCCAGCGAGAGAGCGGTATGCGGACGTTGGAGACGTCGATCATCGCGGTGCTCCGGCTTCCGAGCCGTCCGCGGGGACCTGCCGCGGGCGGGATCCGTGCGCGCCCGGGTCCGGGCGCACCCACTGATGATAGCGAGCGCGGCGGGTGCGGCGGGCTCGCGCGACCGCGGCGGACGAGGGAGGGGCGGGAAGGCTGGGGAGGGCCGAGGGGAGCCGAGGGGAGTGGGGAGGGGTTCTCGTTTGCGCCCCTTGCACGCCACCTGGGCTTTTGCAGGCCGAATCCGTGCGTACGCACAAGCGGGGTCCGCTCGCCGAACGATTCGAACGGCAGCCGAGGTGCCACGAACTTATGCGCTCGAACAAAATCGGCTCACGAAACCGCAGGTCGCATGCAAGGGATCGAAGGGGACACCATGGGGGCGCCGGGCTCGTGGCACCGCGGGGGCTCCGGCTTCGAGCGACGTGGGGGCCAGCCGGCGCCCGGCCGTCCCGTCCGCCGGTCCCTAGCCGGCGCCCCGCGCCGCCGCGGCGCCCGCGCGCAGGCCGCTCAGCCAGGCCCAGGAGAGGTTGTAGCCGCCGCAGGCCCCGTCGACGTCGACGGCCTCGCCGCAGGCGTGGAGGCGCGGCATCCCGCGGACCTCGAGCGTGTCGGCGTCGAGCGCGCCGACCTCGACGCCCCCGCGCATCACCTGCGCGCGCTCCGGGGCTGCGAGGCCGACCACGCGCAGCGCGAGGCCCTTCGCCAGCGCGGCGAGCCGTCCCGGCTCCGCCGCGACCTCGAGCAGGGCCCGCGCGACCTCGGGGTCGAGCAGCCCGGCGAGGGCCGCCTCGAGGTCCCGTCGGTCCGCGCCGAGGGCCCCGAGCCGCCGCGCCACCTCGTCCTCGCGAAGCTCGGGCACGAGGTCGAGCGAGACGAGGTCGCCCGCGGCCGCGTGGCGCGAGAGGTCGAGGGACGCGATCCCGGAGATCCCCCACGGGCGGAACAGGACCTCGCCCGCCTCCCGGGCGACGGGCTCGCCCGCGCGCAGCAGCGTCGCCTCGCAGCGCGCCCGGCGCCCGTCGAGGCGCGCGAGCAGGTAGGGGGCGCGCCGCGGCTCGCAGGAGGGGTCCGCCTCGCACGTCAGGGGGCAAAGCACGGGCTCGGGGCCGACGAGCGGCAGGCGGCGGCCGCCGGCCTCCGCCTCGAACGGCAGGCGGTGCACGCCGCCGGTCGCCACGACGAGGGAGCGGCAGGAGAGGCTCCGCTCGCCCCCTCCCTCCCACTCCGCCCGGAAGGAGACGCGCCAGGCGTCGCCGACCCGCGCGGCGGAGAGGGCCCGCCGCGCGCAGGCGAGCAGCGCTCCGGAGCGCCGCGCGCGGGCGAGCAGCACGTCGCGCACGGACGCGGCCTGGAGGCTGCGCGGGTAGAGGCGACCCTCCTCCTCGACGCAGGCGAGCCCGCACTCGGAGAAGAGGCGCAGGACCCGCTCCGTCGCGTCCGCACCCATCACGCGGGAGACGAGGTCCGGGTGGGTGTAGTGGCGCGGGGAGAGGTCGCGGTTCGCGAGGTTGCACCGGCCGTTGCCGGTCGCGAGGATCGTCCGCCCCGCCTCGGGCGCGGCCTCGAGGCAGGTGACGGAGGCGCCCGCCTCGGCCGCGGCGACGCATGCCACGAGGCCCGCGGCGCCCCCTCCCACGACGCAGACGTCGCAGGCCGAGGGCGGCTCGGCGGCGCGGCACGCCTCGAGGAGCCGCTCGCGCTCGCGCGCACGCGACCCCTGGGGCCTGCGTCCGGGGTGCCGGCGCGCGCCTCGGCCGGAGGCGGTCACGGAGGCTAGCCCTCGCCCTCGACGGCCTCGCGCATGCGCTCGGCGAGCATGTCGGGGAGCGACTCGGCGAGGCTCACGGCATCGGGGAGCATGCCCTGGGGCAGGTCCTGCTCGATGCGGCCGGAGTCCGCCGCGGCGGCGAGCGCCGGGTCGATCGGTAGCCTGCCGAGCACGGGCAGGTGGAAGTGGGCGGCCGTCTCCTCGATGTGGCTCGGGCCGAAGACCTCGATCCTCCTGCCGCAGTCCGGGCAGGTGGCGTAGCTCATGTTCTCCACGAGGCCCAGGACCGGCACCTCCATCATCGCCGCCATGTTGAGCGCCTTGCCCACGACGACCTGGACGAGGTCCTGCGGGCTCGTGACGACAACGAGGCCCTCGACGGGGATGGACTGGAAGATGGTGAGGGCGACGTCGCTCGTCCCGGGAGGCATGTCGCAGATCAGGTAGTCCAGGTTGCCCCAGGCCGTCTGGCCCCAGAACTGCTGGATGGCGCCGGCGATCACGGGGCCGCGCCAGACGACGGGGTCGTCCTCGTGGCGCAGCATCAGGTTGGTGGAGACGACCTTGATGCCGCCCGCGGTGGTGGCGGGCACGATGTTGTCGTCGAGGGCGGAGAGCAGGGTGTTCGACAGGCCGAACATCTTGGGGATCGAGGGCCCCGTCACGTCGGCGTCGAGGATGCCCACGCTGTGGCCGGCGCGCGCGAGCTCGACGGCGAGCATGCCGCTCACCATCGACTTGCCGACGCCGCCCTTGCCCGAGACCACGCCGATCACGCGGTGGATCTCCGCGAGGTCGCTCGTCTCGAACATCTGGGGGCCCTCCTGCTGCTGGGCTCCCTCGGCCATCTCCTGCTGGATGCGCTCGCGCTCCTCGTCGGTGAGCTGTGCCATGTGCGTAACTCCTCTCCGGGTGGTGTGCCCCCCGATTCTACCCTCACACCATCTCGTCGGGGGCTCCCGAGGGGTCGCGCGAGAGGGCGGCGACGCGCGCGAGCAGGGGCAGCCTCCGGTTGCACAGCCCGCACACGCGCCCGACGAGCAGCGCTGAGACGACGGTGCCCGCGCCGAGCCCCTCGAGCCCGCCGAACAGCGCGAACGACGTCGCGCAGGCGAGCGCCACGAGGGAGACGTCGAAGGCGACCTTGCAGCGGCCGAACGGCCTGCGGGTGACGGCCGAGATGGCGCGCACCATGCCCTCGCCGGGCACCACCACGACGTTCGGGGCGACCTCGAGGGCGACGCCGAAGCCCAGCGCGCAGCAGCCGGCGAGAAGCGACGCGAGGCACGCCGGCAGCCCCTGGGGGTCCAGCCAGGAGAGCAGCCCCATGCTCACGTCGATGAGCGCGCTGAACGCGAGGTTCACCACGAGCTGGAGGAGCTGGACGGGCTTGAAGTCGCGCCGCAGCAGCGCGGCCTGGAGGGCGACGTAGAGGGTGTTCGCGAGGAAGGTCGTCTCGCCGAAGGTGAGCGGGGTCGCCAGGTCGAGCACGTAGGGCACGCTCGAGATCGGCGAGGTGCCGAGGTTGGCCTTCGTGATGAGGGCGATGCCGAA
The DNA here is from genome assembly GCA_948439405.1 of uncultured Coriobacteriaceae bacterium. Taxonomy (GTDB): domain Bacteria; phylum Actinomycetota; class Coriobacteriia; order Coriobacteriales; family Atopobiaceae; genus CADBMC01. Next base: position 25,080 of record CAOJNB010000014.1, on the reverse strand, counting down.
GGAGTTGACCGCGACGCCGAGGGCGAACCAGAGGTAGCGCTCCGCCAGGCGCCGCGACCGTCCCTCGCTCACGAGGCCTCGCCCCCGTCGCGCTCCTCGCAGGCCTCGGGGTCCGAGAGGTTGCGGATCACGACGTCGAGGAGCTCCGAGAGGCGGACGCGGTCCGCCGCCGGCATGCCGCCCCACGCCCGCTCGTTCACCTGGGCGCGGTATCCGAGCACCGTGCGCGCCGCGGCGCGCCCCTCGTCGGTGAGCCGCACGAGGACCGTCCTGCGGTCGTCGGGATCGGCGCGGCGCTCGACGAGGCCGGCGCCCTCCATGCGGGAGAGCACGCTCGTGACGGTCGACTTGTCCATCACGCAGGCCCGGGCGATGTCGCCCTGCGGACACCCCTCGTGGCCCACGAGGTGCTCGAGCACCTTGGGCTGGCCGGGCAGCAGGCCCGCCTCCCGGGTGCGCGCCTGCATGGCGCGGTTCGAGAGGGCGAAGGCCACGAGCAGCTGGCGGTTGAGCGGCTCGACCTCCCCGCGCGTCTCCTGTCCCATGCGTCCCCCCGCGTCGTCCGCCGCGCCCTCGGCGCGTTCGGTTCGTATGCAAACGGTTGCTATACAAACTAATAACGCGCGAGGCGGGAAGCGTCAAGCGGAGGTCCCGCGACGCCCGTTGCAAGAGGAATCGCGTCCGGTCCCCTGGGTACGATGTAGGGGACACGTCACCTCGGGAAGGGGGCGCTCCGTGCGCACCATCGGGAACCTCGTCTGGATCCTCACGGGCGGCTGGGTCACGGCGCTCATGTTCGCCGTGGCGGGGCTGCTGTTCTACGTCTCCGTCATCGGGATACCGCTGGGCAGGCAGGCCTTCAAGATGGCCGCGCTCACCCTCGCGCCCTTCGGCAAGACGGTCGTGTTCGGGGGAGGCGCGCCCTCGCTCGTCGCGAACGCGATCTGGATCGTGCTCGTGGGGGCCTGGGCCGCGGTCGTCTACGCCCTCGAGGGCGTGGCCTTCTGCGTCACGATCATCGGGATCCCCTTCGGCATCCAGCTGTTCAAGATGGCGATGCTCGCCCTCGCGCCCTTCGGCGCCGAGGTGGCCTACGCGGAGGAGGCGCTGTGACGGACCTGCTGCGCGCCTGCGTGTACGGCGAGGCGGTCGGCGACGCGCTCGGCGTGCCGTTCGAGTTCCGTGACCGCGGCACCTTCGAGTGCGCGGGGATGGTGGGGCACGGCACCTACGGCAAGCCGGCCGGCACCTGGAGCGACGACACCTCGATGACGCTCGCGCTCTGCGACAGCATCCGGGATTGCGGGCGGATCGACGTCGACGACATGCGCCGCCGCTTCGTCTCCTGGGTCGAGGAGGGCGCCTACACCGTCGACGGCACCTTCGACGTGGGCGGCACCACGGCCCGCGCCCTCGCGCGGGGCCGCGGCCTGTCCGGCGAGCGCGACAACGGCAACGGCTCGCTCATGCGCTGCGTCCCGCTCGCCCTGGCGGGCGCCACCGACGACGAGGTGCGCGCCGTCTCGGCGATCACGCACGCGCACCCCACCTCGTGCGAGGCCTGCGTGCGCATGGTGCGGATCGCGCGCGACCTCGCGGACGGGGTCCCGGCGGCGCGGGCCGTGCCGGGCGCCGCCGAGCTCACCGCCCGACCCGTGTCCGAGGTGCGCTCCGGCGGCTACGTGCTCGACACCTTCGACGCCGCCCTGTGGTGCCTCCTCACGACGGGCTCCTACGCGGAGTGCGTCCTCGCCGCCGTCAACCTGGGGAGCGACACCGACACCACCGCGGCCGTCGCCGGCGCGCTCGCCGGCATCGCCTACGGCATGGAGGGGATCCCCGCGGAGTGGCTCGGCGCCCTGCGCGGGCGCGACGTGATCGAGGCCTGCCTGTTCCCGGCGCGCTAGCCTAGCGGCGCCGCCACACCTGGAAGCGGAAGGGGACGCCCTCGGGGGTGGCGCCGCGGTCCTCGTCCTCGGCGAGCTCCCAGGCGGGGTCCGCCGCGAGGTCGGGGAAGAAGGCGTCGGCGGGGCGCACGCAGTCGTTCAGGGTGACGTGGCACTCGTCGCAGCGGCCCAGGAGCTGCCCGTAGAGGGAGGCCCCGCCGATGCACCAGACGCGTCCCGGCTCGACGCCCTCAAGCAGGCCGTCGAGCTCCTCCAGGTCGCGCACGAGCTCGAAGCCCTCGGGAGGGGTGGCGAGGGTGCGGGACACCACGACGTTGCGGCGGTCCTTGAGGGGGCGTCGGCCGGGCAGGCTCTCGTAGGTCGCCCTGCCCATCACGACGACGTTGCCGGTGGTGAGCGCCACGAAGCGGCGCATGTCCTCCCGGTTGCGCACGAGCAGCCGTCCCTCGTGGCCGATCCCCCAGTCGCTGCAGACGGCGACGACGCACCTCATGGCGGCTCCCTTCGTCTCGCCCGGGCCTAGATGGCGACGGGGATGTCGGTGACCTGCGGGCCGTGCTGGTAGTCCTCGACGACGAGGTCGTCGGTGGTGAAGGCGTAGAAGTCCGTGACCTCGGGGTTGAGCGACACCTTGGGCGCGGGGTAGGTGGGGCGCCCGATGAGCTCGCGGACGACGGGCACGTGGCGGTCGTAGATGTGGGCGTCGGCGATCACGTGCACGAGCTCGCCGGCCCGCATGCCGACCGACTGGGCCACCATCATCAGCAGGATCGCGTACTGGCACACGTTCCAGTTGTTTGCGGCGAGCACGTCCTGCGAGCGCTGCATCAGCAGCATGTTGAGCACGAGCCGGTCGCTGCCCGGCTCCTCGGTGACGTTGTAGGTGACCGAGTAGGCGCAGGGGTACAGGTTCATCTCCGGCAGGTCGGCGAAGGTGTACATGTTCGTGATGATGCGGCGGGAGAACGGCGTCTCGCGCAGGTCGTGCAGCACGCGGTCCATCTGGTCGAAGTCGCCGTCGGCGTAGTGGGTGACCTGCGCGATCTGGTAGCCGTAGGCCTTGCCGATCGAGCCGTCGCCGTTGGCCCACTCGTCCCAGATGTGCGGCTTGAGGTCGTGGACGTTGTTGGACTTACGCTGGTAGATCCACAGCACCTCGTCCATGCAGCTCTTGAGGGCGGTGCGGCGCAGCGTGATCGCGGGGAACTCCTCGCGCAGGTCGTAGCGGTTCACGACGCCGAAGCGCTTGATGGTGTAGGCGGGCTCGCCGTCGGGCCAGTGCGGGCGCACCTTCTCGCCCTCGGTGGTGGTGCCGTGGTCCAGGATGTCGCGGCACATGCTGATGAACAGCTCGTCGGCCTTGCTCATGCGTCCCTCCGTACGTTGCGGCGCCGCCGTGCCCACCAATCATAGCGGGGTGGCCGCCGCCGCAACTTCGTTGTCGATTCGGAACGCGAGGACTCTCGCGACGGCGGACGGCGTTACGAAGCGACAACGAAGTCGCGAGCCGGGCGACCAATGCGTCCCCTTACAGCTGTTGCACAACAGAATCGGTGGGGGGGGGGCTCTAAGGTCGTTGCTACGAATAGGTTGCGACAGAGGAGGATTGAGATGGGCAAGGGACTGTGTATCTCGAGAAGGGAACTCATACTCGGGATGGGCGCACTCGTTGCAACGGGAGTTGCGGGTCTGACGGCTTGTGCCGAGCCGAAGTCGCAGGAGGAGATTAACCAGGAGCGCTTTGAGTCAGCCGAGGAGTTCGTTTACGACGAGTTCGCCGAATTGCAAGAAAGCAACCCGGCGAAGGCGAAAAGCGAGTACGAAGGAGACGACTACTGGTTGACGGGCTACATCTTCTGGATTCAAGAGGATTGCATCGACGTCGAAAGCGCTGAGGGCGGTGGGCTTGTCGTTGCGCTGCCTACCGATGTCATAGCGGAGCTCGAGCAGGGCCAGGAAATAACCGTATGCGGCACATTCCAATACCATCCCGCCCCATATGCCCAGGAGCTTGTCGACGCTTTCATCGTTGAATAGGTCTCGTTGTCGATTCGGAACGCGAGGACTCTCGCGACGGCGGACGGCGTTACGAAGCGACAACGAAGTCGCGAGCCGGGAGGATCCCCCGCGTTCGAGGCGGGGCCCCGCGCGCTAGCATGGTCCCCATGACGAGCGAGGCCATCAGACACGTGATGCAGGCAAACCGCAGCAAGGACACCACGCCCGAGCTGCGGCTGCGCCGCGCCCTGCGCGACGCGGGTTGCGCGGGCTACCGCCTGCACTGGAAGAAGGCCGCCGGGCGTCCGGACATCTGCTATCCCGGCCGCAAGCTCGCCATCTTCGTGAACGGGTGCTTCTGGCACCACTGTCCGGTGTGCGACCTGCCCCTCCCCAAGAGCAACCGCGAGTTCTGGGAGGCCAAGTTCGAGCGCAACCGCGCCCGAGACGAGCGCGACCAGCGGGCGCTGCTCGACGAGGGCTGGCGCGTCCTCGTCGTGTGGGAGCACGCGCTCAGGCGCGACCGCATCGAGGCGACGGCGGAGCAGGTCGCCCGCATCGTGGCAGCCACGCCGCGCGGCGAGGCCCACCCCGCCGAGCTGATCGTGTGCGAGGGCGATCCTGCGGAGGAGGAAGCCTCCGCCTAGCCGCGGCGCCTCGGACTTCGAACGACATGCGCTTCCGGCCTCCTCGCGACCTCTCGAAATGTTGCTCAACAGATTCGGGGGGGGCTCCTACGGTCTTTTCGTTGGGCATAAGGCTACGGAGTCGGGAGGTCGCGCATGGAGGGGAATCGTTGCGTTTCGAGGAGGTCGTTCGTACTGGGGGCCACGACGCTGGGTATCGCTGGAGCGCTTGGACTGTCAGGATGCGGAGCGGAGCCCGAGGAGACCTACGCGGTCGGTGACACCGTCGAGAGCGAGCTCGTCCGGCTCACCCTGAACGATGCGCAGATGGCCGTGGTGTTGAACAATTCGCTTGCTGTCGGTACCGATTTCAACATCGACAACGACTACTTCTGTCCAAAGGAGTACGACGAGGCTCAGGACGCAGACAATGCGTTCGTCGCCGCCAAGGGCAACATCCTCGTATGGTTCGAGCTCATGCTTGAGAATCTCGACAGGGTGAGCATTGACCTTACTGAAGCTGAAGGGTTTCCTTCGGTCGGGTACGCCGGGGTGGAGTACGGATCCGACGATTTTGTCGATGAGTCCTACGGGTGGGAGATTCGTGACTACGACGGTGCCCAGCAATGGAATCAGATGCCAGTCGCAAACATCCTTCTCGGCACGGAGGGGCGCGAGCTGCATCGCGGCTACGTCGAGGTTCCCTTCGAGCCCGAGTCGCTCGACGACCCGTTCTCCATCACCTTCGCGCTCCCCAATTCCGATGACACGTTCGAGAGCTTCACGTTCGAGGTGAACGGGTAGGCTTCGCACCCCGCGCGCTCGAGGCGTCGTCCCGCCCACCAGGCGTCCGGCGCAGTCCGCGGACCGGCCGTCCGTCCGGCGGGCCCGCCGCCCCTATGCTCATGAGAAGGCCATCGGGCGGAGGCGGACCGGCGGGGAGGTGCGAGCGTGGCGACCTACGTGTTCTCGGACGTGCACGGGCACCTCGTCCCGCTGCTGCGCGCCCTCGACGACGCCTCGCCCGCCTCCGACGACCCGATCTACGTCCTCGGCGACATGGTGGACCGCGGGCCGGACTCGGTCGGCGTGCTGAAGCTCTGCCGCTCCATCGAGGGCGCCACGGTGCTCATGGGCAACCACGAGCAGATGATGCTCGACTGCCTCACGGGCGGCGGCGAGGGGATGGACGAGGACCTCGCCTGGTACAACTGGGCGATCAACGGCGGGCAGGAGACGGCGGCGGGGCTCGCCGAGCTCGACGAGGAGGAGCTCGACGAGCTGATCGGCTGGGTGGCGTCGCTGCCGCTGCACGCACGCTGCCGGGTCCGCGGCCGCGACTACCTGCTCGTGCACGCCGGCATCCGCCCGGGCGCCGCGCCGGCGCAGGTCCCGGAGGGCGCCGACCCGCTCGACGCCCTGCTCGCCGCCCAGTCCGACGAGGACCTCCTCTGGATCCGCGAGGAGTTCTGGGGGCGCCCCACCGGGCTCGTGGACGGGCGCGGCGAGGGCCCCGTGGTCGTCGCGGGCCACACCCCGACGCTCGTCGTCGAGCGCCTCGCGGACCGCTGCGACCGCGGCGCGCTGTACGGGGGCCTGCTCCGCATGGTGTCGCTCGGCGCGTGCGAGGCGACCGGAGGTGTCGCGGACCGCCTCGCCATCGACTGCGGCGCGGGTTCGGCGCCGGGCTCGGGACGCGTGATGGTGCTGCGCCTCGACGACGGCGAGCAGTTCTACCAGATGATCAAGCCGGGGGAGTGAGCCCATGCGCATCCTCGTCGCATCCGACTCCTTCAAGGGGTCCCTCCCGTCCGCCGACGTCGCCCGCGTCCTCGACGAGGAGCTGGGCCGCGGCCTGCCGGGCGCGGAGGTCGTCCGGCTGCCCGTCGGCGACGGCGGGGAGGGGACGCTCGACGCGGTCTGCGAGGCGGCGGGCGTCGCGGCGCGTCTCGTGCGGGTCGCGGGCCCCCTGGGCGAGCCGCGCGACGCGCGCCTCGGGGTGCTTCCCGGCGGGCGCGCGATGGTGGAGTCCGCCGAGGCCAACGGCCTCGTGCTCGTGCCCGAGGACCGGCGCGACCCCATGGCGGCCTCCACGTACGGGGTGGGCGAGCTCGTCCTCGCCGCCCTCGAGGCCGGCTGCCGCGAGCTCGTCGTGGGCGTCGGCGGGTCGGCCACCAACGACGGCGGGGCGGGCATGGCGCGCGCCCTCGGATGCCGCCTGCTGGACGCGGACGGTCGCGAGCTCGCCGGGACGGCGGCGGACCTCACGCGGGTGCGGACGCTCGACCTCGCCGGCCTGGACCCGCGCCTGGCGGACTGCCGCGTGCGCGTGATGTGCGACGTCTCGAACCCCCTCACCGGGCCCGAGGGCGCCACCTTCGTGTTCGGGCCGCAGAAGGGGCTCGCCCGCGACCGGCTCGCGCCGCTCGACGAGGCGATGGGCTCGTGGGCCGCGTGCGTGGCGCGCGCGACGGGGCGCGACCTCTCGCGCGTGCCCGGCGCCGGCGCCGCGGGCGGGCTCGCCTTCGGGCTCGCGGCCCTGCTCGGCGCCGAGCTCGCCTCCGGCATCGACTGCGTGCTCGACCTGGTGGGCTTCGACGCGGCGCTCGCGCGGGCGGACCTCTGCGTCACCGGCGAGGGCCACCTCGACGCCCAGACGGCCTCGGGCAAGGTCGTCTGCGGGGTGGCGCGCCGCTGCGCGGCGGCGGGCGTCCCCTGCGTCGCCGTGGCGGGCGGGGCGGACCCGACGGCCGTCGAGCGCGGGCTCGAGGGGCTCTCCTGCGTCGTGCCCTGCGTGGGCGACGTCTGCTCGACCGCCGAGGCCCTCGCCGGCGCCGAGCGCAACCTGCGGCTCGCCGCGCGCCGCCTCGCCGCCCTGCTCGGGCTGGGAGGGGCGCTGCCGTGGTCGTGACCCACCCCATCCCGCCCGTCGTCGCCGACGACTCGCGCGTGCTGCTGCTCGGCTCGTTCCCCTCGCCGATGAGCCGGGAGGTCGGCTTCTTCTACGGCAACCCGCGCAACCGCTTCTGGGCGGTGCTCGCGGGGCTGTGGGACGAGCCCGCGCCTGCCGCCGAGGACGCGGCCGAGCTCAACCGACTGCGGCGCGACCTGTGCCTCAGGCACCATGTCGCCCTGTGGGACGTGCTGGCGAGCTGCAGCATCCGGGGCGCCTCGGACGCCTCGATCGCCGATCCCGTCCCCAACGACCTCGCGCCCCTGCTCGCGCGCGCCCCGATCGCCCGGGTGTTCTGCACCGGCTCGGCCGCGCACGCGCTCTACCGCCGCTTCCAGGAGCCCGCGGTGGGGATGCCGGCGACGCGGCTCCCCTCCACCTCGCCCGCCAACGCCCGCTGGCGCCTGCCGGAGCTGCTCGAGGCGTGGCGTCCGGTGCGCGAGGCGGCGGAGGGGAGGCTCCCGTGAGCGCCGAGGTCCGCCGTCCCGCGGCGCGCCTCTTGCACGGCTGCCTGCGCGCCGAGCGCGGCGAGGACGGCTGGGTGCGGCCCTGGCGCGTCACCGAGGCGCAGCTGCGGGCCCTCTCGTCGTCGGACGCCTGGCACCCCGGGCTCTACCGGCAGATGGCCGCCTGCACCGCCGGCGTCACGGTCGAGCTGGAGACGACGGCGGACCGCCTCGTGCTCGAGCTGCGCCGCGACCCGGTCCCGCAGGGCTCGCAGGCCGTGCTCTCGCTCGTGGACGGGTGGCCCGACGACGCGCTCGACGGGGTGTCGGCCGACGTCGACGGGCGCCACCTGCCCTGCCGCATGCCCGCGCTCGGCGAGGAGGCGGTTGAGTTCGACCTGCGCGGGGACCAGGCCACGCTGCCGGGGCTCGTGCGCCGGCGGGTCCGGGTGTGGCTGCCGTGCCTCGTGGGCTGCCGGGTGCGCGACGTGGTCTGCGACGGGCCCGTCGAGCCCGTGCCGGCGCGCCGGAGGGCCCTCTTCCTCGGCGACTCCGTCACCCAGGGCTTCGTGGCCGGCGACCCGGCGCGCACCCTTCCCGCCCTCGTCGCGGACCGCATGGGCTGCGAGGCCGTGAACCAGGGGATCGGCGGCCAGGTGATCCAGCCGGCGAGCCTCGCCGACCTCGGGGATGCGGTGCCCGACCCACGCCTGGTCGTCGTCGAGCTCGGGGCGAACTACCGCTACGAGCCCTGCTCTCCCGCCGAGGTCGCCCGCGACGCCGGGCGCTACCTCGAGCTCGTCTCCCGCACGTGGCCCGAGGCCCCGACGCTCGTCGTCACCCCGCTGCCGCACGACGAGGGGGCCTGGCCCACGCACCCGCGCAGCTGCTTTCCGGAGGTGCCCCGCATCCTCGCCCGCGCGGCGCGCGGACGCGATACCATGCACCTCGTGGACGGGTCGCGCCTCCTGGAGGCCTCGCCCGCCACGCTCGCCGACGACGCCCATCCCACGGCGGCCGGCTTCGCCCAGGCGGCGGAGGCCCTGCTCGAGGTCGTGTGGCACCGCCGGCGCAGGGCAGGCAGGCACGCGGCGAGGGGGAGCGATGGGTGAGGTTGCGTTCGGGCGCGGTCGCGCGCTCGAGGACGAGTTCAACGAGATCTGCCGGGAGCTGGGGGGCGACCTCGAGGGCCGGCGCGCGGCCGACGAGCTGCTCGCGCGGTCCGACGCGCTCTACCACGGCGGCCCCGTCTCCTGGGCGCTGACGCCCAAGGTCTTCACCCGCGCCGAGGTGGGCCGGCTCGCCGAGGCGGCCGAGACCATGGGCCGCATCATGGACAAGGTGACCCGGCGCTTCCTCGAGGACGCCACGTTCCGCTCCCTGTTCGGGCTCGCGCCGGAGATGGAGGAGCTCTGCCGGGTCGACGCCGGCTACGAGTGCCTGATCCCGATCGCGCGCGTCGACGTCTTCCTGAACGAGGAGACGGGCGACTTCCAGTTCTGCGAGCTCAACACCGACGGCTCGGCCGGCATGAACGCGACCGTCGAGATCACCCGCGCCATCCGCTCCACCCCGACCTACGCGGCCTTCGCCGAGCGCCACCCGAACGTCTCGACCTTCGACGTGGAGCGCCTCGGCTGCGAGGCCGTGCTCGAGTGCTACCGGGGCTGGGAGCACGCCGGCGAGGACGGGCACCCGGCCGACCGCCCGGTCGTGCTGTTCGCGGACTACGACGAGTCGGCGAGCCACGGAGAGGTCGCGAGCCTGTGCCGCCGCTTCGCCGAGCTCGGCTGCGAGGCCCGCTTCTCCGACGTCCGCGACCTGCGCGTCGAGGCCGTCGACGGGCGCGAGCGGCTGTGCGACGCGCGCGGCCCCGTCGACTGCGTGTGGCGCCGCGCCGTGACCGGCGAGATGGCCGACAAGCCCTGCGCGGGCGCCGACGCGCTCGTGCGCGCGGGCCGCGAGGGCCTCGCCTGCCTCGTGGGGTCGTTCCGCACCTGGCCCTGCCACACCAAGACGGTGTTCTCGATCCTGTGGAGCGAGGAGGCGGCCGCCTTCCTCGACGAGGACGAGCTCGCCTTCGTGCGCGCCCACGTCCCCGAGACGATCCCCCTCTCGCCCGCGAGCGACCTCGCCCCCTACGAGGCCGACAAGGACGCCTGGATCGTGAAGCCGGCCGACGGGTACAACTCCATGGGCGTGCTCGCGGGCCTCGAGGCGACGCCGGAGCGCTGGCGCGAGGCCCTGCGCGAGACGGCCGCCGTCGGCGGCATCGTGCAGCGCTACGCGCCGCAGTACGCCACCCCGATGGCGATCGGCGGCAGGCTCGTCGAGGGCGCCGGCTACACGGACATGGAGGCGCGCGAGGCGGACCGCCGCGCGCACGCGACCGACTTCGCGCCCGCCAACAACATGGAGGGCCTGTACCTGTTCTGCGGCCGGTTCTCCGGCGTGTACACCCGCTGCGGCTACCAGCCCACCATCGGGGAGTGGACGAACCGCTTCCACATGGGCTGCCTTGTGGTCGACGAGTAGCCGCGCCGCGTTGCGCGCGGGACGGACGAGAGGAGGCCGCATGGTCGAGGACGAGCGCTCGCGCAACCGGCTCGCGCCGGACCTTCCCTTCGAGCTGAGCCGGGAGACGAGCCGCGCGGTGGAGGAGCTGCGCCGCAGCGGGCGCCGCTCGGAGCTGGCCTGCCCGGACGAGGCGGCCCTGCGCCGCGAGGACAGCCCGCGCGACGTGCCCACCCCGCAGCGCCCCGCCTTCGTGCGCGACTCCGAGAAGGTCATGCACCTGCCGAGCTACAACCGGCTGGCCGGCAAGACCCAGGTCTACAGCTTCCACGCCAACGACGACATCACCCGGCGCGGGCTGCACGTGCAGCTCGTGGCGCGCATCGCCCACGACATCGGCGCGGCGCTCGGGCTCAACTGCGACCTGATTGACGCGATCGCGCTGGGCCACGACATCGGCCACACGCCCTTCGGGCACGCCGGCGAGCGCCTGCTCGACGCCGTCTACCGCGAGCGGACCGGCCGGAGGTTCCGCCACAACGTGAACTCCGTGCGCGTGCTCGACGTCCTGTACGGCCGCAACCTGGCGCTGCAGACCCTCGACGGGGTGCTCTGCCACAACGGCGAGCTCGCCCAGCAGGTGCTCGGGACGAGCGAGCTGTCCTCCTTCGACGGCTTCGACGAGGTGGTCGAGGCGTGCTGGGAGCGCGGCGGCGAGGTGATCTCGCACCTGCGGCCGATGACGCTCGAGGGCTGCGTGGTCCGCCTCTCCGACATCATCGCCTACGTGGGCAAGGACCGCCAGGACGCCATCCGCGCCAAGAGCGTCGCGCCCGGCGACTTCGACGACGGGCTGGGCGGCGCCTACAACGCCTGGGCGCTCACGGTGTTCTCCGTCGACGTCGTCGAGCACAGCTTCGGGCGCGACCGCATCCAGATGAGCGGGGAGGCCTTCGCGGAGCTGCGCCGCGCGAAGAACGAGAACTACGCGAAGATCTACGACGCGACCGAGATCAACGGCCGCCGCGCCGCCGAGATCGGCGCGCTGTTCCGCCACGTCTACGAGCGGCTCCTGCTCGACTTGGAGCGCGGCGACGAGCGCTCGCCGATCTTCGGGCACCACATCGCCGAGATAGGCCGCCACCTCGCCCACTACGGCAGGCGCTACGAGTGGGAGCGCGACCTGGACCTCACCGTGTGCGACTTCATCTCCTCGATGACCGACGACTACTTCATGGCGCTCTGCGACCTCGTCGCCCCCGGCGGCCGCACCCTGTTCGCGGGCCGCGGCTACCTGGACGGCGTCGACGAGGGCTGGGCGCGGGAGGCGAGGCGGAGCTAGCCCATGGAGACCCTGTTCACGTCCATCGAGCGCGCGAAGCGCACGGAGAACGCGCCGCTCGCCGTGCGCGTGCGACCCTCGACGCTCGACGAGTTCGTCGGCCAGGAGCAGGCCGTCGGCGAGGGGTCGTGGCTGCGCCGCGCGATCGAGCACGACGCGCTGTCGAGCGTGATCCTCTACGGGCCCGCCGGCACCGGCAAGACGACGCTCGCCCGCATCATCGCGCACACCACCCACGCCCACTTCGTGGAGGTCTCCGCGATCACGGGCACGGTGAAGGACCTCCGCCGCGAGATCGACGCCGCCGAGCAGCTGCTGCTGGGCTCGGGGGCGCGCACGATCCTGTTCGTCGACGAGATCCACCGCTTCAACCGCAGCCAGCAGGACGCGCTGCTGCACGCGGTGGAGGACCGCATCGTGGTGCTCGTGGGCGCGACCACCGAGAACCCCTACTTCGAGGTGAACTCGGCGCTGCTGTCGCGCTCGCGCGTCGTCGAGCTCCAGGCCCTCGGCGAGGACGACCTCGCCCGCGTGGTGGAGCGCGCCCTCGAGGCCGAGGAGGGATTCGGCGGGCGCTACGTGCTGGGGGAGGGGGCCCTCGACGCCATCGTTGCGCTCGCCGGCGGCGACGCGCGCTCGGCGCTCACCACCCTCGAGCTCGCCGCCCAGCTCACCGACGCCCCCGAGGACGGCTCGCCGGCCGTGATCGGGCGCGACCTCGTCGAGGACGCCAACCCGCGCCGCGGGCTCGCCTACGACAAGGGCGGGGACATGCACTACGACGTGATCTCCGCCTTCATCAAGTCGATGCGCGGCAGCGACCCCGACGCGGTCCTGTACTGGCTCGCGCGGATGCTCGACGCCGGCGAGGACCCCAAGTTCGTCGCGCGCCGCATCCTGATCTGCGCCTCCGAGGACGTGGGCAACGCGGACCCGCAGGCCCTCCTCGTCGCCCAGGCCGCCTTCTACGCGACCGAGGTCATCGGCCTCCCCGAGTGCCGCATCAACCTCTCCCAGGCGGCGACCTACATCGCGCTCGCCCCGAAGTCCAACGCGGCGGAGGCCGGCATCGACGCCGCGCTCGCCGAGGTGCGCCGCGGCCCGCGCCGCGAGGTGCCGAGCCACCTGCGCGACCGCCACCGCCCCGGGTCCGAGGAGTACGGCCCCTACCGCTACCCGCACGACTACCCGGCCGGCTGGGTGGACCAGCGCTACCTGCCCGAGGGCCTCGAGCGGGGCTGCTTCTACCACCCCAGCCCGCGCGGCTGGGAGGCCTGGCGCGCCGAGGCGTCCGGCCGCGACCGCGCCGAGGGCGCGGACGCCTCCTCGTAGCGGGGCGCACTCCCGACCCCACCGTCGTCCCATGCCCGCGCCGCCTCCCGCGCGGGCGCGCCTCCGCATCCCGCCGTTCTCATATCCTTGCCAAAATATTGCTGAATTATGAATTACTAACCACTAATATTCATTTCAGTGAGTGATACGAGTACAACCTATGACGTCGGGAAGGCGAGCGCCGGCAGGCCGGCGGGACGGGGGAGAGAGCATGGTCGCGAGCGACGCCGTGCGGGTGTGCGTGGTCGGTGCCACGGGATATGCGGGCGTCGAGGCCGTGCGCCTGGTCGCGGGCCATCCGCGCATGGAGCTCGCGATGGCGACCGACCGCAGGCAGGCGGGCACCCCGCTCGCCGAGCTCTACCCGGCGCTGCTGGGCAGCTGCGACGTCGTCCTCTCGCAGCCGGACCCGGATGCGATCGCCGCGGCGGCCGACGTCGCGCTGCTCGCCGTGCCCCACACCGCCTCGCTCGACCTCACGCCCGCCCTCGTCGCGCGCGGCGTGAGCGTCGTGGACCTCTCGGCCGACTACCGCCTCGCGGACGCGGATGTCTACGAGGCCTGGTACGGCACGCCGCACACGAGCCGGGGGCTCCTCGCCGAGGCCGTCTACGGGCTGCCCGAGGCCGCCCGCGACGGGCTCGCCGCCCTCGCGGCGCGCCGCGCCGCCGGGGAGGCCGTCGTCGTGGCCGCCCCGGGGTGCTACCCCACCGCGACCGCCCTCGCGGCGCTGCCCGTGCTCGAGGCGGGCCTCGCCGCCTCCTCGCTCGTCGTGGCCGACTGCGTCTCCGGCGTCTCCGGCGCGGGGCGCACGCCCACGGCCAGGACCCACTACTGCTCCGCCGACGGCTCGGTGGAGGCCTACGGCGTGGCGAGCCACCGCCACACCCCCGAGATCGAGCAGACGCTCTCCCGGGCGGCGGGCTCGCCGGTGGACGTGGTGTTCACCCCGCACCTCGCGCCGCTCACCCGCGGGCTGCTCGCCACCGTCTACCTCGAGGTGGGCGAGGACGTCACGCCCGAGTCCCTCCAGGCGCTCTACGAGGGCCGCTACGCGGACGAGCCGCTCGTGACCGTGCTGCCCGCCGGCTCGATGCCCAAGACCTCCTCGGTCGCGGGCACCGCGCGCGCCCAGGTGGGCGTCGCCCTCGACGGGCGACGAAGGAGGGTCGTCGTCGCGTCCTGCGCGATCGACAACCTCGGCAAGGGCGCCGCCGCCCAGGCCGTGCAGTGCGCGAACCTGGTGTGCGGCCTGCCCGAGACCTGCGGCCTCGACTTCGTGGCGCCGGTCGTCTAGCGGGCCGTCCCGCCTCCCAGCGCAAACCCACATCCCGGAAGGGGACACCCATGACCGTCATCGAACCCCTGGTCGTGCCGACCTCCGAGCCGGCCGTCTCGGACTTCGGCTTCGAGCCCTGCGAGGGCGGCGTCTGCGCCGCGGCCGGCATCAGCGCCGCCGGCGTCTCGGCCGGCTTCCGCCGCAACCCCGAGCGCCGCGACCTCGCCCTCGTCGTCGCCGACGAGCCCTGCGCCTGCGCGGGCACCTTCACGCAGAACCGCTTCTGCGCCGCCCCCGTCCAGGTGTCGCGGCCCCGCGCGGCCGCCGGCGTCGCCCGCGCCGTCGTGATCAACTCCGGCAACGCCAACGCCGCCACCGGCGAGCAGGGCCTCGCCGTCGCCCTCGAGTCCGCGGAGGTCGTCGCCGCCGAGCTCGGCTGCGAGCCCGAGCAGGTGCTCGTCGCCTCCACCGGCGTGATCGGCGTGCCCATGGAGGCCGGCCTCTTCCGCTCGGGCGTGCCGATGGCCGTCTCGCAGCTGGGACGCGGCGCCGACGACTCCCACCACGCCGCTCGCGCCGTGATGACCACCGACACCCACTCCAAGCAGAGCGCCTACGCCGGCGCGGTGCCCTCCAGCGAGGGCGGCGCCCCGGTCGAGGTGCACGTGGGGGGCTTCGCCAAGGGCTCGGGCATGATCCAGCCGAACATGGCGACGATGCTCGCCGTGGTGACCACCGACGCCCCGCTCACCCCCGAGGCCGCCCACGAGGCGCTGCTCTCCGCGGTGCGCGCGACCTTCAACAAGGTCACCGTGGACTCCGACACCTCCACGAACGACTCGTGCTTCCTGCTGGCGACCGGCGCCGCCGGCGGCGCCGAGGTCGGCTGCGACTCGCCGGCCTTCCCGGCCGTCGCCGCCGCGGTGCGCGCCGTCTGCGAGGACCTCGCCCGCCAGATCGCGGCCGACGGCGAGGGCGCCACGAAGCTCGTGAGCGTGGACGTGATCGGGGCGGCGACCGAGGAGGACGCCGACGTCGTGGCCCGCTCGATCGCCAACTCGCCGCTCGTGAAGACGGCCATCTTCGGGCACGACGCCAACTGGGGCCGCATCGCGGCGGCCGCCGGCAAGGCCGGGGTCCCCTTCGACCAGTACGCCGTCGACATCGACCTGCTCGGCGTGGCGACCTGCCGCAAGGGGCTGTCGGTGCCCATGGACGAGGACGACATGCTCAAGCGCTTCAAGGCCAGCGAGGTCCCCATCGTCGTGAGCCTGGGCCAGGGCGACTGCCACGCCCGCGTGTGGACCTGCGACCTCACGCACGACTACGTGACCATCAACGGCGACTACCGGACCTAGGGGAGGCGAGCGGGATGCTGAGCTCACACGGGAGGCTCGCCTCGGAGGCGGCCCGCAGGGCCGAGGTGCTCGTGGAGGCGCTGCCCTGGATCCACGCGATCAACGGGAAGACGGTCGTGGTGAAGTACGGTGGGGCGGCCATGGAGGCGCCCGAGCTGTGCCGCCAGGTCATCGCCGACATCGAGCTGCTCAAGCTCGTGGGCGTGCGCGTCGTGCTCGTCCACGGCGGCGGCAAGGCGATCAACCGCCTGCTCGACCGCCTCGACCTCGAGGTCGAGTTCCGGGACGGGCTGCGCGTCACCGACGACGCGGCGATGGAGGCCGTCCAGATGGCGCTGATAGGCCAGGTGAACCAGTCGCTCGTGCTGGCCCTCAACGAGTACGGCGAGCACGCGGTGGGCGTCTCGGGCGCCGACGGGCGCACCCTCGAGTGCCGCCAGCTCGACGAGCGCCTCGGCCACGTCGGCGAGGTGACGCAGGTCAACTGCGAGCTGATCGAGACGGTGCTCGACGACGGCTACGTGCCCGTCGTGGCGAGCGTGGGCTGCGGACCGGACGGCTTCTACAACGTGAACGCCGACGTCGCCGCCAGCAAGATCGCCCAGGCGCTCGGCGCCGACACCCTCGTCTACCTCACCAACGAGGACGGCCTGTACGCCGAGTACGGCGACGAGGACAGCCTGATCTCGCTGCTCACCCGCAGCGAGACGCACGAGATCCTCGAGGGCGGCACCCTCACCGAGGGCATGATCCCCAAGATCGCCTCGGTCGCCGAGGCCCTCGACGCGGGCGTGGGCGACGTCCGCATCATCAACGGAACCTTCCCGCATTCGCTGCTGATCGAGATCTTCACCGATGCGGGCGTCGGGACGATGTTCACCCAGGACGAGGAGGAGTAGCGATGGCCATCCAGGAGAAGTTCCAGGGCACGGTGCCCGCCGAGGTCAAGGCGGCCGACGAGACCCACGTCATGCACACCTACGGGAGGCTCCCCGTGGAGTTCGTCGGCGGGAAGGGGGCCGTGCTCACCGACAGCGAGGGCAACGAGTACCTCGACTTCCTCGCCGGCATCGGCGTGGTCTGCCTCGGGCACTGCCACCCGAAGCTCGTCTCGGCCCTGCAGGAGCAGGCCGCCAAGCTCTGGCAGGTGGGCAACTACTACTACGTCGAGAACCGCAACGAGCTCGCCGCCAAGGTGAGCGACCTGCTCGCGACCACCACCGACGCCGAGGGCCACGTCACCGGCTCGACCGGCGAGACCTGGCGGATGTTCTTCACCAACTCCGGCGCCGAGTCCAACGAGGGCGCCATCAAGCTGGCCCGCCGCTGGGGCGAGCGCAACCTCGACGGCGCGGCGGGCATCGTCTCGGCCAAGCAGAGCTTCCACGGCCGCACGCTGGCGACGCTGGCCGCCACCGGCCAGGACAGCTTCCACGCCACGTTCAGGCCCATGCCCGCCGGCTTCATGAGCGTGCCGCTCAACGACATCGAGGCGCTGCGCGCCGCCGTGGCCGAGCCCGACGAGGGCTGCGGCCCCGTGTGCGCCGTCATGCTCGAGTGCGTCCAGGGCGAGGGCGGCGTCTGGCCCGCCGACCCGGAGTACCTGCGGGCCGTCTCCGAGCTGTGCCGCGAGAAGGGCCTCATGCTCGTGATCGACGAGGTCCAGACGGGCTTCTTCCGCTGCGGCGCACCCTTCTCCTACCAGCTCGCCGGCATCGTCCCCGACATCGTGAGCATGGCCAAGGGCATCGGTGGCGGCTTCCCGATGGGCGCCTTCGCCGCCCGCGCCGAGGTGGCGGACCTGCTCGTCCCCGGCGACCACGGCTCCACCTTCGGCGGCAACGCGCTCGCCGCGGCCGCGGGGCGCGCCTGCGTGGAGACGCTCGTCGAGGAGGGGGTCGGCGAGCACGTCATCGAGCTCGGCGCCCACATGGCCGAGGCGCTCGCGACGCTGCCGCACGTGACCGAGGTGCGCGGCCACGGCCTGATGCGCGCCATCCAGCTCGACGTGCCCATCGCCAACGAGCTCGTCGAGGAGGGGCTCGGCGCCGGTCTCGTGCTCAACCACATCGGCGACTCGATCATCCGCTTCCTGCCGCCTCTGGTGATGACGGCCGAGCAGGTCGACGAAATGGTCGCCCGCATGGCGAGGCTGATCGGCGAGCTCGCCTAGGAGGGCTCCCCGAGACGGACGAGCATGCGCTCGACGATGGCGGCGCAGCGATGCGCCGCCATCCGCTCGAAGGCGGGATAGTCCACGGCCGAGCCGTCGTCGGCGCCGTCCGAGATGCATCGCACGACCACGAAGGGGACCTCGTTCGTCCAGGCGACCTGGGCGATAGGGCCCCCTTCCATCTCGCAGCAGGCGGCGCCGAACTGGGAGCGCACGCGCGCGTGGGTCGCCTCGTCGCCGACGAACTGGTCGCCCGAGGCGACGCGTCCGCGCACGCAGCGGGCCTCGGGCGCCACCTCGGCGCAGGCCGCGGCCGCGAGCGAGGCGAGCTCGCCGTCGGCGGGGAAGGAGAGCACCTCGAGCTCGGGGAGCTGGCCGGGCGGGTAGCCGATCGCGCCGGCGTCGACGTCGTGGTGGACGCAGTCCGTCGACACCACCATGTCGCCGACGTGCAGCGTGGGGTCAATCGCGCCGGCGACGCCGGTGTTGACGAGCCGCGTCGCGCCGTGGCCGACCACGAGCAGCTCGGCCGCCATCGCGGCCGCCACCTTGCCGACGCCGCTGCGCATCACGCGGCACTCGACGCCGCCGAGCGTGCCGCAGGCGACCTCGAGGCGCCCCGCACGCTCCAGGCGCAGCCCCTCCATGCGCTCGCGCAGGAGCTCGACCTCCACGTCCATGGCCCCGATGACGCCGACGACGGGGCGCCCCTCCGTTGCTCCCACGGCTACTCCTCCAGGTCCCAGCTGGCCTCGATGGCGCAGACGCTGCGGTACAGGTGCTCGTTGGTGGGCACGAGGATGCCGTGGCGCTCGGCGCGCCGGCAGAGCTCGCCCGCGAAGGTCTCCACCTCCGTGGGGGTCTCGTTGACGCGGTCCTGCGCCATCGAGGGGATGCTGTCCGGGTCGAGGCCGCGCACGAGCTCGACCATCTCGGAGAGGTGGGCCTCCGTGAGGCCCACGCCCTCTGCGTTGGCGACGGCGACGACCTCGCGCATCGCGGCGACGAAGGTGCGGAACTGCTCGCCGCGGTCCGTGCGCTGCACGCTGCCGGGGACGCCCACGACGTCGCCGTAGGCGCAGCCGTAGACGCAGCACGTCTGGTTGATGCCGACGTTGAGCATGAACTTCGCCCACATGCGCAGCTCGATGTCGTCCCACACGGAGTGGGGGATGCCCGCGGCCGTGAGGACCTCGTCGACCCGCTCGACGACGGCCTCGCCTCCGCGGCTCCGCGCCAGGTCGCCGATGCGGATCTCGCCGGGATGTGCGTAGGTGAGCTCCGAGCCGAAGCGCATGGCGTCCATGCCCTGGGCCACCGCCCCGCAGACGCGGTGCCACCCGTAGCGCTCGGCGACGCGCTCCTCGCTCGTGATGCCGTTGAGCACCGAAATGATGCAGGTGCCCTCTCCCACGAGCGGCTCGAGGACGTTCAGGGCGCCGACGAGCTGCGGCGACTTCACGGC
This sequence comes from uncultured Coriobacteriaceae bacterium, assembly GCA_948439405.1. GTDB lineage: Bacteria > Actinomycetota > Coriobacteriia > Coriobacteriales > Atopobiaceae > CADBMC01. The sequence goes on along the minus strand of CAOJNB010000014.1, from coordinate 5,687 downwards.
GAGGATGGCGAGGTCCACGGGTTCGGCCTCGTTCGCAGGAACGGTGCGAAACGTTCGCTCCTCGCCGTTGACGCGGTAGTGCGTGTGGCTGTGGAACACGTAGCGGGCCTCGTCCATCACGAAGGTGACGGCGTCCTTGCCGAGGGTGCGCGTCGCGATGTCCGCGAACAGCAGCCCCAGCGCACCCTTGCCGACGATGCCGATGGTCGGCGCCTTGTCCATGGGCCCCTCCGTCCCCGCAGGCTCCCCTGCGTTCGATTAGCCCTCGAGCTTCGCGTCCGCCTTCGCCTGGAAGCGCTCGCTCGCGATCACGAAGCGCTCGTGGCGCGCGCGGCCGACCTCGCCGCGCTCGTCGCTCGCCGTCGCCTCGAAGACGAGCCTGCGGCCGTCCACCTCGACGAGGCGCGTCTCGCAGGAGACGCGCATGCCCACGGGGGTGGGGGCGAGGTGGTCGAGCTCCAGGCGGGTGCCGACCGTGCCCTGGCCCTCCTCGAGCCCTGCCGCGACGCTCGTCCACGCCGCCTTCTCCACGAGCGCGGCGAGCGCCGGGGTGGCGAGCACGTCGAGCTCGCCGGAGCCCATCGCCTTCGCCGTGACCTCCTGCGTGACCTCGGCCTCCGCGCGGCCGGTGATGCCTGCCTCGAGCATGGTGGTGTCCCTTCGTCCGTGCCGCCCGTAGCGGCCCCGACTCTCTCGGAGCCGATTCTAGGGGATGGGGCGGGCGGCATCGCGCGGACCGCGCGCGGAGGCCTCCCGCTGTGGAAAGGTCATATCTTGTACTATCGACGCGCATACCCGTCCGCGCGGCGGGTACAATACCGAACCGTTGGATGATCGTCCGCACACAGAGAGGAAGTCCGCCATGGTCGACCAGTTCGTGTTCGATTTCCCCGTCCGCGTCCTCTTCGGGCCGGGCTCGCTGCAGAAGCTCCACGACGAGAAGCTCCCCGGCAAGAAGGCCCTCATCGCCATCTCCGGCGGCGGCTCCATGAAGCGCCACGGGCATCTCGCCAAGCTCGAGGCCGAGCTTGACGCCGCCGGCGTCGAGCACGTGCTCTACGAGGGCGTCAAGCCCAACCCGACCACGGACTCCGTCGACGACGGCGCCCAGATGGCCATCGACAACGGCTGCGACTTCATCATCGCGCTCGGCGGCGGCTCCACCATGGACGCGGCCAAGATCATGGCCAAGCTCGTCACCAACGGCGGCAAGTGCTGGGACTACTCCTTCACCGCGTCCTCCGGCGGCAAGTACTTCACCAAGCCGGGCCTGCCCCTCGTCTGCATCACCACCTCCGCCGGCACCGGCTCCGAGGTCGACGTGTACTCCGTGATCACCAACGAGGAGACGCAGGAGAAGTCCGCGCTCGCCGGCGACTACCCCGTCCTCTCGATCGTCGACTGCGAGCTGATGATGACGGTGCCGCCCACCTTCACCGCCTACCAGGGCATGGACGCCTTCTACCACGCGGCCGAGACCATCGTGAACATCAACGGCCACCACATGAGCGAGGCCTTCGCCATGAAGGCGGTCGAGCTCGTCGCCAAGTACCTGCCGCGCGCCGTCGCCGACGGCTCCGACAAGGAGGCCCGCAACGGCCTGGCCGTCGCCAACACCATGGCGGCCTACTACATGATCCTGACCTCCGAGCACACGCTCGAGCACGCCATCGGCTCCTTCCACGAGCTGCCGCACGGCGCCGGCCTGATCATGATCTCCCACGCCTACTTCGACCTGCTGGCCTCCCGCGAGTGCTGCGAGGACAAGATGGTCGCCATGGCCAAGGCCATGGGCATGGACGACGCGAAGTGCGGCAAGGACTTCGTCGCTGCCCTCGACAAGCTCATCGCCGACGTCAACTGCGACGGCCTGAAGATGAGCGACTACGGCATCGAGCGCGACGAGCTCCCCGCGATCGTGAAGAAGTACCACGAGGTCGTCGGCGGCAACATCAACTCCAACCCCTGCGAGATCACCGACGACGACGTCCTCGCCATCCTGGAGAACTCCTACAAGTAGCTCCTCCTCTGGGCGAGGCGCGCGGAACCGCGCGATCCAGGCGGGGCGGGCCCAGGTCCGCCCCGCCTTCGCGTAGACTGGTCCCCGTGCGAGAGACGGCCAGGGACTCGACGGAAGCGGGGCGTGCCATGGGCGCTGCGAACATCAAGCTGATCCTCACCGACATCGACGGGACCATCCTGCCGCGCGGGCAGAAGCTCGTCTCCGAGCGCACCGCGGCGGCCATGCAGGCCTGCATCGACGCGGGCATCCACGTCGGCCCCGCCTCCGGGCGCGCGATCACCGGCGTGCTGCCGGTGTTCGAGGGCCACGAGGGGCTGTGCGCCACCGCGCTCGCCACCAACGGCATGCAGATCTACGTGGACGGCGAGATGGTGTACGAGGCCCACGTGCCCGCTGACCAGCTCGCCGAGGTGGCAGCCTTCTGCGAGCGCCACGCGGACGAGGGCGTCGGCCTCATCGTCTTCGAGGGCGCCAAGGTGCACCTCGTGAGCGGCACGCTCGAGGGCCTGCTCGCGAGCTTCCCCTCCTACGCCGAGGTCGCCGACCGCGTCGACGCCCTGCCCGACTACCCGGTCGTGAAGGCGAACGTGTTCTGCCGGGTGGACGAGGCGGCCACGCGCAAGGCCTTCGAGGACGTCAAGCGCGAGGTGCCTGGCCTGGACTTCTCGATGCCGATGGACGGCTTCCTCAACATGACGCCGAAGGGCTGGAACAAGGGCTCTGCCATCGACGTGATGTGCGAGCACCTGGGCATCGGGCTGGACGAGGTGTGCTGCTTCGGCGATGCGGGCAACGACATCGAGATGCTCGCCCACGTGTCGCACTCGGTGGCCGTGGCGAACGCGACCGACGAGCTGAAGGCCGTGGCGAACTACCGGATCGGCTCGGTATACGAGGAGGCGGTCGCCGCCTTCATGGAGCGGCTTGCGGCTGGGGAGGATCCCTTCGAGGGGTAGGCGCCTCGACGGAAACCTTACGCCGCCCTGCCGTTTGCGGCGACGATCTGCCGCAGCTTCGCCGCGATGCGGCGCGCTGCGAGCCGTGCGCGGAGGTAGGTGGCGCCGCCATGGGCGACAGGTCCGGCGATGAGCCTGATCGTGGAGAGCGGGACCGTCGGCCGCGAGGTCGTGACGTCGATCTCCAGCGCGGTGCAGATGCGCAGCGGACCCTCGGAGTCGCGCGGTCGGCCGAGCGAGTAGCCGGGGACCGTGTCCTCGATGACGTCGAAGCGCAGGATGGTGCCGTAGGGGACGAGCTGCGAGGAATAGAACAGGTCCTCGAGAGGGACGGCGCGCATGAGCCCGAGGGCGTCGTCGAAGCCCACCGAGATGCGCGGGACGTCGAGGGAGACGGCGTAGGCGTCCCGGAACCCCTCGCTCACGGCATCGAGCTCGACGGTCTCCTCGTCGACAGGGCGCATGGCGCCTGCATGCCTCGTGCGCACGGCGGAGGCGTAGGTGGCGAGCGAGCCCTCGACCGAGCAGACGTCGCCCACGGGCGTGGCGGCGAGCACGTCGTCGAAGTACGCTGCCATCGCATCGAGCTCCTCGATTGAGCGCTGCGGCCCCAGGTCGTCCGCCTCGGGGATGTGCCCGCCCTTCCGGAAATAGCAGGACGTGCACAGGGTCCCGTCTGCGAGCGCGAAGCGCCCTCCATCCTCGGGGATGGGGCGGCCGCAGCAGGCGCAACAGGTTTCAGCCAGGGCGCGGGTCATGGAACCACCTTCTCGATCGCGGGTTCGGCGAGTACTCGAGTATCGCAAGGGGGCCGGACGCCAATAGTACGACGCCGACCGCGAGCGAGACCTTCCCATCGTGGAGCGCGTGGCCGAGGTTGCGGCGCGCCACGGGATGCCCATGGCGCAGGTGGCGCTCGCCTGGCACTGGGCTCGCGGCGTGACTGCGCCGACCGTAGGCGGCCGCCTTACGAGGCGCTCCCGAGCCAGCCTCGGGACGCCAGCTCGTCGAGCAGCGGCTGGAGGTAGGTGCGCTCGCAGCCGTCGAAGCCGGCGCGCATGCCGTCGAGCGCCGCCTGCGAGCGCGTCTGCCCGGCCTTCACCTCGCTCTCGAGCATCTTGAAGTAGATGCGCATGGCGATCTTGTCCGCCGCACCGAGCCTCTCGAAATGGAAGCCGCCGAGGCAGTACGTCCAGGGCAGGTCGGCGTAGTCGTCGGCGGGGAAGGAGCGGCGGAACGCGGCCTCGTGCTCCGAGGCCGGCCACTCCTCGCAGGGCATCGGCGTGGCGCCGACGGCTGCCACCGCATAGCGCTTCTCGGGATGGCGCCTCATGTAGGCCCGGAAGCGCTTCGCGCCCTTGAGGGACGCGGCATGAAACCAGCTGCAGAGCACGACGAGGTCAGCATTCGCCGCGACGTCGTCGATGCGCTCGAGCGGCGCGGCTACGCAGTCGAGCTCCTCGGCGAGCCAGCACGCGTAGCGCTCGGACGACCCGGTTTGCGAGCAGTAGACGACGGCGTTCACGGCGCCTCCCTTGCCTTGCGCGGATGCGGGCTCTGCCGCCGCGCCGATGCGCCTGCCGGATGCAGGACGGTCGACACGGAAGCTCGGCTCTCGGCCTCAGCGTATGCGAGCGCGCACGGGCCGAGCGTGCTACGGGCGCTCCGCTTACATTCCTCGTACGCAGGGCGTTACGCGAGACCCTCTTCCACGAAGCGGACGGAGGCGGCGTCCCAGTAGCCGCGGTAGGTGGGAGGCGCGGGCTCGGCGAGGTCGAGCTGGTACATGCGGAAGGTGACGAGGAGGCCCTTCGGCTGTCAGAGCTCCTCGTAGGAGTAGCGGTACGTCATGCGTCGTACTCGACGTGGCGCTTCTCGCAGCGCTTATGGTCGTCGAGGCCGTCGCCTTCCGCGTTCCCCCTCGTCCTCTGCGTGACCCCGAGGCTCGTGCAGAGGACGAAGATCTCGCGTCCGAACGTCCGCTCGAGCCGCGAGGCTGCCGTCTCCCATGAGCGCGCGGGCGGCCACGGGCAGGTCGCCAGGAGGATAGCGGCGAAGCTGCGGGAGGTGTCGCGGCTCGGCGACCCGAGAAGCATGGGGAGGGCGCTGACGGGCAACCTCTTCGGTCTTTGGCACGACCGTGTCGGGGACTACAGGATCGTCTGCGACATAGAGGACGAGGTCCTTGTCATCCTCGTCATCGAGGTGGAGCACCGCAGCAAGGTCCATCGCCGGTGACGGGGAGGGATGCACACATGCGGCCGGCCCGCGCGGCATGAGATGGTCTACACCCGCGCGGCGCCGGCGGAAGAGCTGGGAGGGCGTGCCATGTTCGACGTGCGCGTGCTTCTGCGCAGCCGAGCTCTCTTGCGTGCCCTTTACGGTCGCGACCGGTCTCACAGGCATCGCCTCCGCTCTGTGGTTCCATGCGCGCATGGGATGGCTCGATGAGGTCCGCCACATGCTCACCGTCGATTCATGTAGGCACATAGAGGAGCAGTATGTTGCAGAGCTTCACAGGGAGCTTTATTCGGGCGAATAGTCCTGGGGCCGAGTTTCATTGACTACGCGGCGAAGATCGCGCTGGACTTTGATATGGCGTCCTCGTCTTGGCGCCCTTCCAACTCCCCAGTTGATACAATGCACACGTTCGCAACCGTGGCAGTCCAAGAGTCTTGGCGCCCTTCCAACTCCCCAGTTGATACAAT
>CAOJNB010000013.1 GCA_948439405.1 uncultured Coriobacteriaceae bacterium | reverse complement strand
ATCGCCCGCATCAACGGCTTCACCTACGTGAAGACCCAGTTCGACTACTTCACCAGCGAGCTGAAGGTCGTCGAGAAGATCCCGTACTCCGACGGCCCGCGAGCCGAGGTCAACTGCTACGGCGCGGACGACGTCCGCGAGGGCGTCGCCATCATGTGGCACGAGAACGTGGACATCTCCATCACCGGCAACTCCACGAACCCGACCCGCTTCCAGCACCCGGTCGCCGGCACGTACTTCAAGGAGCGCGTGCTCGCCGGCAAGAAGTACTTCTCCGTCGCCTCCGGCGGCGGCACCGGCCGCACCCTGCACCCGGACAACATGGCCGCCGGCCCCGCCTCCTACGGCATGACCGACACCATGGGCCGCATGCACTCCGACGCCCAGTTCGCCGGCTCCTCCTCGGTGCCCGCGCACGTCGACATGATGGGCCTCATCGGCATGGGCAACAACCCCATGGTCGGCTGCACCGTCGCCTGCGCCGTCGCCGTGAACGCCGCCCTGAACGAGTAGCGCCACGGTCCAGCGCGTCGCGACGCCGCGAACGCCCGGCGCCCCTCCCCGCGAGTCCGGGGAGGGGCGCCTCTTCTTATGCGCGAACGGGCCTAGCGCGCGGCGGGCACCACGCCCATCGCCTTGCGGGAGAGCAGGAACGGGCGCAGGTACCCGAGGGTGCAGCTCATCGGCAGCACGTCATCGGAGAGCGCGATGCCGAGCTCGTCGGCGAGGTAGGCGCGACGCCGCTCGACGCGCGACCACAGGGCGGGATCCTCCTCGGCGATGCGGGCCCGCAGCTCCGCGTCGGCCAGCGCGCAGGTGCTCTCGCAGCTCACGCCGGCATGCCCCGCGCGGGACGGGATGATATCGATCTCGAACAGCATGCCGGGCTCGAGCGGCTCCTCGGAGCCCTCGTAGACCGGAGAGCACAGCCACTCCTCCTCGGCAACGAGGTGGCCGGGGCACAGCGTCCAGCCGTAGGTCTCCCGGGGAAGCACGTCGTCGACGAGGCCCCACAGCTCGCCGCCGGACATCCCGACGCGCGCGTTCTCGAGCCACGCGCGCACGGAAGTGAAGTACGGGGCCGCCATGGCCTCGTACCAGTCGGCGTCGGAGGCGGGCAGCTCGGAGGCGTCGCGGACCGCGTAGCCCGCCTGGCTCGAGAGGCCGCCCCGGTACCCGACGCTCATCGACACCGTCTCGCCCGCGACGAGGCGCTTGGCGGTGGGGAACACGTTCGCCTTGACGAAGCGCGGACCGAACGCGCACACGGTGATCACGCTCTCGCGCTGCCCGCAGCGCGAGAGGCGGTCCGCCACCTCGAGCTCGCTCGCGCCGGGGACGAGGGCGTCCATCGCGTCGAGGAGCGCGTCGCCGGCGAGCGAGGCCGCAAACTCGTAGTGCGCGATCTCGTTGGGGTTGTTGGTGCGGCGCACGCCGGCGGGCCCGAGGAAGACGTCCGCGGCGTTCGCGACGTGGTCCGCACCGCACAGCTCGCGGATCGCCTCGACGAGGTAGGCGGGCACGTCGAAGAGCCGAGAGTTGTCGTCGAAGGGCGAGGTGAAGAGCTTCCAGCCCGCGACGCCGACGCGCCTGCCGGCGGCGAGCCCCGCCTCGGCGAGGACGTCGCGGACGGGTGCGGCCCCCGTCATCGGCTGGTTGGGCAGCGAGAGGTGCGGCATGTGCACGGGCGTGACCTCGATGCGCGCCTTGCCCGCCTTGTTGAAGTTCTCGTTGCCCAGCACGAGGTGGGCCGTTCCGTCGACATGGAGGACGAGCAGGGACTCCTCGAAGCGTGGCAGGAAGCCGACCAGGTACTCGTAGTTGCCGCCGTGCTCGAGGTCGGCGTAGACGACGAGGTCGTCGAGCCCGCGGGCGGACATGCGGTCCAGGACGGCCCGCTTGCGCTCGGCGATCGTCTCGTCGGTGAGCGTCACCGGCTCGAGGGAGCAGTCGCGGGCCGGCTCGGGGACGTCGAGCGGGGCCACGTCCTCGTAGCGGTAGGTGGTGGCTTCGGGCATGGGGCCTCCTTCTGAGGTGATCAGACTCTGCCTATATTGTCCTCCATTGGACCCGCCCGCAGACGCGCCTCGGTCGGGTAGCCTGGTCTCCCGTACGGACACGGACGAACGCGAGAGCGGAGGAGCGCCATGGGGCAGGAGCGCGGAACGGTCGGACCCGTCGTCGGAAGGATTCTCGCGACGAACCGGACCTACGTCGAGGCGACGCGCGACGCCGCGCGCCCCGCGAGCGGCAGGCCCGCCCTCGGGCTCGCCGTCGTCTCGTGCATGGACGCCCGTCTCACGAGGCTCCTCCCCGACGCGCTCGGGCTCGAGGACGGGGACGCGGCGATCGTCCAGGCGGCGGGGGCCACGATCATCAACCCGTACGGCGAGGTCATGCGCTCGCTGCTCGTGGCGATCGGCGAGCTCGGCGTGCGCGAGGTCCTCGTCGTCGGGCACACGGACTGCGGGACCTGCGGGATGCGCGCCGAGCACCTGCTGGAGGCGCTCGCCCAGGCGGACTCAGACGCGCAGGCGCTCGCGGAGGTCGAGACGGACCGGGAACTCATGGGGAGGCTCGCCGGCTTCGAGCGCCTCGAGGGCGAGGTCGCCGACAGCGTGCGGGCCATCCGGGAGCACCCGCTCGTCCCGCGCACCGTCCGCGTGACGGGATGCACCATCGACGTCGCCACCGGCGAGCTGGTCCTCGTGGAGGACTAGCTTCTGCCAGGAACAGGGCTCTTGTGCGACGTTTTAGCCGAGGCGCTGGCAGGAAATACCGTTGTGTGCACGGCCGTCGCCTAACGATTGCCAGGAAGACGCGTCAAGTGCGGCGGATTCGAGGGTCCAAACGGCCAGAAGAACGCAAAAGACACCGCACCTAACGGGTTTTCCTGCCAGCGGGAGAAGGAAACCACCGCACAAGCGGGCGCAAGCTGGCAGAGCGGCGCAGCTGGAGCCCCTACGGCTGGCAGCGGCCGCAGGGCTCGTAGCCCTGGGCGACGAGGTCGTCGCGGGTGCCGGTGAACTCGTCCCGGTTCTCCTCGCGAGTGTCCTCGACCGAGGGGCAGTCGGGCAGGTGGAAGCGCCGGGTGTTGGTGTTGAGCACGTAGGTGGCGACGTCCGAGGACGAGTCGGCGACGGCGGGGCGCGACTCCTCGCGGCTCTCGCCGGTGGCGTAGTCGATCGAGATGCCGGGCTGGACGTTGTAGCAGAACACGTTGAAGCTCACGCCCTCGCCGCCGTCCTCGACGGAGAGCGCCTCCATGTGCACCCCGCGGGCGACGAGCTCGTCGTCCACGAACACGGGCGTGACGCGGTAGATGACGTGGTTGCCGGTCTCGTGGACGTAGTCGGCGACCTCCTCCTCGTAGGGGAGCATGCCCTCCACGTTCATGTAGCGCGTGCCGGTGATGAGGTTGCGCTCGTTCGCGTTCTCGCCGGTGAGCTGGAAGCCGATGAGGTGGCAGCGGTTGTAGAGGTAGCGGTCGGCGATGATGCCGTCGTAGCGGGCGGTGTGCCAGCCGGTGGGCTTGACCATGCCGATGCTCTCGCGGTCCTCCGTGGGCATCGTCTCCTCGCCCACCACGGCCATCGTGGCGCCGCAGCGACCCAGCTCGTCGAGCTCGGAGTAGGCCTCGGAGGGGGCGTCGGCGTCCGCCTCGGTGAGGTCGGGCTCGTTGCCGTCGATCTCGACGGAGGGGCTCCCCGTGTACGAGGGGACCTCGGCGAGGTCGAACGAGGAGGACTCGGCGACCTCGGTGGGCGCGGAGGAGCCGCTCCCGCCGCCCGGGGAGTCGGAGCAGCCCGCGACGGGGACCGCGACGAGCAGCAGCGCGAGCAGCGCCGCGAGCAGACGGCGCAGCGCGCCCCTGCCGAGGTCGAGCGGTGACGTGGCCTTCCTGCGGTCCATGGCTCCCCTTCCTGCTCCGTGCGGGTCCCGGGAAGGATACCAACCGGGGCGCCGCCCGTGACCCATCATGGACGCCGCGCGGGACAGCAATTCCACACAGCAGGGCTATCCTCGAACGTCGGGTGCGGCGCGACCGCGAAGCGGAGGTGGCCTTGGACGCGTTCCTTCACATGCTCGACCTGCAGGCGGTCCTGCTCATCTACCTCGCGGGCGGGTTCCTCTGCCACGCTCTCGGCATCGTCACCGAGGACAACCAGCGCAAGTTCACCGACTTCGTCCTGACGATCCTCATGCCCTGCATGGTGTTCCAGTCGTTCAAGTCCGTCACGCCGGAGCTGCTGGGAAGCGCCGCCCAGGCGCTCGGCGTGTCGCTCGTCATCTGCCTCGTCTCGTGGGCGCTCGGCAACGCGCTCTGGCGCCGCATGGAGCCGAACCGCCGAGACGTGGCCCGCTACGCGACGCTGATCGACAACGCCGGGTTCGCCGGCCTGCCGCTCGCCAGCCAGGCCTTCGGCGAGGCGGGCCTGCTCTACGCCTCGGCCTACCTCATCCCGATCCGCGTCTTCATGTGGTCGGCGGGCGTCACGATGCTGTCCGGCGAGCACGCCTCGCCGGCCGAGATCGCGCGCAAGCTCGCGACGAACCCCAACATCGTCGCCATCGTCCTGGGGCTCGTCCGCGGCCTCGCGGGGGTCCCGCTTCCGGACTTCCTCGACCGCGCCCTCGACGAGGTCGGCGCCTGCGTCTCCCCGTGCTCGATGATCGTGATCGGCGCGATCGCCGCCCAGGTGGACCCGCGCACCCTGCTCGAGCGCGACGTCGTGGCCTACCTGCCCGTGCGCCTGCTGCTCATCCCCCTGGTCGCCTTCGTGATCGTGCACGCCGCCGGCATGCCCTACGAGCTCGCCGGGACCTGCATGCTCGAGGCGGGCATGCCCGCGGCCTCCACGACGGCGCTGCTCGCAAGCACGTACGGGCGCGACGCGGCGTACGGCTCGAAGCTCATATGCGCCTCGACGGTATGCTCGCTCGTGACGGTGCCACTGCTGATGCTGCTCGTGTAGGGAGGCCGGAGCCCGTCACGCGAGCATGTGGGCCATGAGGTCGCGGCGGCGGGAGATGCCGAGCTTCTGCAGCGAGGAGGAGACGTAGCTCTTCACGGTGTTGGGCGACACGCCCATGTGGTCGGCGATCTCCTGGTTCGTCCACCCGCGCGCGGCCAGCATCGAGGCGGCGAACTCCGTCGTCGTGAGGTTGTCGGCCACGTCGTCGCCGGCCGTCGGGTTGTGGATGCGGCGCCATCCGGCCGAGAAGCGGTACGTGATGTCGATGATGCGGCGGAAGTCCTCGGGCCAGGCGGGCTTGATCACGGCCTCGAGCATGCCGCCGAGCAGCCCGTGGTGCTCGCCGAAGGCCTCGATCAGGTCGTCGGGGCGGGCGAGCTCCCAGGCCTCGAGCAGGTGCGAGCGCGCCTCGTCCGGGCGCCGCAGCGCCATGAGGTCCATCACCGCCACCAGGTGCAGGTAGATCGCCGGGATGGGATAGACCTCCTCCATGCCCACGAGGGCCGCCTCCGCGACGCCGAGGCTGCGGGCGTGGTCGCCCTCGAGGTAGACCGCGTGCGCCATCACGTAGAGCGCGAACGAGCGCAGCCCCGGCGGCAGCAGCGGCAGGACGCCGCGGGCGTCGGGCAGGCCCTCGGGCGCGGGGAGATGGAGCAGCACGCTCGCCGTCTGCGCGATGAAGGCCTCCGCCGCGCGCAGCTCGGGCCGCCCCTCGGAGGCGCGGGCGATCGTGGCGCAGACCTCGTCGAGCGAGCGGCGGGCCTCGTCGATCCTCCCGAGCGGGAGGCTCGCGTACGCGTCGATGAGACAGGCGGAGAGGCGCGTCCCGAAGTCCTCGCTGTCGAGGTGGCGCGCGACGGCCGCCGCGGCCTCCTCGGCGCGGCCGCTGAAGTAGGCGTACTCGGCGCGCGCGACGTCACGGCACGGGCCCTCGGGGAGGGACTCCACGAGCTCCCGAGCATGCCCCGGCGCGAAGGCCGAGGCCATGAGCGGCATGAGGGCGGCCCGCGGCGCGGCGGGACGCAGGGCGGGGCCCGATGCCTCCCTGGCGTGCGCGCGACGGAGGTCGCGCGGCTTGGGGGCGTCCGCGGGGACGTGCCACGAGCCGCCGAACTTCTCGGCGCCCTCGACGCGTCCCCGGGCGCAGTAGCTCTGGACGAGGCGCTGCGTCACGCCCCAGCGGCGGGCCGCCTCGGCTGTCGTCATGTAGTCCATGCGGCTCCCCTCGGCCCTACTCCCACTCGATCGTGCCGATGGGCTTCGGGGTGAGGTCGTAGGAGACGCGGCAGATTCCCGGCACCTCGGCGAGGATGCGGTCGGTGATGCGCTTGAGCAGCGCCCAGTCGAGCTCGGGCACCGTGGCGGTCATCGCGTCGACGGTGTCGACGGCGCGGATGACGGCGGGCCACTCGTAGGCGCGCACGCCGTCGCGCACGCCGGTGGCGCGCATGTCGGGCACCACCACGAAGTACTGCCACACCTTGCCGGCGAGGCCCGCGGCGGCGAACTCCTCGCGCAGGATCGCGTCGGCCTCGCGCAGCGCCTCCAGGCGGTCGCGCGTGATCGCGCCGAGGCAGCGCACGCCCAGGCCCGGGCCCGGGAAGGGCTGGCGCTCGACCATGGACTCCGGGAGCCCGAGCTCGCGGCCCACGACGCGGACCTCGTCCTTGAACAGCAGGCGCACCGGCTCGACGAGCTCGAACTCGAGGTCCTCCGGCAGGCCGCCCACGTTGTGGTGGGCCTTCACGCCGTCGGACTCGAGGATGTCGGGGTAGATGGTGCCCTGGGCGAGGAAGCCCACCTCGCCGGCGACCTTGCGCGCCTCCTCCTCGAACACGCGGATGAACTCGGCGCCGATGACCTTGCGCTTGCGCTCGGGCTCGGCGACGCCGGCCAGCAGGTCGAGGAAGCGGTCGGTCGCGTCCACGTAGACGAGGTTGGCGTCCATCTGGTTACGAAACACGTCGACGACCTGCTCGGACTCGCCCTTGCGCATGAGGCCGTGGTTCACGTGCACGCAGATGAGCTGCCTGCCGATCGCCTTGACCAGCAGGGCGGCCACCACGGAGGAGTCCACCCCGCCCGAGAGGGCGAGCAGCACCTTGCCGTCGCCGACCTGCTCGCGCACGGCGGCGACCTGCTCGTCGACGAAGGCCCGCGCGAGCTCGGGGGTGGTGATGCGGACCATGTCGTCGGGACGCTTGTCGAGGCTCACGGAGGCTCCTTCGGTCGCGGGATTCGCGTTACCCATCGAGGATAGCAGCCCCGCGAGCCCTTACGCGCCCATGACCATGCGCGCGCCCGCCGGGGATACGGTGGGGGACGAGCGAGACGAGAAGGAGGCGCCATGGCTGACTCGGTGAGACCGCCCACGAAGGACGAGGTCCAGTACGCCCGCGACGTCATCCGCGGCAGGCGACCCGTCGACCTCTGCGTGATCGTCGGCTCCGCCGTCCTCGGCGCCGCCCTCGGCGTCCCCATCGCGATCGGCGGGCTCTCGAGCGAGGGGCTCGACATGCACCCCGCGCTGTTCGTCCTGACCTGCGTCCTCGTGTGCGCGGCCTGCCTCGCCGTCATCGCCGGGCTCATCCTGAGCTCCGTGCGCTCGATCAGGGCGATGTGCGCGGCGTGGCTGCCGGCGCGCGTCATCGCAGTCGTCGCCTGCGTCTACCTCGGCGCGAGCGTGCTGGACTCCGTCTCCTTCGCCCTGGTCGTCGGACCGGGCTCCGTCGTGCCCCAGCTCGTCATGAAGGCGCTCTTCCTCGTCTTCTTCGTCCCGATGGTGAACGCCGTGACGAGGGTCGCGTTCGTCGTCTGGTGCATGGTCACCGGGCGCGACGACGAGGAGATCATCGCCAGGAACATCGCGGCGGACGGGAAGCGGGAGGAGTCCTCCCGCTAGCCCGCCCGCCGGCCGCGTCCGCTAGCCGTCGGAGCGCTCCGCGCGCGACGCGGCGACGCACTTCGCGACGATCGCCAGGACGGCGCCGAGCACGGCGAGGACCGCCGCGACGGGCGCGAGGTCCCCAAGGACGTCGCCCGTCCGGGGGAGCCCCTCCGAGCCGCCCCCGCCCCCGCCGGGACCGGGCGTGGGCGTAGGCTCGTCGGGCGCGGGCCCGGGTTCGGGCTCGGGATCCCACTGCGCGTAGAGCGTCACCGTGGCGCCGTCCTCCGCCGAGAGGTTGAGCACCTCAGCACCGTCGGCGTAGGCGTCGCCCGAACCGTCCGCCTCGGTGTTCCAGCCCGCGAAGACGTGGCCCGCCCTCGCGAAGGCGCCGGGCGCCAGCGCCGCGCTCTCGCCGTACGTCATCTGCTGGGGGGCCATGGCGCCCTCGCCGCCGTTGGCGTCGAAGGCCACCTCGTAGGCGACGGGCCGCCACTGGGCGTACAGCGTGACCGTGCCGCCGTCCGCGAAGGAGAGGTCCCGCACGACCTCGCCGTCGACGTAAGCGTCGCCCGAGCCGTCCGCCTCGGTGTTCCAGCCCGCGAACACGGCCCCCTCGAGCGAGAAGGCGTTCGCGAAGAGCGGCTGCGGCTCGTGGCACACCATGTCCTGGGCGTCCATGGTCCCCTCGCCGCCGTTGGCGTCGAAGGAGACCCTGTAGACGGCGGAGCGGGCGTGGGCCGTCAGGATCGTCGTGCCCTCAACGACCACGTCCTGCTCCTCCGCGTCGGCGGACCAGCCGCCGGGCGTGGCGCCCCAGCAGGTCCAGCCGTCGAAGACGTAGCCCCCGTCCCCGTCGACGCCCGCGCCGACGGACACCTCGGTGCCCGCGAGGACCACACGGCTCGTCACGCCGGCGGCACCGAGCCAGGGGGCGACCCCCGGCTCGCCCGCCTCGACGGTGACGGTGAAGTAGTCGGCACGCAGCACCGCGGGCGTCCCCGCCTCGACCGTGACGGAGAGCCCGGAGGTCGGGTAGAGCAGGGACCCGTCGTCCCCCGTCGCCCCGACGTCGAGGCCGTAGGTCCCCGGCGGCACGTCGGCCAGGACGTAGGTCCCCTCGGCCGTGCCGGCCGCGAAGCCGGCCAGCGGCTCGCCGCCGCCCTCGGGCACGAGCTCGATCTCGGTGCCGGGGTCGTCGAGCGCCAGAGGCGCGCCGTCATGCGCCAGAACCACCGTGACGCCGCTGCGGGCCCACTGCGCCACGAACGTGTGCCCCTCGAGGGAGCCGTCCGCGCCCACGGTGCACGCGTTCACCACCTGCGCGCAGTCGGCGTAGAGGGCGCCCGTGGCCTCGTCGCGCCAGCCCGCGAAGGCGGCGCCCGTCGGGCCCACGAACACGTTGGAGACGAGCGCCGCGGCGTCGTCGAAGGCGAACGCCTGCGTGTACGTGGCGCCCTGCCCCTCGCCGTGCACGAAGGTCACGTGGTAGGTCAGCGGCTTCCACTGGGCGTAGAGCGTCACCGACTCCCCGGGGGCGGCGAGGTCGCACACCTCGGCGGCGTCCGCGTAGGCATCGCCCGTCCCGTCGGGCTCCGTGTTCCAGCCGGCGAAGCGGTATCCGGGCAGCCGGAAGCCGACGGACGGCAGGGTCGCCGTCGTGCCGCAGGGGACGTCCGCCTGCGCGTCCATCGAGCCCGTGGGCTCCGTGCTCGCCGTCGCCGGCGCGTTCGCCTCGAACGAGATCTCGTAGGAGGACACGGCGAGCGGCTCCCACTGCGCGTAGAGCGTCACCGTGTCGCCGGCCGTGCCGGAGAGGTCGCCGACGACGTCCCACCCCCGGTACGAGTCGCCCGACCCGTCGGGCTTCGTGTTCCAGTCGACGAACTCGTAGCCGGCGCGCCTGAAGTAGATGTTGGGCTCGATGGTGATCGGGTCGCCGTACGTCTGGGTGAACGAGTACTCGGTGTAGCCGTGCCCGGTGACCCCGCCGTTGCCGTCGTAGCGGAGGGTGTAGGTGACCGGCTCCCACTGGGCGTAGAGCGTCACCGTCTCGCCGGCCGCGGCGAGGTCGCTCACCTCGGCCCCGGGGGCGTACGCCGTGCCCGTGCCGTCGGCCTCCGTGTTCCACCCCGTCAGCGAATGCCCCGTGCGCCGGTACGCGCACGGGCTCAGCGCAGTCGTCACCCCGAGGTCGATCTCCTGGGGATCCATGCTCCCCGTGCCGCCGTTCGCGTCGAAGGACACGGTGAAGTAGGGGTCTCGCCACTGCGCGTAGAGGGTGAAGGGGGCGCCGCCGCGCTCCCACCTGCCGGCCGGCCCGGTCCATCCCTCCACGTTCGGCTGCAGGCGGTACTGGGCGTCCATGACCATGTTCCCGCCCTCGGGGGCGTCGAAGACGCCGGCCAGCATCCGGTCGTCGTTGGAGACGACCTCCTCCTCGACCTGGATCGTGGTGCTGAAGCGCGTGACCCAGACGGACCCGTCGTAGCCGGCGTCCGAGTTGGCGTCGATGGTGAGGTTGGGCACGCGCTCGAGCGCGCCGTAGCTGAGCCCCGCCGAGGCGCTCGGCGTGGGGTGGACCTCGCCGCTGTAGCAGTTCACGTAGTCGTCCGTGGCCCCCACGACCTCGGCGTTGATGGGTATCCACACCACGACGACGGGGCGCGACGCGTCCTGGACCCACATCGGGCGCGTCTGGATGCCGCCGGTCCCGTAGGCGGGGGCGGCACCGCGCACGTCCAGGGACTCGACGCTCGTCCTGACCTTCGCCCCCTCGAGCTCCACGACGGTGCGCCACACGACGGTCCCCGCCGCGTTCACGGCCATGTCGTCGCGCTTGACGCCGTCGTTCGCGAGCCCGGTGCCCGCCGCGAACCCGGTGTAGGAGCCTCCGGTGACCTCGACGACCGCCGGGGGGTCGTCGTCCTCCCCGACTTCGGCGGAGCTGCCGCACGACGCCAGCCCGACGGCGACGGTCCCGCCGGAGATGCGCACGTCCGCGGTCCCGCCCGCGCTCCCGAGCGCGAGCTCGCCGTAGGAGAAGCCCTCGACGTCGACGGTCCCGCCGGAGACCGAGAGGTCGGCCGTCCCGCTCACGGACCCGATGGCCGGGACCCCGGGAGCCGAGCCGCTCGCGGGGGTCACGGAGCCGCCCGTCACCGAGACGGTCGCGTCGCCCTCGACGCTGCCGATGGCCGGGGCCCCCGCTCCCCCGTTCACGCTCACCGTGCCGCCCTCGATCCGCACCGCGACGTCGCCGCGCGCCGACCCGATGCCCGGCGCGCCGGAGCCGCCCTGGGCGCTGAGGAGACCGCCGGTGACGACGAAGGCGCCCTGGCGCACCTCGCCGGCGGCGACCGTCGCGCCCTCGGGGCACGAGACCCCCGCGCCCCCGCCGCCGGAGGTGGCGTACACGCTGCCGCCCGTCAGGGCGACGTCGCCGTAGCCGGCGATGGCGAGGGCGGGGGCGCCGGACCCTCCCCTCAGGTCCAGAAGGGTGCCGTACCGGTCGTCCTGGCAGCCGATCGTCACGATCGGGTCGTCGCCGGGAGGGGCGGCCTGGCTGTTCGTCATGTCGAACGTGGTGACGCGAATCGCCGGGGACCTGCTGCCGCCAGTGAGCGAGGCGTTGCTCCCCACGCCCATCAGGACGTCGACGCGCGCCTGCTCCGATGCGTCGTACTCCGCGAAGACCTCGATCGGCGCGCCCGAGGAGGGGGTGAGCGCGAGGCCGTCCTCGAGCACCAGGGTGACCTCGTCGCCCGGCGAGGCGTTGACGTATATCGTCGCCCGGCTCGAGGTCCCCGAGAACGAGTACGTCCCCGCGCGGCTGACGACGAACCTCGTGTCCTCGCCCACGCCCGACACGTCGACGGACGCGCCGGGCTCGAGGACCTGCGAGGCGACCGCCCGGGCGGGGGCAGGCGCGGCGAGGAGGCCCGCGAGCAGCGTCGCGACGACGAGGGCGAGGGTGGCGAGCGCGAGGCGGGCGGGACGCGCGGAGCGCGGCGGCAGGTGCATCGTGTCCTCCTATCTCGGCGCGTCGGACGACCCGTCGCGGCGCCCGTCGCCCTCCGGCCCCGCCGCCCGCTCGAGGGCGGTCCTGCGGGCGCTGTAGGCGGCGAACGCGGCCACGGCCGCCCCCGCGAGCGCGCCCGCGACGCCGAGGCCGGAGCCGTCGCCCGTCTGGGGGAGGTCCTCGTCGGGCCCGCCGCCGGTCGTGTCGGGGTCGCCGGGGCCCGCCGGGTCGTCGGGGTCGTCGGACAGCACCGTCACGGGCGACAGCCCCAGGCCCGGATCGAAGGCCTCCCGCTCGCCCCTCACGACGAGCTCGGTCCGCGGAAGGTCCTCGTGCGGGGACGCGAACTCGACGGGCGAGATCTCCGCGCCGGGCGGGGCGGAGGAGACGACCGTCTCGTAGCTGAAGTCGTCGAGGCTCACGTAGACGTCCTTCGAGCCGTGCCAGTTCGCCGGGATCGTGAAGCTCACCCGGTACTGCCCCGTCTTTCCGGGAAGCAGGACGCCGGCGGAGGCTGGGTCGGCCAGCAGGTGCGAGCCGTTGGTCCCGCACGCGGCGAGGACCTCGTCCGAGTAGGGCCGGACCGCGGACACGGCGACCTCGTCCGCCTCGTCGTAGCGCTCGGGGTTCCACGCCGAGGCGCTCACGTTCTCCGAGGCGAAGCTCAGCCGCGCCTCGGCGGCCGCTGCGCCGGTCTCGGCGTCGTGCAGCGTCGCGCGGCATCCCGTGAGGATGACGTTGCCGTCGTTCCTCACGACCACCTGGAACGACACCCTCTCGCCCTGCCTCGCGAAGATCTCCTCGGCGAGGAGGGAGGAGACGGAGGCCGTCACGACGACGGGCGCCTCGACGTAGTACATGTCGGCGGAGCTCTTCGCCATGTCCGTGATGGCCGTCGTGACGAAGGTGTAGCTCTCGCCGCCCGACACGCCCACGATGCCGTCGAGGGCGTGGGCGGTCTCCGCCAGCGGGAAGGGCTCCGAGAACATGCCCTCCACGAAGATGCTCGCGAGGATGCGGTAGCGCTGCGTCGTCTCGATTCCCGTCGGGTTGCCGTCCGCGTCGAAGGTCTGCTCGGAGGGGCCCTCGCGGTTCTCGCTGAAGACGAGCACGTCGCCGTTCCCGCTGACCCGGAACGTCCCCATCCTGACGCCGTCGGGGCCGATCGGGCGCGTGGTGAGCGCGCCGCCCGTCGCGTTCGGGTCGAACGACGTCTCCTGCAGGACCCCGTCGGCGAGCGAGAGGTACGAGGCGCGCCCCGGCCACGGCTGCATCCCGGAGACGCCCTGCGCCCCGGTCACGTTGCGCGTGACGTCGAAGCCGATCGGCTGGGCGCGCAGCGCGTCGAGCTCGTCCTCGGGCGCCGCCTCGGCGAGCCGCTGCCCGACGGTCAGGCGGACCGTGTCGACGCTCAGGCCGGAGGCCGAGCGGGCGAGCACGCTGAACGCCCCGGCGGACTCGTCGCCCCCCTCGTCGAGGCAGGAGATCGTGAGCTCGCTCGTCGTCGGGTCGACCTCGATGCCGGAGGTGTGCACCAGGTTGTTCGCGAGCGGGACGGCGACGCGGCACGTGGTGCGGGAGGCGGCGCCGAACACCTTGTCGGGGGCGTCGCCGGCGTGCCGGAGGTACGCCACCGCGACGAGGAACGGGACGCCCTTCCTCGTGAGCGTCGTGACGCGCGGGCAGGACACGGCGTGCGCCGCGTCCCGGGCCGCGCCGGGGTCGTCCCGCCACATCGTGGAGGTGAGGCGGCGCAGGTCGCGGTTGAACACGGCCATGGTGACGATCGGCTCGCACGCGGCGTCGTAGAACGAGGTCGCGTCCCCGCCCGAGCGCAGCCCGCTCGTCATGCACACGTAGATTCCCTGGTAGAGGCGGGACGAGGCGGAGCTCTCGGACTGGACGCACACGTCGAAGTCGTAGTCGAACATGTCCGCGCGGTCCACGCCCTCGAGCGGGACGGGGACGTCCAGGACCTGGGGCCTCCCCCATCTCCCCGTCCCCTCGTCGAAGACCTGCGCCGTCAGGCGCGTGCGGCCCTCGGTCCCGCCGCCGGCGGGATAGGCGACGCTCGCGATGCGGAAGAGGTAGGTGACGCCGTCGTAGACGACGACGCGCTCGCGCGGGTTGCTGAACGTCCCCCGGACGATCCTGACGTCCTTGGACGGCACCACGCCGCCGTCCTCGGCGATGCCGGCGACGCCCGCGACGCCGTCGCACGCGGGCTGGTCCCCGTCGCCGTCGTAGTCGTAGGCGTAGCCGTCGTCTCCCCCGTCCGCGTTCGCGGCGCCGGGCGCGGCCACGTCGAGCGGGGTCGCGAACGAGCCGCCGCCGAGGTCCTCGGAGGCCGGCGGGGCGGGGGCGGCGACGCCTCCCGCGACCGCGCGGGCGCTCACCTCCTTCGTCGCGAGCAGGGTCGCTGAGGTGACGATCGAGGCCGTCTCGGCGAACTTCTCCATGCTCAGGCCCTCGGAGCCGACGGGCGCGTCGGAGGAGTAGACGCCCGAGCCGTCCGCCGCGACGCCGAGCGCGTAGGCCGTGGGCTTGAGGGGGCTGGACCCCTCGAGCGCGTCGGTCGACTCCGCCCAGTTGTCGTAGAGCCTCGGGTTCTCGGCGGACCAGAGCTTGCCGGTCCAGCTGAAGACGAGCGCCTGGGCGACGAGGTCGACCTCGAGGGCGCCGCCCGCCACGACGTGGCGCTTGCCCGTCACCGACGTCGCCTCGATCAGGCCCACGTAGAGCGAGATGCAGGCGGAGCCGCGCACCGAGACGCACAGCACCTGGGCGACGCCCACTCCGACGCTGAGCGCGGCCTCGATGGTGAAGACGACCCCGATCCCCGTCTTGGCCGGGGCGAAGCTGATGTTCTTCGGGTCGCCGGGGGGCGACTCGATCGTGCCGTGGCCCGAGATGCGCGCGTCGAGCATGAAGTTGAACATGACGAAGCACGGCACCATGTAGATCGTGAACTGCTCGAGGAGGGTGACGTACATCGCTACGTCGCCGACGAGGGCCGCCTGCCCCACGAAGCGCTGCGCCTCGGGGTCCTGCAGGTAGTTGTACTCGGCCGAGGCGTAGGCCTGCACCGAGAGGGACGCCGCGAACTTCGACGAGAACGAGTGGCCGAAGTTCTTGCTCGAGCCGGGCTCGGTGCCCCTCTGCATGGCGGCGAGCGTGTCGAAGCGCTCCTCCATGAGGTCCGTGAGGTCCTTGAGCGGCTGCGCGGCGCTCGCCGCCGTCTCGTTCGAGAAGCTCTCCCTGCTGAAGCCCTTGAGGCTGCCGGCTGCCTTCCCCGCGCTCACGCCGATGCCGAAGAAGAAGTAGCCGAACGGGGAGAGCCA
The DNA here is from genome assembly GCA_948439405.1 of uncultured Coriobacteriaceae bacterium. Lineage (GTDB taxonomy): Bacteria > Actinomycetota > Coriobacteriia > Coriobacteriales > Atopobiaceae > CADBMC01. The sequence continues at coordinate 28,569 of CAOJNB010000013.1, read as the reverse complement.
GAAGTCGATCGGCAGCGTCGGCAGCCAGAAGTTCATCTGCGAGCCGCGCAGCACCGGGGGCCAGGAGTCGGGCAGGGTGAAGACGGGGTGCTCGATGCCCGTCTGGCCGTAGGAGACGCCGGGGATGACGTCGGCGCTGCCCGTCTCGACCTCGTACGCCGGGTCGAACGCGGCGAGCGTCGTGCCGAAGACGTAGGTGACGCCCGCGACCTCCACGTGGGCCTCGAACGAGCGATCCTTGGGCAGGAGCTCGTCGTAGGCGGGCACGAGCCTCAGGTAGTGGCCGGACTTCGAGAGGTCCGCCACCCCCTTCGAGATGGGGGCCTCGCAGGACATGACGGGCCTCGAGGCGAGGTTGCCGTCCTCGTCCCGGGCGTAGAGCGACATCCTCGCCTTCCCGGAGGCGTCGACCCGGAGCCGGCCGGCGATCGGGATCTCGTCCTTGGCCTCCTTGCAGCGCAGGACCTCGCAGTCGCAGTACTGCATGTCCCAGCCGTTGAAGGAGAGCGACTCGAAGTAGGGCACGGAGGCGTCGACGATCCGGCAGCAGGGGACCTTGAGGGCGGAGCCGCCGTCCACGCGGATGCGCGAGAGCGTGCAGACGCGGTAGTCGGGCCCGTTCGTGACGGTGACGGAGCCCTCGAAGCGGTAGCGCAGGCCGTAGTCGCCCCAGTCGACCTCGACGCCGAGGTCCTTGACGTCGAAGACGACCGTGCCGTCCTCGTCGGCCGTGGCCTCGAGGGTCTTGGGGTCCCCCTCGTCCAGCGTGGAGATGGTGACCGTGGCGCCCGGGACGGGGACGGTCGCGCCCCGCTCGTCGACGTCCCACACCTCGAGGCCGATCTCGGAGCGGGAGAGCACGATGATCCGCGCCGTCGGCTCCCCGGAGCCGGAGGCGGAGCCGCCCGTGTCCTGGGCGTAGGCGACCTTGTCGCCGAAGACCCCGACGCGCGGGAGCAGCAGCGAGGCGACGGTCATGCCGCTGCCCGCGAGGAAGGCGCGGCGCGTGACGGCGGGTCCGCCCTCCCGTCCGTGACGTCCCGTGTTCCGGTCGCGAGCTCCCATGACCCCACTCCCCTCGTCGGTTTTCGCTCACGATACCTGCGGAAACGCAAGCGTACCACACCCGTTTCGCCGTCGGGACGGACGTCCTCGGGGCCCCGTATCACCCGTTTTCGCCCCGAAACGGGTATGGCGGACGGCACGACCCCTTGCTAGCGTGCGAGGCGAGCGCAGACGGCGCGGCGAGGGCCGCGGCCGGCCGACCGGAAGGGGGACCCCATGTGGGCCACGCGCACGACGTCTTCCAGCATCTCCATCGCGGCCTGCGCCCTCCTCGCGCTCGTCCTCGCGCTCGCGGGATGCGCGGCCGGAGGCTCCTCGGACGAGCCCTCGGGCTCCTCGGGACCCGTCGCGGAGACGAACAGTTCGCAGGGCGAGGCGGAGACGGCGGAGGTCGGCGAACGGGGCGCGAGCTACGTCGTCGCCCGCATCGAGGGCGAGCCGGACTGGGACGAGGTCCCGCAGGTCGACATCGACCACCAGCAGTGGACCGACCCCGTCGAGATCTCCGCCCACGCCCAGCTCTGCTACGGCGACGACGCCTTCCACGTCCGGATGTGGGCGGAGGAGGCCGACGTGCGCGCCGAGCACCCGGAGTCGGACCTCCTCGCCCCCACCTACGAGGACAGCTGCCTCGAGCTCTTCCTCATGCCCGTCCCGGGGGACGGGCGCTACATGAACTTCGAGATCAACCCGAACTGCGCCATCTGCGTCCAGGTCGGGGAGGCGCGGGAGGGGCGCACGACGCTCGTGCGCCCCGACGACCCCTACGACGCCGTCGCCACCAGGACCGAGGACGGCTGGGAGGTCACCTACGAGATCCCGTTCTCGCTGATCGAGACCGTCTACCCCGACTTCGTCGCCGAGCCCGGCCTCGAGCTGCGCGGGAACTTCTACAAGTGCGGCAACCTCACGAGCGAGCGACACTACCTCTCGTGGAGCCCGGTCGACAGCGAGACCCCGAACTTCCACGCGCCCTGGAGCTTCGGGACGCTGACGCTCGGGTAGCCCGGGACCCCGCGGCGCCGGGCCGCGGGGCGCCTCACGCGAACCCGACGGCGCGCGAGCCCTACGCGAGCGGCAGCTCCATGAGGTGCGAGGCGTGCACGAGCCCGCCTCCCACGCGGATGTCGAGGACGCCGAGGTCGACGAAGCCGCAGGAGCGGTAGAGTCCGACGGCAGCGACGTTGTTGTCGAACGCGTCCAGGCGCACCGCGCGCGACCCGCGGCGCCGCGCCTCGGCGGCCGCCGCCTCGACGAGGGCGCGGGCCACGCCCATGCCGCGCGCCGCGGGGTCGACGCCCAGCAGGTGCACGACTGAGACCTCGTCCGGCCCGCACGGGACCGTCCACGGGACGCGCCCGTAGTCCGCGCCCTGGCGGCCGTCGAGCACGAGGGCGCCGACGAGCGTCCCTCCGACCCCGCGGGCCGTCAGGAGCTCGCCCGCCGAGGCGGCCTCCTCGAGGCGCTCGCGCGTCGGATGGAAGTCCAGGCGCCACCACACGTCGTGGTCGGTCCCCTCCATCTCGCGGGCGATGCGCCCGTAGAGCCCCCACACGTCGCCGAGGTCCTCCTCGCGGGCGGGGGCCACGACGACCCGACCCGAGCCCCCGCTCCCGTCCCGACGCCCGACGCGTCCGTCCATGCCGCAGTACCCCCTCGCCGTCCGCCGCGCGGCCGCCGGCAAGTGTACGCCGACTTCGCCCCGCACGCGCCCCGTCACGGCCCCGTCGCCGCTCTGTCGCGAGGCCTCGCGCTCCCATAACGTCATGGGCAAGGAAAGGCGAGCGGGAGGAGAGGGAGATGGACGAACCAGGCTAGGCGAGAGGCATCCGAGGCGACAGACACCAGCGACAGGGAACGTCAACGAGAGGGGAACCCACCATGACCGGCATCATCACCAAGATCCACGTGCTCGGCGACGTCGAGGGCGCCGAGATCGACTGCCCGGACTGCGGCGGCTCCGCGATCTACAACGACGGCGGCGTGTACTGCCCCAACGACGGCTGCCCGTCCAACAACTAGCGACGCCGCCCCGGCCGGCCGAGGCCGGCAGGGAGCGACGCACCCAGCACCGAGCCCCGGCAGGCCGGCCGCGACGCCCCTGCCGGGGCGCTTCGCGTCACCGGGCCGCGTCGAGGCGGACGACCTCCGCGCCTTCGGGGAGCTCCTCGAGGGCGCCCTCCTCGAGCGTGACGTCCTTGCCGAGCTCGAGGCGCTCGAGGGCCGGGCAGCCCTCGAGGGCGCCGGGCTCGATGACGCACTCGCCCGTGACGCGGAGCGTCCGCAGGCTCGGCACCGAGCCGAGGGCCCGCCTCCGCAGGCGCGAGCGATAGCCCGTGGGCAGGGCGAGGGACTCGAGCGCCGTGCAGCCGTCGAACACCCCTTCTCCCTCGAGGTCCACGGTCACGATCTCGGGAAACGGCATGTCGAGCTGCTCGTAGCGCTCGGCGACGAAGCTCCTCAGCGAGGTGCACCCCGCGAAGGCGGACGAGCCGATGTGGGGGGAGGTCGTCGGGAACCTGACGCTCTCGAGGTTCGCGCAGCCCGCGAACGCGCGCTCGCCGATCTTCCAGGAGTCGACGAGGGCGGACGTGAGCTCGTCCGTCCCCTCGAAGCACCCGTCCGGGATCTCCCCGGAGCCGCTTCCCCAGTCCCGCTCCAGGAGGCAGAGCCTGCCGCCGGAGGAACCGTCGCGCAGTCCCTCCCGCGCGCGCTCGAGGACCTGCCCCTCCTTGGGCCTCAGCTCGTCCGAGGCCAGGCGGGCCCTGATGCACTCCGCCGCCTCCTCGCACCCGCCCCTCGCCGAGAGGTGCTCGATCGCCCGCTCGCCGGTCTTCTTCGACCAGGCGTAGCGCTCGACGAAGAGCGGGACGAGGTCGTGCAGCCCCTCCTCGCACATCGTCTCCAGGTAGGACTCGGGCTTGCGCAGCCGGATGCGGCTCGGAACGTGCCTGAGCACCGCCCCGAACCCCCGATGGTGGCCGGCGTCGAAGAGGTCCCTGAGCTTGACCTGGGAGCACAGCCCCGTGAAGCCATCCTTGTCGGCGAGCGCCTCGAGCCCATCCGCGTCATCGTTCCTGGCGAGGCCCTCCACGAGGGCGAGGCACAGGGGCCGCTCGACGCCCGCGACCGTCCTCGCGAAGCACGCCTCCATGTCATGGATGCCGTACAGGAGGTCCTCGTCGTCGTAGTCGACGCGCCTCTCGTCGTCGCCCTCGCAGCGGATGTCGTAGCAGTCGAACGTGCCGTCGCACTTCCTGGCGAAGTAGACGTGGCCCGGGTCCATGATGTTCCCGAAGCCCTCGCCCGTCCCGCCGTGCCTCGCGTTGTACGAGATCCACAGGCCGCAGACGCCGGGGGCGAACTCCCTGAGGTCGAGTCTCGCGGGCTGGCTGCCGCCGGAGGCCGCCAGCTCCGGCGAGAGCGCCTCGAAATAGAAGGGCTGGTCGTCCGCGAGCCTCTCATGGACGGCCTCGTAGGCGGCATGGAGGCCGAGGGAACGGTCCACCTCGTAGCCGTCCTCCATCACCCCCGCCTCGCGGAGGTTTTCCAGCATCCTCAGCAGGGCGAGGCGGATGCCCGCCTCGTCGGACACCAGGACCCGCTTGTTGTACCCGTACATGCTCGTTCCGGCCCACGAAGCTGACATGGGCGCCCCCCTCCGCGCACGAATGCCGTCCCACTCATCATGGACGCCCCGACCCCGGGTGCGTTGCGCAACAGCGCGAGGGAGGGGAACCCCTCCCCCAATGGAGAGGCTACGGCGCCGAGCGGACGGAAAGGACGGGCGACGGTCGCGCGAGGCCGGAACCTAGTCCATGATCGCCACGACGACGACCGGGGACAGCCCCGCCCGCGCGACCTCGTCGAGGTCGACGCGCAGGACCGGCTGGTCGGCTTCCACGGCGTCGCCCTGCGCGACGAGGCACTCGAACCCCCTCCCGCCGAGCGACACGGTGTCGATGCCGACGTGCACGAGCACCTCGTCGCCCGCCTCCGTGCGGATCCCGAAGGCGTGGAGGGTCTCCGCGACCATCGCGACGGTGCCGGCACAGGGGGCCCGGACGACCCCGCTCGCAGGGAGGACGCCCTCGCACGTGCCGACCATGCCCTGCGCGAAGGTGGGGTCGGGAATCTCTGCCATGGGGACCACGACGCCGTCGACGGGAGCGCCGACCGGCCCGGATGCGACACCGCCGGCGACGTCGGACGAGCGGTCGCGGAACAGCGGCTCGCCATGGGCCACGCGCCTGCGCCGGCCGTCCCCCGCGTCCGGCGCCCCGGGCGAGCCGGGCCCCTCGGGAGGGTCGAGCCGGCAGAAGGCCCCGGTGACCACCGCGCCCATCGCGCAGCTCACGGCCAGGCCGGCGAGGTAGAGGAGCATGCTCGGGACGGGACCGGCGGGCCCCGCGGTCATCAGGAACGTCGCCAGCACGCCAGACGGGCCCCACGACGTGGAGGCCACCTGCGCCAGCATCACGAGCGCGCCGCCGAACCCCGCGCCGATCCCCGCCGTGACGAACGGGCGGCCCAATGGCAGCGTGACGCCGTAGACCAGGGGCTCCCCCACCCCGAGGACGCCGGCGGGGAGCGCCCCCGCGATGATCCTCTCGAGCCGGACGTCGCCCGTCCGCCGCGCCTTCGCCCAGAGGGCGGCCGCCGCCCCGACCTGCCCCGCCCCTGCCATCGCCAGGGCGGGATAGAGCGTGACGTAGCCCAGCTCCGCGAGCTGGACGCTGTACAGGGCGACGAGGCCGTGGTGCATGCCGGTGGCGACGAGCGGCAGGAAGAGGGCCGCGCCGAGGAACCCCGCGGCCATGCGGACGAGGGGGTTTCCGCTCATGCAGACGGCGTCCATCCCCGCGCAGACCAGGGAGGAGACGAGGCCGAGCGCCGGCATGACGACGAGCACGTAGGGCACGACGCAGATCGCGATCGAGAGCAGCGGCGTCAGCACGATGTCCAGGCTGTCGGGCATCCGCCGGCGGATGCGTCGCTCGACCTGGGCCAGGAACAGGGCCCCCACGATCGCGGCGAGCACGCCGCCGCGGCCCGCATGCAGCACGGAGGCCAGGGGGTTCGCCTCGTCGTACAGGCCGAGGGTCACGGCGATGGCGTTGACGTCGCTCGAGCAGGTGACCATGCCGATGATGCCGCCAAGGATGGGCGTCGCCCCGAAGCGCTCGGCGGCGCGATACCCCACCCACACGGACAGGAAGGGGATGAAGGCCGAGCCGACCAGCGCGAGCATCTGGTAGGTGAGCAGCCATGCCGTGCTGTCCTCGTAGTTCGGGACGAGCTGGGCGACGAGCCCGGCGAAGCCCTGGCACAGCCCCGCCGCCACGACGCCGGGAATCAGGGGGACGAAGATGTCGGCGAGCACCTTCAGGCGCGCCTTGAGCGACCTCCCGGCGTCCTCGGACGCCGGCGCCTCCGTGGCCGGAGCCCCCTGGGGGCCTGGCCCGACCCCGACGCCCAGCTCCTGGCAGCGCTCGGCGTACGTGCGGCTCCTGCCGGGGCCGACGACCACCTCGTACCGACGGTCGCGGTCGTGCACCAGGCCGAGGACGTCGTCGAGCTCCCGCAGCGCCGCCTCGTCGACGAGCGACTCGTCCGCCACGACGACGCGCAGCCGCGTCATGCAGTTGGACACCTCTCTGACGTTGTCCGCTCCGCCGAGGGCGTCGACGATCCGCTCGACCATGGCGCTCCCTCCGTCGCCCGATGCCATGCATTCAACCACGTTTCGGCGGGGCGGGCGACTAATGGAGAGGCGGCGCTCTTGCCTTGATCGAGAGAACGAGCTGTCCGGAACCTCAGAGAGATGCATGTGGCCTCCAGTGTCGACCCGCTGTTTTGTTGCTCAACAGAACGCTCCGCCGAGCGCAGAGAATGGGTCCGGAGATGGTCAGCCCTGACGACAAGGGGCGAGCCTTCGCGCAGCATCAGATAGGAGCTACCCCATGGAGAGTCTCTTCTTGGTCGCGGTTGCCGTGATTGCCTATTCGCTATGGACGCTGCTCAGGAACGCTCAGAAGGAAATTGATTCGAACGGAGGGTCAGACGAGCAAGAAGGCTTCTCCCTCGGTAACACAATTGTCGGGATTGTGGTCGTTGCGCTGGTACTTGTGCTGATCGCCTCCTGCTCCTCCACGTGTTCCAGCTCCAGCCCAAGCACCGACTCTGAGTCCGAATCTAGTCGTAGCTCCAGCAGCTCCCGTTCGGGTTCCAGCAGCTCCCGTTCGGGCGGCTCAAGCTCATCCTCATACAGCGGGGAACGGCATTCGGGCTCCTCGGGCTTTGTCGACGACGAAGATACGCTCGGGGTTGAACTCGACGATGGCAGCACCGTTTACCAGGACGGAGAGGGGAACTATTACTACACCAACCCGGACGGTTCTGTCGAAGTGACGGATGGTTGGGGCAACGTCGGTATAGATAGCGATCTGGATGGTGAATTTGATTCCTACTCCACCGACGGCGGAGAGACTTGGCAAGATTGGGACTACTGACGAAGCAAACGCAGTTTTTTGGGCGCGTGGAGTCTCCTATCTTCTACTTGCCCTCAACCGGCTCATTGCGTTCGACGGAGATGATGCAGGTGTCATCCGTCACACTCGTCCGCCCTGACAGGGCGCCGGCCTAGAAGAAGAACAGCCTCCCGTTCTCCGAAACTGCGTCGACGATTCGCTCCGCCTTCGACGCAGGGTCAATGAAGCTGAAGGGTCCGAACGACTTGCATGGGACGTTCGCGCCACTGATTCTGATCAGAACGCTCCATGTGTCCCGATAAGAGGAGAAGTGCCGCGGATTCGGCTCCCTGAGGTCCAAACCCGGCTCGTTGACCAACCCGAGGAGCTCGAGACGGGTGGGCAGCCGCATCTTCTGGCGCCTGATGCGTGCGGGAAACCGTTCGGCGATGGTCGCCTGGATGACATCGAAGGCGCATCGCTCGTCGGACGGAAGACTCGTCGAACGAGCGAGTCGCCTCGAAAGTCCCTTCTACACGGTCGACTTCGGCGAGCTCGAGGACGGCGGATGGACAATACTCGAGACGGGCGACGGGCAGGTGTCCGGTCTCTCGAGCGGAGCGAGCGTCGCGAGGTTCATGCACGCGCTTGTCGACGGGCTCATGGGAGAGGGCGGACAGCACGCCCCACGTATGCTTGGGTGATCCTTACGAGGACCTAGAAGGATTCGCGAGAGACGAGCTCGTCGAGCGTGCGCCGCTCGAAGTGCCTGGGAGCGGGGCCCATGTCCGGATGGCCGACCATCAGCAGGCAGACCAGCCGGTAGCTCTCGGGCACGGCGAAGTGCTCGCGGACGCGGTCAAGGTCGAACCTGCCCACGCAGCAGGCGCCCAGGCCCAGCGAGGCCACGGCGTTGTCCATGTTGGTGAGTGCGATGGAGGAGTCGATGTCCCCGAAGTCGCAGGTCTCCGGACCGTTCGGCGCAGTGGGATGGGACGAGACGTCGTGGTCGTAGGCCACGACGATCACGGTCGACGCGCCGAATCGGCAGTCCGAGCACTCGTCCACTTTGGAGAGCCCAGCGGGGTCCTGGACCACGCACAGGCGCGTGGGCTGGTTGTTCCGGGCCGAGGGGGACAGCCGCGCCGCCTCCAGGATCGCGGCGAGCTCCTCGTCGGTGAGCTGCTCGTCGGTGAACTTGCGGCACGAGTAGCGGCGTCCGAGCAGATCGAGGTAGGCGGCAGTGGCGTGATCGGACATGATGGCTCCCTTCGGCAGGATCCGGGACGTGACGTCCCTCCCAGGCTATCGCCCGCACGTCCCTCGTCGCGGAACGCATGCGCCGAAACGCCTGCGGGCGTCGGCGGCAAGGGCGGGACGCCTGGCAAGACGGTCGCTTGAAGGGGCGTTCTTGCGAATCAAGCCGCGGTAGAGCCGGGTCTACAGCCCCAGCAACTCGCCATGTACTGCTCCATCTCCTCAACGAGCCGGGCGGGCATGGACACCGCCCTGACCCCTTTGGCTGTCTTGGGGTCCGTGATGACGTCCTCGCCCTTCAGGCGCTGGAGCGACTTGGTTATCGAGAGCTCGGCGGACTGGAGGTCGATGTCCGACGGCTGGAGGGCCAGCAGCTCGCCGACCCGCGGCCCGCACCAGTACAGCACCTCGAAGGCGTAGTAGGCGCGGGGCTCCTCCATCGCCTCCTCGGCGAACCGGCTGTACTGCTCGAGCGTCCAGAATCGCATCTCGTTCGCGCGCTTCTTCCCCATGCTCCCCGCCTTCGCCGCCGGGTTGACCTTGAGCCCGTAGTACCGCACCGCATGGGAGAAGATGGCGGTGAGCTGGTTCTGTATGGTCTTGAGGTGGGTCTGGGAGTACGGCCTCCCCGACCTCTCCCCCCCCTCCCGCATGACGGCGTTCTGCCACTTCACGATGTCCCTCGGCCCTATCTCATTCATGGGCTTGTTGGCGAAGTACGGGAGGATCTTGTCCTTGATTATGTAGTCCTTGGTGATCCACGTGTTGAGCTTGAGCCTCGGCCCCCTGTCCTCCTCGTAGGCGCGGACGAACTCGCCCAGCGTCATCGTGAGGTCTCCGGACGCGCTCGCGAGGAACTCCCGCTCCCACGCTAGCGCCTCCCTCTTCGTCTTGAAGCCCCTCTTCAGCTTGCGCCTCGCCTCCCCCTGCCAGTCGGTGTAGCGGACGTGGGCGCGCCACTTCCCCGTCTTCTTGTCCTTGTAGGCGGACATCTCACGCACCCCTCTCGGACGTTCGCGGCTCCCCGTAGAGCCGCTCCTCGTAGTACTTCCTGCTGACGCGCCCGGCGATGGTGAGGTATCCCCCTTTTCGTATGCGGTTCTCAAGGTCCATGAGGGGAGCGCCCCCTCAGCCATACGGACAGGGGGCGCTCGGGAGGGGAAGCCCTCGGGGAGGATTTCTTTCATCTTTCTCCTCGCCTTCGCGAGGCTGTACTTGACGGCGCGCTCGGAGCACCCCTCGCGACGGGCGATCTCCCTGACGGGGAGCTGTGCGACCGCATGCATGAGGAGGCGGCGGAGCTGCACGGCGGGAAGCTGGGCCAAAGCCGCAACGAGCTCGCCCCTCCGGCACTTGCTCAGGAGGTCGAATCCCGCCTCCGACTTCGGGCCGGCGGATAGGACAAATGAATCCATCGCGTCGAGGCTGAGCGTGTGCCTGGCCTCCCTGCGCTCGATCCGCCATGTCTCGCGCTGCATATCCCTGAGGGCGCTGGCGACCTCATCCGTCACCTCGACGGAGACTCTCGCTCCGCCGGGGAAGGCCACGGTGGCGGAGGCGCCGCATGCGCCACGTCGGACGGAATCGTGGGAGTACTCCATCCTGCCTCTCTTTCTTTGAAGAGAGGCACGGGACACAAAAAGACGGCCCCTCTTGCCTTTACGGACAAGAAGGGCCGCTCAGGGGAAGCCTGCCGACACCGCTTTTTCAGTGAATTGGCCTAACCGGGCAGAGCCGGAACGCGTGGAAAACGCCTCGGGAGCATGTCGGCGATACCACCCCCTAGCCGGGGCGCCGGCCAAGGGCTATGTGGGCCGGGGCGGTGCGCCCCGGCCCGCGTCTCCCCACGAAGACCGTGTGCTATGCGCCCGCTGCGCGCCGAGAGATGCTCCAGCCGAGGCTCTCGGCCTGGATGCGGACGAGGCGGGCGTAGAGGCCGCCCGCTGCCATGAGCGCGGCGTGCGCGCCCCGCTCGGCCACGCAGCCGTCGTCGAGCACCACGACGGGGCGCTCAACGAGATCGCGCGCACGAACCCTGCGGCCCCGGGGGCGGGGTTCGTCTACGAGGGGGCGGCGAGGATGCTGCTCGGCTCCCTCGTCGGCACCGCCGCCGTGGCCCTGCCCGAGGACCGCCGGGCGCGGGTCGGGGTCCTCGCCGCCATGGAGCTCGCGAACTCACGTTGGCGCGATGGCGCGAGCCAGGAGGAGGAGGCGGCATCGGTCGCCGGCATGGGACTTACCAAGTTCAAAAGCCTCTTCAAGCAGGCGACCGCAGGCACATCCGGTAATCGGAACCCCTCGGATGCCGCGGCGCGCCACACTTTGCTCGCCCTATCGCACCAGCCCTTCCTCTCAGGCACAACCCGCTACAAGAACAGCGCGCTCACGTGGTAGACGACGCACCCCAATAGCAGAGAGCAGCAGATGTAGAAGAGCCCCGTGATGACAGTCCACTTGGTCGAGTGCACCTCACCCCAGGTCACCGACACGCTCGCCGCGCACGGCATGTTGAACGTGAACGCGAAGATGAACGCGAGCGCCTCGGGAGCCGAGATGGCCTGCGCCATGACCTCGCCGATGTTCGACGCCGCGGCGGCGCCGCCGGTCATGACGCCCACGAGTACGGCGTTGGGCGTCGCGGCACCCGTGAAGAGCCCCGAGAGCACCCCGAGTGCGGACTCCTTGAGCACGAGGGCGCACAACCACGCGGTGAACGTCTGCCAACCCATGCCGAAGAAGCGCGTGACCGGCTCGATGGCGGTACCGAGCGCGTAGAGCACCGACCCCTCGACGCTGCCGGTCGCGGTGTAGGTGAGCGCCCAAATCGCGAAGGCGAAGAGGGCGACGACCCGGATGGCTCGCACGAACATCTGTCGACTCTTGAGCAGGGCGCCGCGCGCGACGTTGCCCAGATGCGGCCGATGGTACGGCGGAAGCTCCATGACCATGCCCGCACGCTCGCCCTCCGCCACCAAGCGCGGGCCGAACACCCTGCCCACGAGCCACATGATGAGAATCGTCACGGCGAAGATGCCCACGATCACGAGCGGCGCGCCGGCCACGCCGAAGAACGCCACGGCGAGCACCGGAACCACGCCCCAGGTCGAGCCGCACGGGATGGCCCAGGCCATCATCACCGTGAGCATGCGCTGGCCCCACGAGTCGATGACGCGCGAACCCGACACGCCGCCCATCGTGCAGCCGAGGCACATGAGGAAGGGCATGAGCGACTTGCCCTGCAACCCGAAGCGCGCCATGGTGTGGTCGAACACGTAGGAGATGCGCGCCATGTAGCCCGCCTCCTCGTAGAGGCCGAACACGAGGTTGATGCCGAAGACGTAGCCCACCATCATGGTGCCGAAGCACAAACTGTTGAACACCACGCCCGCGAGGAAGCTGCCCAGAACATCGGGGGCGCCCGCCTGCGCGAGCGCGCCCGCCACGACCTGCCCGAGCGACGAGATGGCGCCGCCGAGCATCATGATGGGAATAGCCGGCACGAACGCCAGGATGAACCCGAGCAAGATCATGCCGATGGTGATGGGCTTCGACCAGCGCGAGCCCGTGACCACGCGATCGAAGCGCGAAAGCGCGTGCGGGCGCGCGGGCGCCTCCACCGCTCCGTCGAGCAGTCCCTCGATCCAGGCGAACTTCGCTGCGGCCGTGCCCTGGATCGTGTCGGGGGCGGCAGCGATCCCCTCGCGCAGGCGCGCGCCATCCACGACGGAACGCTCGCGCACCGTGCGTGCAAGCGCGTCAAGCAGCGCGCCGTATCCCTCGGGGCGCGAGGCGACGAGCGGCACCACAGGAACGCCCAGCCGCCGCGCGATAAGGACGGCGTCGATCCGCTTGCCCTGGTTCTCGGCGACGTCCATGAGGTTGAGAGCGAGCAGGCACGGCTGTTCCGGGCACGCCGCAACGAAGTCGGCGAGCATGTAGAGGCTGCGCTCGAGCTGCGACGCGTCGGCCATCACGAGCACGATGTCGGCAGCGCCCGATGCGAGGTAGTCGCGCGTCACCTCCTCTTCGGGCGAGTTGGCCGCGAGCCCGTACGAGCCGGGGAGGTCGACGACCTGGAACGCCGTGCCGCCGCACTCGAACGTCCCCTCCTTCCGCTCCACGGTCTTGCCGGGCCAGTTGCCCACGTGCTGGCGCGCCCCCGTGAGCCCGTTGAAGAGCGTCGACTTGCCCGAGTTGGGCTGGCCGAGCAGCGCGACCGTGACGCCGCCCGCCGCCTTGCGGGCGGCGGGCGCCTTCGCGCCTCCCGCCGCGGGGCAGGAAGCCGCACATCTCTCGCAGCTCATGCGACCACCTCCACCTCGATGCGCACGCAGTCGCCGCGATCGAGCGCCACGTCGCTGTCGCGCACGTGCACGAGCACGGGCCGGTTCTTGACGTTTTGCAGGACCTCGACGGCGCATCCCTCCGTCAGCCCGATGGCCGTGACGCGCGAGACGAACCGGTCGTCGCCGGATACGGATGCGATACGGGCAGAAAGCCCCGTCGCCACATCGCATAGTCTCATGGAATCGCTCCTTTCCTTAAACGGGCATGACGCCCGCAGCCACCAAAGTAAGCCTGGAACGTATGCCCCCTCAACTCCGCGATGTAGGTTCAGCTCCAAATCTCATCAAGTTAGATTAAATAAACTTTTGAGACGAATGGGGCTGGACTGCGCGAACGGGAGATAGCCTATGGGGAACGCACCCTTCACCGATACGGAGAGCAACCGGGGGACGCGCCTGCGCGTCGCCTCCGGCGTCGAGCTCGTCCAAGACGCCGACGGCGTCTACGAGCTGGTGCTGTCGCACCCGGTCGGGAGCGGGTGCATGCGAGGCCGCCCCCTGTCGCGCGACCTGTTCGTCGCCAACGTCGACTTCGCGTGCGAGCGGTGCCCCAACGTCCCAGAGGCCCCGTCCGTCCCCCTCCCCGCGTTCTCGCGGGGCAAATGGCTGACGATAAACCTGTGCCACGAGGGCCGCTGCGAGGTCGACGTCCCGAGCGGGGGTCTGGCGACGGTCTCGGCCGGCGAAGTGTGCATCAGCTGCTCGCAGGAGCGCCCCGCCGAGTTCCGGTACCCCTCGGGACGCTACCGGGGCGTCGAGGTGTTCGTGAACACGCGTATCGCTCAATCGCCGCTTTTCTCGCTGCTCGATGACGAGGATGCCGTCGAGGCCATCGCGCGACAGGCGGGCAGCGCCGCCGTGCTCAGCGGCGACGGCGAGCTCAACGGGCATATGAGACGCATCGCCGCCCTCGTCGAAGCACCCGACAGGGCTCTGGCCACCTACGAGGTTCTCGGCTTGCTGCTTGGCCTCCAACGTCGCGACCTCTCCTGCGCCAGACCCCGCTTCATCCTCACACGCGCCCAGATGCGCATCGTTGCCGCCGTGCACGACGAGCTCGAGGGCTCTCTCGACTGCGCCCACGACGCCCGCGTGCTAGCGTCGGCGTTCGGTGTGAGCGCGGCGACACTCAACCAGTACTTCTCGCGGGCATACGGGAGCACCGTCGCGGGGTACCTCCGCAAGCGGCGCATGGAGGTCGCCGCCGCCCTGCTTGCCGGGGGAGCGCGCGTCGCCGAAGCCGCCGTGCGCGTCGGCTACGCGAACCCGAGCAAGTTCTCCTCCGCGTTCAAGAGGGAATACGGAACCGCACCGAGCGAGTGGAGGCGGCGTCGATTCGGCGAGAGGGAGGGCGTTCACGAAGTCGAGGGGGAGTTCTAGGAACGCTGACGCGCGGCGGCTTGCCGGCGGCATGGTCACCGAGCCGAATCATTTTTGACCCCGGGATACTCAAGCCCGTTCGGGCAGGGGCCGAACGGGCTTGAGCGACCTTCAATCCCCGTCGGTCAACAAGGCCCTCATCCGCCTCCGTGCGCGCGCAAGGCTGTACTTCACCGCCCGCTCGGAGCAGCCCTCGCGACGGGCGATCTCCCTGACCGGGAGGCGCACGACGGTATGCATGAGTAGGCGGCGAAGCTGGACCGCCGGGAGCCGGGATAGCGCCGCGGCGAGCTCGTCCGTCCGGCAGCACCTCATGAGAGCGATTCCCGGATCCGACTCCGGCCCAGTTGACGCGACGGACGTGCCCATGGCATCGAGGCTGAGCGTATGCCGGGCCTCCCTGCGGTCGATACGCCAGGCCTCGCGCCGCATGTCCTCGAGGGCGGCGGCGACCGCCGCGTCCACCTCTACGGGGACCGGCGTCCCACCTGGGCCCGCAACGATGACAACGGTGCCACGGGCGCTCCCGGCAACGGGGCCGCGCCCGTAAAGCCGCGCTGCCCCGCCCCCCTCCCGTCGAGGCGCGCCCATGCCCGCAAGAAGGCGGCCCCTCTTGTCGTCCGGCGAAAGGGGCCGCTCTGAAAGCCGCTAGGGGGAGACGCGCTACCCTATGCGGCGCCGGTCTCTGGGGCCAGGCGGTCGGCGAGCTTGCGGAACGAGTCCTCGGAGAGGCAGTGCTCCATGCGGCAGGCCTCCGCCGAGGCGGTCCGGGCGTCGACGCCGGCGTCGACGAGCAGCCGCTCGAAGAAGCGGTGGCGCTCGAGCGACGCGGCGCGCTCGCCCTCCTCGGTGAGGAGCACTTCGTGCCCGGACATCCGGACGAGGCCGGCGGCGGCGAGGTTCGAGAGCGCCTTCGTCACGCTCGGCTTGGAGCGCCCGAGGCGCTCGGCGATGTCCACGTTGCGGCACGACCCGCGCAGGCGGCGGATCACGAGGACGGCCTCGAGGTAGTCCTCGAAGGACTTCGTGGCTCCCATGTCTCCAACCCTCCTATGGACAATCTCTATTGGCATGCTGGAACGGTCCCGTGCTTTTTTCACCTTGACGCGTCTTCAGATGCGCTCCCTTGGCACGTCGTTGGAGCGCGTTTGTCGGGACGTCAGGCGAGCTGGCGGTCGGCCGCCCACATCGCGGCGTACTTCCCGCCTCGCGCGACGAGCTCCTCGTGCGTCCCCTGCTCGATCACATGGCGGTCGCCGATGACGGCGATGCTGTCGGCAGTCCTCACCGCGCGGATGATCTCGGCGACGGCGTACGAGGCGAGCGTGAGGCCGAGAATGAGGGGCGTGAACATCCCGGTGATGAAGTAGATGAGCGAGGGGACCATTCCGATGATGAGGACCGTCCCGAACTATGGCGCCTATACCACGAAATAAAGTGCAATCCAAACGCCCGCGGATACGAGCTTGCGTGAACCGGAGGCAGACGCCCTGCCCTTCGCATCGCGCGTGTCGCGCACCGCGCTTCTTCGATTGTCCATGAGAATCCCTTTCCCCGAATTTCCTATGAATCAGCTCTTTGGTTTCAGCAGCGCCTACGCGATACGCCAATCAGCCGCCTGCTGCTGGAGGTTCCAGAGCCGCGCGTAGAGGTCTCCCGCAGCCATGAGCTCCTCGTGCGCGCCGCGCTCCACGACGCGCCCGCCGTCCATCACGCAGATCCCGTCCACGCCGCACACACTCGCGAGGCTATGGGCGACCATGATCACCGCGCGCCCCGCGAGCAGCGCGCTCAGAGCCCGCTGCACCTCGCGCTCGTTGATGGGGTCGAGCGCGCTCGTGGCCTCGTCGAGCAGGACGACGGGCGCGTCCTTCAGGATGGCGCGCCCGATGGCGATGCGCTGCCGCTCGCCGCCCGAGAGCGTGGACCCTCGCTCGCCGAGCACGGTGTCGTACCCCCGGGGCAGCGCCATGATGAACTCGTGGCAGCGCGCGGCCTTCGCCGCCGCCACGACCTCGTCGTGCGTCGCGCCCTCGCGGCCGTAGCGGATGTTCGCCTCCACGGTGTCGTGGAACACGTAGACGTCTTGGAACACCATGGAGACGTTGCGGTAGAACGCGTCGGCCGACGCGTTCGAGACGTCCTGGCCCGAGAGCAGCACCCTGTCCTCGTCGGGATCGTAGAAGCGGGCCGCCAACTTGAGTGCGGTCGACTTGCCGGAGCCCGAGGGACCGACGATGGCCATGCGCCTGCCGCGCCCGACGGAGAGGCCCACGCCCGAGAGCGCGTCCTTCTCGCCGTCGTAGGAGAACGAAACGCCCTCGAGCGCGAGCTCGTCGCCGGAGACGTCCCCCTCGCCGGGCATCGGCTCCGTCGAGAGAATCTCGAGCACGCGCCCGCCGGCGCGCGCCGAGGACTCAAGCTCCGCCCAGTTCATCACGGCGGCGACGAGCGGGTCGTACATGCGCGTCCCTACCATGAGAAAGACGACGAGCACGTCGAGGTCCGCGCCTCCCGCCCCGAGCAACCAGGCGGCGGCGAGCAACGTGGCGGGGAGCCCGATCTTGAGCGCTCCCGCGGCGAGGCTGTTGAGCGAGCCGGTCACCCGCTCCTGGGAGACGCACGCATCGCGATACCCCTCGCAAGCCCGGTCGATGCGCTCTTCCACGGCGCGCGCCCCCGAGGAAGCCTTAACGGGTTCTATGCCGTAGAGCAGGTCCTGCATGCTCGCGGAGAGCTCGACCCGCGCGGCCGAGAGGTGCGCGTCGCCCCGGGTGCGACGCCCCCGGCCAAGCTCGATCACAAATCACACCACTCCTCTCCTCAAAGTGAACTACAGTTAACTTGAAATTGTTTACCAAGGCGTACTGTTGTGCGCAGAGAGGAGTTTTGCATGAGTACTCTGGGCTTTCTCAAGGGGACGCACGGCCTGCTTTTGGGCGCGGGCGTACTGATCGGGTCTGTTGGCGCCAAGGTGCTTACGAGCGACGGGGCGAAACGCGTCTACGTCGAAGCCGTCGCGGCTGGGTTGCGCGCGAAGCAGGCCTGTGAAGACACCGTCGAACGCGCACGCGCCGAGATGGACGACATCGTCGCCGAAGCCGCGTATCTCAATGAAACCGTCTACGGCGTCGAGGACGAGGAAGATAGCGCGTCGGATACCGCCGCAGAGACCGTCCCCGCTAAGGCGTAAGCGCGCCCGTGCGATACGTCATCGAACACGAGGTGCCGGGGCGGCTGCGCCTTACGTTTGCCGATCACCTTGACGCGTCCGACGCCCTCGCCCTCGAGGCCTCGCTCTCTTCGTGGACAGGCGTCGAGCGCGTGCGCTCCTACCCGCGCATTCGCTCGGTCGCCATCTGGTACCGCGACGCCCTTGCAAGAACCGCCCTGCTCGATCGGCTGAACGAGCTCAGCCGCGTCCAGCTCGATGCGGCGCGCGCCCAGGCGCCCACGGCGCTCGCGCCCGCGGTCCCGTCCGCCGCGCGCAGCATCATCCGCCTAGTGGGCAACCATCTCATCCGCCGCTGGCTCCTCCCGCCCGCACTGAGGACGGTATGGGCTGACCTTCACTACCTCGGGTTTCTGCGCGCCGGCCTCACCTCGCTCATGCGGCACCGCCTCGATGTGCCGGTACTCGACGCCACGGCCATCGGCCTGTCGTTTGTCAAGCGCGACCCCAAAACCGCGGCGAGCACCATGTTCCTCCTCGACCTGGGAGAGGTCCTCGAGGACGCCACCCGTGAACGCTCAGAGCACGAACTCATTCGCTCCCTCATGGCCATTCCCCAAAACGCCCGGCGCCTCGAGGACGGCGAGGAGGTCACCGTGCCCGCCCAGAGTCTCCGCGCGGGCGACCTCGTCGTGGCGCGCGCCGGCATGCCCGTGTGCGTCGACGGCGTGGTGGTACGCGGTGCGGCCATGGTCAACCAGGCGGCACTCACCGGCGAGCCGCTTGCCGTCGAGCGCATGGCCGGCGACGACGTCTTCGCCGGCACCGCGGTTGAAGAGGGCAAAATCGTCATCCGCGTGGGCGCCGAGCCCGCATCGACCAAGCTCCGCTCCATCGTGAATCTCGTTGAAGCCTCCGAGCAGCTCAAAAGCGAGATCCAGACGCGCCGCGAGCACCTCGCGGACCGCTTCGTGCCGTGGAACTTCCTGCTTGCGGGGCTTGTGGCGGCGACCACGAAAAGCCTTGCCAAGACATCGGCCGCCCTCATGGTCGACTACTCCTGCGCCCTCAGGCTCACGTCGTCCATCAGCGTGCTCGCCGCCATGAGCCAGAGCGCGCACGAGGGCATGGCCGTCAAGGGTGCCAAGCATTTCGAGGCCATCGCCGCCGCCGACACCATCGTGTTCGATAAGACGGGAACGCTCACCGAGGCGACGCCCCGGGTCGCGCGCGTGCTCGCCCTCGTGCCCGATTGGACCGAGGACGAGGTGCTGCGCACCTCGGCCTGCCTGGAGGAGCATTTCCCGCATCCCGTGGCGCGCGCCGTGGTGGCGGCCGCCGCCTCGCGCGGCCTCGAGCATCGCGAACGCCATGCCGAGGTCGCCTATATCGTGGCGCACGGCATCGCATCGGCGCTCGATGGCAAGCGCATCGTCATCGGTAGTCGCCACTTCGTGATGGAGGACGAGCACGTCGAAGTCGCTCCCGAGGCAGAGGCGCGCATCGACGGCGACCTCGAAGGTCTCTCACCGCTCTACCTCGCCCAAGACGGAAAGCTGGTAGGCGTGCTCGGCATCGAAGATCCCTTAAAGGCAGGAGCGCCCGAGGCGATTGCGGCACTTCGCTCACAGGGCATCGGCCACATCATCATGCTCACCGGCGATGACGAGCGCACCGCCGCACGCATCGCCGCCGAGGCGGGCATCACCGAGTACCGAGCTGACCTGCTCCCCGAGGACAAGCATGCCTACGTGGAGGCGCTCGTGGCTCGCGGACAACGCGTCGTCATGGTGGGTGACGGCGTTAACGACGCGCCGGCGCTTTCCGCCGCCGATGTGGGCATCGCCATGGGCACGGGCACCGCCATCGCGCAGGAGGTCGCCGACGTCACGCTCGCCGCGGGCGGGCTCGACGCCATCGTGCGCCTGCACGCGCTCAGCCGCTCCCTCATGGGGCGCCTCGACCGCTCGTTCACCGCGGTTATGGGCATCAACTCGGCGCTTCTCGCTGCGGGAATCGTCGGTATCATCCGACCCCAGACCTCGGCGCTCCTGCACAACGGCACCACCATCGCGCTGGCCGCAGAAAGCGCTCGGCGTCTCTAGGAAGCATCAATCGGTCCGCTGTGCTGGAGACGATCTACGCGACGAGCTTCAGCAATCCCGGCCTCTCGGGCTCCCTCATGTTCACCGGCTGCACCAGGCTCGTCGGCGGCACGGACGGCTTCGTGCCCTCGACAACAAGCGGCGCGAGCGTGTGCAAGCTGGGCGCCGGCGGCGTGCTGACCGACCCGAACAACGACGCCCGCGCCTGGTTCTGGGCGCACTACTACGCCGACGGCGAGGGCGTTCTCACGGCCACCTCGACGTCGGACGCCACGCGCGAGCTCGTCGCGAGCGGGCGGATCTGCGCGATCGGAAAGTACGTGGGGCTGGGCTTCACGCCCTGGGATGGCATGACAGGGCCGACGCACCGCCAGTACCTCACGAGCGCGACCTTCGCAGCAGACATGGCGACATTCTCGTACCTGAACCTGAACTACCTGTTCTACAGCTGCACGAACCTCGCGAGCGTGAGCGGCCTGGGCAACCTGTCGGGCGTGCGCTCGATGCGCTACACGTTCTCGTCGTGCGCGTTCACGACCATCGACTTCCGGGGCTTCGACCCGACCACGCTGACGGACCTGTTCTACACGTTCTCGGGATGCTCGCACCTGACGACGATCTACGCGGACGCGACCTGGGCGCTGCCTTCGAGCGGGATCACGGGCTCTCAGTGCTTCTACAGCTGCAGCAGCCTCGTCGGCGGCAACGGCACGGCGTGGGCCAGCAGCAAGACGGCGTACACGTACTTCCGCATCGACACGGCGAGCACGCCGGGGTACATCACGGCGGCATGAAAACCATGAGCGTGACTGCAGTCGAATAGAGCGAGTAAAGATTTGCTGCACTGCCGACGTTGACGATTCTAGCGGCCTTTTCTGTTCCAATATCCATGAGCTACACCATGATTTCTATCGGTATGTTCGGATACACAGATTCAAGCTTCGTCCAGATGCCCTGCTTGATGGTTTCGATAAGCACGTCGTCGTATCCACGGCCTGTCACGTCGAGCACCACGCGTTGCAGCGATCCCTCGGGAAGGTTCGCCACGCGTGCCGTTACCTCTCTCTCAAGCTCGGAGCACAGGCCATTCGCATTGTTGACCAGGTCATAGTTCTTGACCTCGATCGCCTCCAATTTGCCGCCCACCTCGCGGAGGATATCAGGCCTCGTGGCGCCCTTCGCTCCATACGCAACTTCCTTGTCATTAAGGAACGTTACCTGTTCCTTACCGCCGAACTTCTGCAGGGCGGCGAGCTCGGACTCGCGGGGAGTCGGCACCGATCCTCCACGAGCTCGCGTACGCGGGCGTAGACGTCCTGCTGCACGTTTGCCGGCAGCGTCGGGAAGTAGCGCCGGTAGCGGCTTCGTGCCACCATCTTCTCTGGGACGTATTGCTTCATTGGCGTGTGCCCCTTGCTCAAAGCTTCACGTGCAGGATGAACGCGCGGCCGGTGCGGTCGGTGACTGCCATGGCGATTCTGGTGTACAGCCCCACCTTGCCCTTGAGGATGCGGCGCGCGGCCGTGTAGAACGGGCGCACCTCGATAAGGTCGCAGCCCGCCTCGCGCGCGAAGGCGGCCGGGTCGTCGATGGCGCAGCGCATGAGGGCCGAGGCGTTGCCCGTCTTCCTCACGTACTTGTTGGCGAACTCGAGACCCTTGGTGTTGGTCGCGTCGAAGACGAGCTCCGCGTCGGCGAACGCCTTCTTCGCATCCGCTATGAAGCCCAGCACGTCGGCGTTGCGGAAGTACTGGAACACGCCCGAGACGATGACGAGCGTGGGAAGAGTGACATCGATGCCCTCCGCCCACGAGAGGTCGAAGGCGTCCCCCGCGATGAGCCTGTCGCGCTCACTCTCGCCGAGGATGCGGCGGCGCGTGTCGATGACGTCGGGCAGGTCCATCTCGTAGAAGCGGGCAATGGGCGCGTCCGGCCCGACGCGCCAGAACATGGTCTCCAGGCCGCATCCCACGTTCACGATGTTGCAGGCAGGGTGTTCGGCCGCGTAGGCGCACGCCATCTCGTCGAGGTTGTGGTAGCGCGCCACCGATGCGATCATCGTGTACTCGTTGGAGCCCCTCTGGATGCTGTCGCCGGGTATGGAGTCCTCCAGCTCCAGCGACTTGGTGTCGAAGAAGTACTCCGGTAACCTCTTCGACACGTAGACGCGCGCGGACAGCGGGATGTAGAGCGTGTCCGCGACGCCCTCGAACAGCTTGTCCTCCATGGGCATGTCTCCTCGCATGGTTAGAAAGGCCTAACTTTCATATTCTCGCACATTTATCCAGATTGGAATGACGACGAGGGTCCCTTTTCCGGTGATTACCAGATGGTAGATTAGAGCTTTACCTGCAAAAACTGAATTTGCGACGCAGTCAGACACTGCCTCCTGAGGACGAAGAGTCGATCTCGGGAGGCAGTTCTTTATGGAGTCAATCATCGTGGCGTGCATTACCGGTGTCGTGACGCTGATTGGGGCGATCCTCTCCAACTCGAAGAACAGGGCCGTCATGGAGGTCAAGCTGGACGCCCTCACGGCAAAGGTCGAGAAGCACAACCAGCTCATCGAGCGGACATACCGCCTGGAAGAGGGGCTTTCGGTCGTGCGGAACGACATCGAGAACCTGCAGAGGAAGATGGGCTGAAATGAGCGAGTTCCTGGCAAGCAACGAGTGGTACTGGCGCCTGGCGCGCACGATCGTGCAGGGAGTCCTTGGCGTGGTCATCGCCAACATCGACCTGATCATGGGCTGGTGCGTGCTGGACCCGAGCGTGAGGGGCCTGGTCGTGGCTCTGGTGATGGCGGTGCTCTCGCCGATCATGGCCGCGCTCGGCGGCGACGGCGACAAGCCGGAGATCCCGAGGGGTGAGACGCGTGGGGCTTAACGGCATCGACATCAGCTCCTGGCAGGACGACCTGGTAGTCTCGGCCATGGGCACCTGCGACTTCGTGATCGTGAAGCCGACCGGCGGCGCCGGGTATTCCAACGAGTGCTTCCGACGGCACGCCGACGAGACGCTGGCGGCCGGCAAGCTCCTGGGCTGCTACCACTACGCGCGCGACCGTGGGTACGAGGGCTCGGCCGAGACCGAGGCCGACTGGTTCATCGCCGCGTTCAAGCCCTACGTCGGCAAGGCGATCCCGCTCCTGGACTGGGAGGCGGACGCACTGAACCTGGGGCCGACCTGGGCCAAGAAGTGGCTGGACAGGGTCAAGGAGAAGACCGGCGTGACGCCCGGCATCTATACGAGCAAGAGCGTGCTCTTCTCGTACGACTGGGAGGCCGTGGCCAGGACGTACCCGCTCTGGGTGGCGCAGTACCCCAACTACGAGGACATGGGCTTCACGAGCGACCCCTGGACCGACGGCTGGGACTTCGGCGCCTGGGGCTCGCCGCTCATCTTCCAGTACACGGGCACCGGGCGGATCCCCGGATACGGCGGGCACCTGGACCTCGACCTCTTCTACGGCACGCACGACGACTGGCGGAGGCTCTGCGCTGTGGCCGGCGCCTCCGCTGGCACGAAGGAGGAGGATGTCGTGAGCATCTCAAGGGCGAACGTGGCGGCGCAGATCTGCGAGGCCTGGGAGCTTGCTTTGGCGGGCTCTCCCTACGACGGGCTGATCACGCGCTACAACTGGACCGGCAGCATGCGCGAGATGTTCGTGGGCTCGGGGCTCTTCTCCTGGGAGCCGATGTCGTTCAACGCTTCTCGCGGCGACATCTACCTCGACGAGGAGAACCACACGGCCATGTGCATCCGCAACGACGGCACGGCCGACCTCCTCGGGGAGTTCTCGATCAGCGAGACCGGCGGCATCGACGGCGAGCCCGGCGACCAGACCGGCCGCGAGAGCTGGGTCCACGACTACTACTCCGGCAGCTGGGACGGCACCCTGCATTACAACGGCAAGGCCGACGTGGGCGGCGCGCCGGGTGGTTCCGGCTCTGGTGCGCCCTCCGGCGACGTGTCAGAGTTTGCGGCGAGGGTCATCGCAGGCGATTTCGGCAATGGCGATGCTCGCAGGGCCGCTCTGGGAAGCCGGTACGACGAGGTCCAGGCGGAGGTCAACCGGATCCTCTCAGGCGGCACCTCCGGTGGCTCCTGCGACGTGGACGCGCTCGCGCGCCGCATCATCGCCGGCGAGTTCGGGAACGGCGACGAGCGCAAGCGGCGCCTGGGGTCCAAGTACTCGGCCGTGCAGAATCGAGTGAACGAGATCCTGGGCGCAACCGGGGCGAGCTCGACCTCCATGGACGTCGACGCCATGGCCCGCGCGGCGATCCGCGGCGACTACGGCAACGGCGACGAGAGGAAGCGGCGCCTGGGCTCGTACTACTCCATCGTGCAGCGGCGCGTGAACGAGATGCTGTCATGAGGTCGAGGCTGCGGTGGCTCGGCGAGCAGGTCGGGTGGTTCCTCGGTATCGTGGGATGCCTGCTCCTGATGCTGATCCTGCTACCGCTCATTCCGATCCTCGAGCTCTACGACGATGTGCGTAGGGCATACGAGGACAAGTAACGCGGAAGGCCGCTTGTCAGCTTGGCAAGCGGCCTTCCGCATCGATGGCTTATAGCAAAGCCAGCCGACACCGGCACAGCTCAAGCACGCTACGTGCAACTTGGTCATCCTCAGGCGCACCTTGGTTCAGCGCCGCCCGAGCCGGCACGGATGGCAGGCAGAATGCGACTCGTCGAAAGAAACACCATGAAGATAACAATCGACGAACGACCGGAATCGAGCGGCATCGAGGTCGCAATCGTCTGCAGGAAGACGGACCAGCAGGTACTCGACATCGTCGCCAGGCTGCGCATGTTCGACCGCAAGGTCACGGGAAGTGCGGACGGAGGCACCCACGTGGTGAACGCCGAGGACATCCTCTACGTGGAGTCGGTGGACAAGCGCACGTTCTTCTACACCGAAGGCGCCGTGTTCGAGACCGCGCTGCGGCTCTACGAGATGGAGGAGCGCCTGGAGGGATGCGACTTCCTGCGGGTGGCCAAGGGCTGCGTGGTGAACTTCCGCAGGATCGCCTCGCTGCGCCCGGAGATGAACGGGCGGCTCGTGGCGACCATGGACAACGGCGAGCAGGTCGTCATATCGCGGCAGTACGCGCCGGACGTGCGCCGCAAGCTCGGGATGCTGTAACGAGACGGGAAAGGAGCCCAAAATGACACGCAAGGACATCATCGACACCGAGGTCCGCACGCCCGCGGAAAACGCCAGGTCCTTCCTGGCGACGCTCTGCGTCTCCTTCACGATCATGATGGTCGTGTGCATGGCCCTTGGAACCATATTCGCCGGCGAAGAATCGAAACAGGGTGTCATGTATTGCTGGTCCCTGCTCGGAGCCTGCGTCTGCACGGCGGCGTTGCAGTTCGTCTTCTTCACGCCCACGGTCATCAAGCGCATGGCGTATCCGCTGCGCCTGTTCCTGTTCGGCATCTGCCTCTACGCCGTGCTGGCTGTGCTCGCCGTGGTGATGCGGTGGTTCCCAGCAGATATGGCCGGAGCTTGGGTTTCGTTCACCATCAGCTACCTTGTCGCGCTCGCAGTGGCGACCGCCGCCTACGCGGCCAAGCACAGGCGCGAGGAACGCACTCTCAACGAGAAGCTCAATGAGTATCGGAGGAACAACAGCTAGGGCGAATCTAATCTGATGCCCAAAGAAGAATGGCCGCCTATCGATGTGATAGACGGCCTTCTTCCTTGCTATGTGGGCTCGGACTAGCTGAGCGGCTCGAGCTCGCGGTAGAGCGGGTCTCCGTCGCCCACGAGCACGTCCCACCACCACTGGGGCGACTCGACGCCGGAGGCGCAGAGCATGTCCAGGAGCTTAGCCCGCGCATCCGGGGGAAGCTGCTCGAAGTCTTCGCGCATGGCGTCGAGCACTGCCTTGCTCGTTGCCATCATGTCGTTGCAGATCTCCTTCTTCTCCTCGAGCGTGTAGCTCTCGGGCGAGTAGCAACAGAGGTCCGCTCGGAAGTACGCCATGTCCTCGGCCTGGGTGAGTTCGTTCATCTTCGCTTCGTTCATCATGGTTTTAATCTCCCTTCGGTGCCCCGCGTCGTGAATGGTGGCGCTGGGGTGGTACGAATTCCGGTACGAATAATCCCGAAAGGAGTGCTTTCTTTCAGAGCGAAGTGGTGTGCCGATTTCTCGAACACACCACTTCTGACCTGCGGTTTTGTTGTGTTTCGGGTTGGAGTGTGGAATAGTGCTTTGTGCGAAATTTTATTCCCACTCAGTAAGTGAAATGTGGACTCTCGTGCGCTCTCGTCTACGTGGAGTATCACCATCTTCCCATTATCCGAGATATGCCGCGTCTCCGACACTCGAATGAACTCAATAATGAACTCGACGCCAATATATCGGTCGGCGGTTTCCCAACGGAGACCTACATGCCAAGAGGGGGACAAACACCTCTGACAAGGCCGAGCTTAACGATCATCGCTGAGGCCATCAGTCGAGTTGCCAGCCCGATAGGTCGTCGACCTGCCGCGCGGGGCAGAAACGAGCTTGCCCTCCCTCACCATGTCGGCGAGGTAGCTTCTCACCGTCCTCTCGCCAACGCTGGCCACCCGCTCGCTAACCGCAGAAGCTGGAAACGAGCCATAACGAACAATGAGGTCGTCGACGACGCCCTCTACCTCAGCACGAGTACGGTTGCCTCTGGACCCACCGACGGCCCCGCTTCTCTCCACGCCCGTTGCGGCGCCGTAATCGTCCTTGCTCTCCGCCACACTCGTCATGACAGGAGGTGCCGGCACGAACGCGGTAAACCGATCACCGTCCTCCAAGACAGGGTCCTTCCCCGTGTAGAGCCTCGCGAACTTGTAGAGGTTCCTCGTCCCGCTCCCCAGCTCCTCAGAACGTCCCATCTGGGTGAAGAAGTTAGCGATGATGGGGTTCTTGGGCGTGGGGTCGAGGCTCTCGAGCGTCACGGGACCGGCGAAGAGCGCGCGGCTCGCGTTGCTCGTGCGGATGCCCTCCCCATCGATGGTGATGCGGGCGATGTGCGGGCTGACGAACTCCCGGTGGATGAGGCAGTTGCACACGAGCTCGCGGACGATGACGTCGCGCGCGCTCTTGCGCTGCCCCCCCCGTCGAGCACAAAGGAATCCGGTAGCCACTTCTCGCAGAAGACGACGAGCTCGTCGTATGCCCTAACGAGGTTGCTCTTGCAGACGAGCCGGTCGTCGTAGCGGTCGGTCTCGACTCGCCGAAGGACCGCGTCGGTCCGATAGAGTGGCATGACGTCGAGGATCGTGTCCTCCTTCCCCAGCAGCGCGACGGCGGCGAGGTTGAAACCCCGCTCCCCCGTCAGCTGGTCACGTCCGTAGAGACGGGCGGCACGGAGGAGCTCGCCGTCAGAGAGGGAGAGCCACGGGTGGTCGGCGTCGTTCGCACGCAGCGCGTCTCGGACTGCGTCGAGAAGGTCCGTCTCCAGATCTTCCTCGGTCACCCAGGGGCACACGGTTCGTTCTGAGTAGTAGCTCTGCTTGCGGGCCATCATCGAGGTGATCTGGGCATCGCTTCTCACGCGCACATCGGCGTCCGCCACGCGGTCGTACACGGCACCCTTGAACGTGTAGAGGGACGGCCCCATGGGGACCCAGACCCTTATGACGAGCCTGCCCTCTGTATCGTGCAGCCTTTCGAACTCGACCAGGGGCGATACATTGAACAGGTTCGGGTTGCTCGTGACGTTGGATATGTTCCGCTCGATGTTGAGCGCCGACGCCTCGGGCACACCCTCGACCGTACCGTCATCTCGCACGCCGAGAAGCACGCTGCCGCCCTGCCGGTTGGCGAACGAGCAGATGGTCTCGAACGTGTCTGTGCCCGGCTGGGACCCTCAGCGCTTGAACTCGACGCTTATGCCCTCGCCCGCCTGGATGTACCTGTCAAGCGCGTCGCTCATGAGGCGCTCCGCTCTATTCTGGACATCTTATCAGTATTGTCCAGATTATGTCCAGAATAGCGTCCAGAAACGTCTGAGAACTACCCAAAGCGGTATTATGTAGACAGCTTCTGATTAGTGTGTGAGCTTGCGCCCATCATCATGCTTGACATTGAAACTCACTAAACCGATTCATGAAAGCTTCGCCATCTTTCTCGCTCAACCTCTATTTCCTTCGCACGGACAATTTCATCCAATCTCTTTCTGTGATAGCTATAGCGGCCGTCCTCTGGCAAAGATTTCGATATTGTTTTTATTATCTCTATTTCCTGGCGATATGCAGAAGCAAGGCCCTCTTCCCCTGAACCAACGTAAGAAGAGGATCCAAACGGAAGAACCCCGAAAAACCTGCCCTCCGGATCCTTGCACAGCAGGTCAACGTAGGTTTTCGCGCGATCCCTAAACGGAATATCTGCAAGAACAATGGAATAATATCCTGGTATGGTTTCTTCCTCTAATCCGTGTTCCAGCTCTCCGGCAATAAATTCCAAGACATCAAAATCCTTGGAAAGATAGGAATTATACGTCAGTAAGCTAGCGACATCGTGATCTGGAAGCTTGCTGCAAGAAACAAGGCGGTGAACTATCTCGCACATCCTCTTTTCCGGATTATCCAAGCAGGAAACCTGTCCCATGCGGCGGATAATCTTGCGGCGGTCATCATAGCCATTGACCGACTCGAGACGTCGAAACAAGCAGTCAATCGGATCGGAACCCTTTTCGTCAAGGTATCTAAACAGCACACCAAAATAATCGAAATGATTGTCTAGAATATTTGCCTCATAGATCCTTTGCAACCTGCTTGGGC
>CAOJNB010000012.1 GCA_948439405.1 uncultured Coriobacteriaceae bacterium | reverse complement strand
GGCGCTGGGCGTCGTTGAAGTAGGCCGGGACGGTGATGACGGCGTCGGTGACGGTGTCGCCCAGGTACTTCTCGGCGTCGGCCTTCATCTTGGAGAGAATCATGGCGCTGATCTGCTCGGGGGTGAAGTCCTCGCCGTCGATCTCGACGACGGCGCGCCCGCCCTGGCCGCTCTTCACGTTGTAGGGCACGGTCTTGAGCTCGCTCGAGACCTCGTCGAAGCGACGGCCCATGAAGCGCTTGATCGAGAAGACGGTGTTCTGCGGGTTGGTGACGGCCTGGTTCTTGGCCGCCTTGCCCACGATGCGCTCGCCGTCGGCGCGGAAGCCGACGACGGACGGGGTGGTGCGCTCGCCCTCCGCGTTGACGATGATGGTCGGCTGGCCGCCCTCGAGGACGGCCATCGCCGAGTTGGTGGTGCCCAGGTCGATGCCGATAGTCTTGCCCATGCTCATCAGTCCTTTCAGGCCTGCTGCTCTGCTCGTGGGATGCTCGTTCGTCCCTTAGATACCCTTGTGGGTCAATCCTATACAAAATGTAAGTGCGGACGATGTAGATTTTCTCAACCGCACGATATGGGCGAACGGGCGAGGGCGGCGGCCCTTCACGCGTCCCGGCCGCGGGCCCCACCCGCCCGTCTGCCCGTGGCGGCCGTCCCAGCGGCGACCGGCGTTCGGACGGGGACGCCGAACAAGTGGGGACTGATGCCCGGCCTGTTGCGTCTCCTTCGTGCTCCTTGTCTGCGACCTGCGGTTTTGCGGGACGTTTTTGTGCGTGCGCATAAGTTCACGGGATTTCGGCACGCGGCGACGAATCGGCCGGCGGTCGAGGACTTGCGCGTACGCACGGATTCGGCCCGCGAACGCCCAGTTGGTACGTACGCGCCGCAAAGGGAGACCAAACCCGCGAGCCCGGACGGCGGGGGCTGCGGGCGGCGGGACGCGCTCCCGGCGGGACGCGTCCCCGCGCCGCGGCCTGCCGCTAGAACTTCTTCGCCATCTCGTAGGTCTGGGAGCGAAGCTCGCTGATGGCCTGCGGGATCTCGTCGCGGTCGTACGGCGTCATCTGGTAGACCCAGTTCAGCCAGTTGCGATAGAGCAGGTTGGCGTGCGAGCGCCAGGTGAAGATCGGCTGCTTGCGCGGGTCGTTGCCGGGGAAGTAGTTCTCCGGGAGCGCGATGGGCAGGCCGGCGTCCCGGTCGCGGCGGTACTCGTCGGCCAGGGTGTCGCGCCCGTACTCGTAGTGGCCGAGCACGTAGACCTCGTGGAAGTCGGGCGTGGCGATCAGCGCGGGGCCGCTCGTCGCGCCCTTCGAGAGCACCTGGAGCTCGGGATGGGGGACGAGGTCGGCGGGGTCGATGTCGGCGTGGCGCGAGTGCGGCATCGCGTGGACCTCGTCGAAGCCGTTGGTGAGGAAGTTGTACTCGTCCATGAGGCGCTGGGGGAAGACGCCGAACAGCTTCTCCGGCAGCTGGTGCTTGGGGATGCCGTAGAGGTGGTAGAGCCCGGCGAGCGCGCCCCAGCACAGGTACATGGTCGAGAACACGTGCCCCTGGCTCCAGTCGACGATCTCCCACAGCTCGTCGATGTAGTCCACGTCCTCGTAGTCCATCTGCTCGACGGGGGCGCCGGTGACGATGAGGCCGTCGTAGTTCTCGGAGCGGTAGGTGTCGAAGGTCTCGTAGAACTTGACGAGGTGGTCGCGCGAGACGTGGGTGGACTCGTGGGTCGACACGCGCATGAAGTCCACGTCCACCTGGATGGGCGACTTCGAGAGCAGGCGCAGGATCTGCGTCTCCGTCTCGATCTTCTTCGGCATCAGGTTCAGGATCGCGATCTTGAGCGGGCGGATGTCCTGCCCCGACGCGACGTCCTCCTCGAGGGCGAAGATGCGCTCGTCGCGGAGCGTCTGCTTTGCGGGAAGTCCGTCGGGGATCCTGATGGGCATGGGCGTGCGTCCTGTCTGTCGCGGTTGCGGAGCCAAGCTCCTATTATAGGTGCGTACGGTACGCCGCCCCGCCGGCCGCGCGGGGTCCCAGAGGGGACGTGATCTCATGGATGCCATGGAGGCGCTGCTCACCCGTCGCTCCTGCCGCAAGTACCAGGACAGGCCCATCGAGCCGGAGGTCCTCGACAGGATCGTCGAGGCGGGGCTGTACGCGCCGACCGGCGGCGGCAAGCAGCCCTGGAAGCTCGTGGTCGTCGAGGACCGGGAGACGCGCGACCGGCTCTCGCGCATGAACGACGCCGTCCTGACCGAGACCGCCGGCGCGAGCCGCCGACCGGGCGACCCCTTCTACGGCGCGCCCGTCGTCATCGTCGTGCTCACCGAGCGCGAGCGCACCACCGCCGTCGAGGACGGCGCGCTCGTGATCGGCAACATGCTGCTCGCGGCCCACGCCCAGGGCGTGGCCGGCTGCTGGGTCCACCGCGCCCGCGAGATGTTCGACTCCGACGAGGGCAGGGAGCTCCTCGCGAAGTGGGGCGTCGAGGGCGACTACGTCGGCGTGGGCAACTGCATCCTCGGCTACGCGGACGGCCCGCTGCCCGCGCCCGCGCCGCGCCGCGAGAACACCGTCGTCCGCGTCAGGTAGGGCGTCGGACGCCCGGCCTCCCGACCTCCCGCCCTCCCGGCCGACCGCGGAGGCGGTCCCGAAGAACCACGGAACGGAAGTAGGAACTGCAACGCATGTCAACTGAATCCTTCGCATCGACCGGGCTCGACGAGCGCATCCTCGCCGGCGTGGACGCGCTCGGCTTCGCCGAGCCGACGCCCGTGCAGGCCGCCTCGATCCCGCTCGTCCTCGAGGGGCGCGACCTCGTGGCCTCCGCCCAGACGGGCACCGGCAAGACGGCGGCCTTCGCCCTGCCGACGCTCCAGCGCATCGCCCGAGACGGCTACGGCCCCCGGGCGGGCGCGCGCAAGGGGCGCCGCGGTCCCTTCGCGCTCGTCGTGACGCCCACCCGCGAGCTCGCGCAGCAGATCGAGGACGTCGTGTCCGTCGTGTGCGGCGAGACGGGCCAGCGCGGCGTCGTGGTCGTGGGCGGCGCCAAGTACGAGCCCCAGATCGAGGCCATCTCGGCGGGCTGCGACATGCTCGTCGCGACCCCCGGGCGCCTGATCGACCTCATGGACCGCCGCGCGGTGAGCCTCTCCCAGGTCGAGGTCCTCGTGCTCGACGAGGCGGACCGCATGCTCGACATGGGCTTCTGGCCCAGCGTGCGCCGCATCCTCCACGAGATTCCCGACCAGCGACAGACGCTGCTGTTCTCCGCGACCATCCCGCCGGCCATCAAGTCGACGGCGGACGCGATGCTGCACGACCCCGCCGTCGTGGAGATCGCCCACATCGGCGAGACGGCCGAGACGGTCGAGGAGCACCTCATGCCCGTCACCCAGGGGCAGAAGACGAGGCTGCTCGAGGCGCTGGTGCGCCGCGACGCCCCGGAGCGCGTCCTCGTGTTCTGCCGCACGAAGCAGCGCGTCGACGACGTGGCCGCCACCCTCAAGCGCGCCGGGTTCACCGCCGAGGTCATGCACGCCGACCGACCGCAGAAGGCGCGCGAGCGGGCGCTGACGCGCTTCCGCGACGGCCGCGTCCAGGTGCTCGTCGCCACCGACGTGATGAGCAGGGGCATCGACGTGTCCGGCATCGACGCCGTCGTCAACTTCGACGTGCCCCTCGACCCCGAGGACTACGTGCACCGCATCGGCCGCACCGGCCGCGCCGGCGCCGCCGGGCAGGCCTACACCTTCGTCGCCCCCGACGAGATCAGCCCCCTGCGCGAGATCGAGTACTTCATGGGCAAGCTCGTGCCCGTGTGGGACCTCGAGGGCTTCGACTACGACGCCCACCGCATCGTGCCCAACGCGCACCGCGGCACGAAGAAGCCGACGCGCACGATGTTCCGCGGGTCGCGCTCGCGCGGACGCGGCCCCGCCGGCGGGCGCTACGGGCGGCACACGTAGGTCCAGGCCCCGGCCCCGACCCTCGCCCGGGACATGCTCCCGCCCGGGACCGGCGTCCCGGGCGGGAGCCCCCCGTGGGAGCGCCCCCGCGGGGGGGTAGGTGCCTCTCTCAGAACCCTTGTCTGCGACCTGCGCTTTTGCAGGCCGAATCCGTGCGTACGCACAAGCCCTCGACCGCCGGCCGATTCGTCGTCGCACGCCGAATTCCCGCGAACTTATGCGCACGCACAAAAACGGGTCACGAAACCGCAGGTCGGATGCAAGGATCGCAGAGGGAACGAGGGCGGGCGCCCCATCTGGGGCCAAGCGGGCGCGGGGGCCTCACCGGCTCCGCCGGCGCGCGCGGAAGAACGCGCGCAGCGCCTCGGCGCACTCGTCGCCGAGCACGCCGCGTCGGACGTCGAACGCGTGGTTGAGGCGGTCGTCGCCGCTCACGTCGTAGAGGGTGCCGAGCGCGCCGCCCTTCGGGTCGGAGGCGCCGTACACGCAGCGGTCGACCCGCGCGTTCACCATGAGGCCGGCGCACATGAGGCAGGGCTCGAGGGTCACGTACACCGTGCAGCCCGTGAGCCGCCAGCGGCCGAGGGCGGCGGCGGCGCGCTCCATCGCGAGGAACTCGGCGTGGGCCGCGGGGTCCGCGTCGCCCTCGCGCCGGTTGTGCCCGCGGGCGACCTCGACCCCGTCGCACACCACGACGGCGCCGACCGGGACCTCACCCTCGTCGGCGGCGACGGCGGCCTCCTCGAGCGCGACGCGCATCCAGCGCTCGTCGACGTCGTCCGTGCGCCGTTCCGCCTCGCCCATCTCCGCCTCCCCGGTCGCCCGACGGTTTGCCGTGCCATGACATTGTGCCCCGACCGGGCGGGGTAGGATACTGAGGACGCATCCGGAGGGGTGGCAGAGTGGTTGAATGCAGCGGTCTTGAAAACCGCCAGGCGGCACGCCGTCTCGAGGGTTCGAATCCCTCCTCCTCCGCCAACACCGACTCCCGCGGCCGGCCGCGGGCGAGAACCGAAGGGACGTGGTCTCCGTGACCTGGCTCTGGATCGCCATCCCCGTGGCCGTCGTCGTCATCCTCGCCATCGCCTACGTCGTCATCCGCAACGGGATCGTCCAGGCGGAGAACCGCTGTGACAACGCCTGGCAGACGATCGACGCCCAGCTCCAGAGGCGCTACGACCTCATCCCCAACCTCGTCGAGACCGTCAAGGGCTACGCCGCCCACGAGGAGGGGACCCTCCGGGCGGTGACCGACGCCCGCGCCGCCGCGGCGTCCGCCGGCTCTCCCGCCCAGGCCATGGAGGCCAACAACCAGCTCACCGACGCGATCGGCCGCCTGTTCGCCGTCGCCGAGGCCTACCCCGACCTCAAGGCAAACGCGAACTTCCAGCAGCTCCAGGCCGAGCTCTCGGACACCGAGGACAAGATCGCGTGGGCGCGCCAGAGCTACAACGACTGCGTCCTCACCTACAACGACGCGATCGAGACCTTCCCGGGGTCCTTCGTGGCGGGCGACTCGTTCCGCCCGAAGGAGGGCTTCGTCGCCGGCGAGACCGCGCGCGAGGCGCCGCAGGTCCGCTTCTAGCCTCCAGGACGACGCCCCGCACGGCCCGGCCCGATCCGGCCCCGCCCGCAGCCGGGACGTCCGCACGATCCGAAGGGAGTCGCACATGGGCGACACGCGCTACCTGCTCGCGCACGACATGGGCACGAGCGGCGACAAGTCCACGCTGTTCACCGTCGAAGGGGAGTTCGTCGCGACGCGCACGACGGGCTATCCGAAGCGCTCCCTGAGCAACGGCGGCGTCGAGCAGGACCCCGAGGACTGGTGGCGGGCGTTCTGCGCCTCGACCCGCGCCCTCGTCGCCGACGTCGACCCCGCGGCCATCACGGCCGTGGGCTTCGACGGCACGTTCCCCAACTGCCTGTGCCTGGACTCCTCCGGCGCGAAGCTGACGAACGCCTTCATCTGGCAGGACGTCCGCGCCGCGGCCGAGGCCAAGGAGCTCGAGGGGGTCGCCCCCGCGGACTGGCTCGCGACCTTCTCCACCCCCACGATCGGCGCGGACAAGACGCTGCCCAAGCTGCTGTGGCTCAAGCGCAACGAGCCCGAGCTGTTCTCCCGCATCGGCATGATGTTCCCGACCTCGCAGGACTTCGTCGTCTGGCGCCTGACGGGCGAGGCGGTCACCGAGCGCGGCGCGGCATCGGGCACGCGCATGGTCAACCGCGCCCACGACGACTGGTCCGACGAGATCCTCTCCTGGCTCGGCGTCTCGCGCGCGCAGCTCCCCCGCCTGGCGGGCCGCAGCGAGGTCGTCGGCGAGGTGCTTCCCGAGGCCGCCGCGGAGTGCGGCCTGGCCCCGGGCACGAAGGTCGTGATCGGGACGGGCGACGCCTACACCGCCGACGTCGGCGTCGGCCTGCTCGACGTCGGGGACTGCTACCTCACCGGCGGCACGTCGGGCGGCATCTACGCCATCGCCGACGGGCCGGACGGCCCGCACCGCACGGGCGGCGAGACGAGCGCCTCGGGCGCGTCGCTCGCCTGGCTCAAGGACGTCGTGTGCCTCGACGAGCAGCGCCGCGCCGCGGAGGCGGGCGCGAGCGTCTACGACCTCATCAACGCCGAGGTCGCCTCGGCGCCGGTCGGCAGCCACGGCGTGATGTTCCACCCCCACCTGTCCGGCGAGCGCTGGCCGCGCTTCAATGGCATGGCGCAGGGCAGCTTCGTGGGGCTCTCCGTCACGACCACGCGCGCCGACCTGATGCGCTCGGTCGTCGAGGGGATCGCCTTCAACATGGCGCTCATCCTCGACCGCATCCGCGAGCAGGGCGTGGAGGCGCGCCGCATGCCCATCATCGGCGGGCTCGGCTCCGGCGAGGTCACGCGCCAGATCTTCGCGGACGTCATGGACGTCGAGTTCGACGTCCCGCGCTACCCCGCCGAGGTCGTGACGATGGGGACGGCCATCCTGGCGGGCGTCGGCGCGGGCGTGTACGAGGACGTCCGCAGCGCGCACGCGAGGTTCGCCGACTACGTGGGCTCGACGCGCCCCGTCCCCGAGAACGTCGAGCGCTACGCGAGCCTCCGCCCGCTGTTCGACGAGATCTACCGGGCGCTCGAGCCCGTGTACCCCTCCATCTACGCCACCCGCGCCCGCCTCTCCGAGGACGCGGGGGCCTAGCGCGAAAGGGAGGCCGCCATGGGCGACGCCTTCGGGGACGAGGTCCCCTTCGAGACCACCTACCAGCAGGGCCCGGTCATCCGCCGCGGGCAGATGGTGCCGGACGCGACCAGCTCCGGCCGCCTGATCGACGCCTCCGGCGACGCCGACTGGCTCCACATGGACCCGTGGCGCGTCCTGCGCATCCAAGCGGAGTTCGTCGACGGCTTCGGGGCGCTCGCCGAGGTCGGCCCTGCCGTCTCCTGCTTCGGCTCGGCGCGCACCGAGCGGCACGACCCCATGTACCGGGCGGCGCGCCACGTCGGCCGCGGGATCGCGCGGCGCGGCATCGCCACCATCACCGGCGGGGGCGGCGGCATCATGGAGGCCGTGAACCGCGGGGCCGCCGAGGAGGGCGGCACGTCCGTGGGCCTCGGCATCGAGCTGCCCCACGAGCAGGGCATCAACCGCTGGGTGAACCTGGGGATGACGTTCCGCTACTTCTTCGTGCGCAAGACGATGTTCGTGAAGTACTCCCAGGGGTCGGTCATCTTCCCGGGCGGCTTCGGGACGCTCGACGAGGTCTTCGAGCTCGTCACCCTCATCCAGACGCAGAAGGTCGAGCTCGCGCCCGTGGTGTTCTTCGGCTCCGGCTACTGGGAGGGGCTGCTCGGCTGGGTCCGCGGGACGGTGCTCGCCGAGGGTAACGTCTCCCCGGAGGACCTCGACCTCCTGCGCGTCACCGACGACGTGGACGAGGCTGTCGAGCTCGCCTGCTCGCGCTGCGGCGCCTAGTCCGTGGCGTCTGCGGCGAACACGTTGCTCCCCGTCGACGGCTGCATCGGCGCCATCATGACGCGTCCCGTGCCGCGGTAGACGTTGACGAGGCCCTCGCCGGAGACGGCGGAGCCGATGAGCGTCTTGCCGGAGCGCTCGACGGTGAAGTCGAGGCCCGCGGTCCAGGCGAGCGCGTAGTTGCCGTCGATCCTGAGCTCGTCGTCGTGGAGGTCGACGTAGACGACCTCCTCCTCCGGGCAGGGCGACTCGAGCACGACCGTGCCCTGGGGCGCCGTGAGCCTGAGGCTGAACAGGCCCTCGTTGCCCGCCACCACGCTCGAGGCGCTCGAGCGACGCTGCAGCGCATGCTCGACGGTGCCGTCGCATGCGAGGAAGAGGCCGTCGTTGAGCACGACCGACCCGCCCCAGCGCGCCATGTCCAGGAGCAGCACGTAGCGCCAGGTCGGCTCGCACACCAGCATGCCCGTGCCCTGGTACTCCGGCTTGATGACCGAGTCCTGGCTCACCACGCCCCGAGCCATCTTCCTCATGAAGTCGCCGGCGCCCGTGACGCCGGTGGTCGCGCGGACGTCGCCGACCGTCCACTGCATGGCGCCCGCCTGCAGGGTGACGCCGGTGGTCCCGTCGAGCTGGGCGACGAGCTGGCGGCGGCGGACGTTCATCTTGGACGAGAAGTAGGCCATCTGGGCGCTCCAGGGGGTGAGCGAGA
Organism: uncultured Coriobacteriaceae bacterium; assembly: GCA_948439405.1. Taxonomy (GTDB): domain Bacteria; phylum Actinomycetota; class Coriobacteriia; order Coriobacteriales; family Atopobiaceae; genus CADBMC01. The sequence continues at coordinate 38,758 of CAOJNB010000012.1, read as the reverse complement.
GGTCGCGGTCCCACTGGATGACGCTGAACTGACCGAGCTGCGCGATCACCTTGACGTCATCGTTGTTCAGGAAGTTGTAGATCTCGTACATGCGGCCTCCTCGCATCGGGTGACGAACGAAGCATAGCAGCCCCATGGGAAGGGGCCCCGCCGGCGTGCCGGCGAGGCCCCTCTGCGTTCGCGCGATGTCGCCGGGCGCTACTCCGCGGCGGCCTCCTCGGCGGCAGGCTCCTCGGTCGCGGTCTCCTCGGCGGCGGCAGCCTCCTCGGCGGCCTTGGCCTCGGCGGCGGCAGCCTCGGCAGCGGCCTTCTTCTCGTACTCGGCGGCGCGCTTGGCCTTCTCGGCGGCCTTTGCCTCCTTGGCGGCGCGCTTGGCCTCGGCGGCCTCGGCAGCCTTCTTGGCCTTGGCCTCCTTGGCGGCCTGGGCGGCGGCGAGCTGGGCGGCGGCGGCCCCGCCGAACTTGTCGGAGAAGCGCTGGACGCGCCCGCCGGTGTCGACGAGCTTCTGCTGGCCGGTGTAGAACGGGTGGCACTTGTCGCACAGGTCGACGCGGATCTCCGGCTTGGTGGAGCGCGTCTTGAACGTGTTGCCGCAGGTGCACCTGACGGTGCACTCCACGTACTCGGGGTGGATGCCCTGCTTCATTCCTGGACTCCTATCGTCAGCCCCTGGTTGCCGACCAGGGAAGGGGTTCGCCCTGGTTCCGACCAGGGCACACAAGCCCATAGAGGGTATCACAGGCAGGTCGCGGCGCACAAACGGCACACGGTTTCGCTACCATCCCAAGTCGAAGGCGAACCAGGACCAGCCACTGCGAGGAGGCCCCATGTTCCTCTCGGTCGACGTCGGCAACACCCAGACGACCCTCGCCCTGTTCGAGGTCGACGGGACGTGCACCCGCCAGTGGCGGATGTCGTCGAACCCCGCCGACACCTCCGACGCCCTCCACGAGCGCCTCTTCGTCTACTTCAACATGCTCGAGTTCGACCTGCGCGCCGTGCGCGACGTCGCCATCGCGAGCGTGGTCCCGCTGCTCACGCAGGAGTGGATCCGCGCCGTGCGCGCCGCCCTCGGCATCGAGCCGCTGCTCATCGACGCGCGCCGCGACTGCGGCATCGAGGTGGGCCTCGCGATTCCCGAGCAGGCGGGCGCCGACCGCATCGCCAACGCCCTCGCTGCGAAGGTCACCTACGGCGCCCCCTCGATCGTGGTGGACTTCGGCACCGCGACGAACATCGACGTCGTCGACGAGGCCGGCGTGTTCCGCGGCGGCGCCATCATGCCCGGCATCCAGCTCTCGGCGGGCGCGCTGTTCTCCCGCGCCGCGCGCCTCTCCTCCGTCCCGCTCGTGGTGCCCCCCTCGGCGCTGGGCGACACCACGGAGACGGCCGTTCAGTCCGGGATCGTGATCGGGGCGGCGGCCCAGGCGGAGGGCATCGTGGCCCGCATCAAGCGCGAGCTCGGCATCGAGGGCGCGACGGTGATCGGGACGGGCGGCTACGCCCCCCAGATCGCGGGCGCGACGGACCTCTTCGACGAGCTCGACCCGGACCTCACGACGCGCGGCATCTACCTCATCTGGCAGCACCGCGCCTGCAAGCGCGGCGAGCTGTAGCGCAGGCTCCGCGGGGCGCGCTAGCGCGGGCGCAGCGACGCCTGCTCGCTGGCGAGCTGGAGCTCGCGCCCCTCGTCGGTGACGAGCACCGCGCGGCCCCACGCGTCGACGCCCGCGAGCGTGCCGGTGGCGAAGGTCTGCCCGTCGGGCAGCACGGCACGCACCGGGCGCCCCATCATCGGCATGCGGTCGAAGTACTCCCCCATGACCGGCGCGAGGGGACCCGCCGCGGCACGACCGGCGCGCACGTCGTCGGCCCAGGCGTCCGCGCGGGAGAGCACGCCGTCGCGCACCGCGCGCGCGACCTCCTCGAAGGGCGGCAGACCGCCCTCGCCGAGGGCGTCCTCGAGGCAGGCGACGGGGAGCGCCGCCGGCGAGTCCTCCCCGGGCTCCCCGCGGGCGTCGTCGAGCGCCGCGACCCGGCGCAGGTTCACGCCCACGCCCACGACGGCGTAGGTGCCGTCGCCGCCGTCGCCGGCCGGCGCGTAGCCGCCCTCGACGAGCAGCCCCGCGAGCTTGCCGTCGTCGAGCACGAGGTCGTTCGGCCACTTGATGCCGACGCCGGAGGCCCCCAGGGCCTCGAGGGCCTCGGCGGCGCCGAGCGAGCAGGCGGCGGGCAGCCCGGGGAAGTGGCGCATCCCCACCCCGGGACGCACGAGGACGGAGAGGTAGAGCCCGCCCTCCGGCGAGCGCCACGCGTGCCCGCGCCTGCCGCGGCCGCCGAGCTGGCGGCGGGCGGCGACGGCCGTCCCGTGACGGGCGCCCTCCTGCGCGAGCGCGCGCACGTCGTCGTTGGTCGACCCCGTCTCCGCCAGGACGCGGAGCTCCGGCGCCCCCGGCCCCGTCACCGCCACGGGAGCTCCCCCAGCTCGCGGCGGATGGCGCCCACGCGGTCGCCCTCGTCGGCGACCTCGACGCCGTGGTGCGAGAGGAAGCGGGCCGCCCCGCGCATGAGGTCCTCGAGGGGCTCGAGGACGAAGTGGCGCTCGCCCAGCCCGGGGTGCGGGAGGGTCAGCCTGCGGCCGGAGTGGACCTCGCCGTCCATCCAGAGCAGGTCGCAGTCGATCGTGCGCGGCCCCGGCACGTCGGAGCCCTCCCTGCGAGTGCGCCCGAGCCGGTCCTCGACGCCCAGCAGGGCATCGAGGAGCACGAGCGGGTCGAGCTCGGTGCGCAGCTCCACCACGCAGTTGGCCACCGGGGTCGCGATGCCGTAGGCCGGCTCGGACTCGTAGGCGGCGCTCACCCCCGTCACCGCCGTGAGGGGGACCTCGTCGATCAGGCGGACGGCGCGCAGCAGGTAGCCCAAGCGGTCGCCGACGTTGGACCCGAGCCCGACGAAGGCGCGGCGCGGGTTCGGGTGCGCGACGCCCCAGTAGGCGTCGAGCGCGCGGACCATGCCGCGGACGTCGTGGACGCGCAGCACGCGCGCGCCCGCCTCCGCAGCCGCCAGCGCCATGCCGAAGGTCGCCTCGTCGCGCTCGTCCACGTCGGTGCCGGAGAGCGCGCCGGTCACCCGCTTGCGCGACACGGCGCACATCAGCGGGTAGCCCATCGACGCCATCTGCGCCGTCGCGCGCTGGATGACGAGGTCCTCGGCGACCTGCTTGCCGAACCCGGCGCCGGGGTCCACGCAGATGCGGCGCTGGTCGACACCGGCGCGCATGAGGGTGCGGGCACGGTCGGCGAGGAATCCCATCACCTGCCGCATGATGGGGCCGTCGTCGGGGAGGGTGTAGCGGCGCGCGCCCGCGAGCCGGACCGTGGGCTCGGAGATGCCGCGCGCGGTGCGCTCCATCACGGCCTCGAGCTGGTCGAGCGCCGCGCGCTCGTCGGCGGGGATCGCGTCCCGGGCGTCCTGCCCGCGGCCCTCCTCGCCCCCCTCGGCCTCGTCGTCCTCCGCGGCCTCCCCGGCCGCCTCCGCCTCGGCGGCGGCGCGGCGCCGGGCCTCGGCCTCGCGCGCCTCGGCGGAGGAGTCGAGCGTCACCGAGCGGCGGCGCGCGCTCGGCGCGACGAGACCCGCGTGCATCACCACGCAGCCCACGTCCGTCTCGGCCGCGAGGTCGATCATGCGCTGGTCCGTGAAGCCCGTGACGTCGTTGACGACCGAGGCGCCCAGCCGCACGCACATGCGGGCGACCTCGGCGTGCCTCGTGTCGATGGAGACGGGCGCCCCCTCGGCGACGAGGGCGCGCACCACCGGGACCACGCGGCGCGCCTCCTCCTCGGCGTCGACGGGCTCGAAGCCGGGGCGCGTCGACTCTCCCCCGACGTCGACGAGGTCGGCCCCCTCGTCGAGCATCCGCATGCCGCGCTCGACGGCGGCGTCCGCGTCTGCGTAGGACCCGCCGTCGGAGAACGAGTCCGGCGTGACGTTGAGGATGCCCATCACGCGGGGGCGGGCGAGCGTGAGCTCGCGGCCGCCGATGCGCCATGTCGAGTAGTCCCTGTTGAGCATCGCGTGCGCCTCCCTGGAGCCGGTCGGCGGCGCGTCCGGGCCGCCTCCCCCGATGGTATCCGAGGATGGTAACCGATTCATGAATCGCCCTTGTGGGCCCGGGGATTTCGGCTATAGTCAGTCGCATGAGCTTCGTTTCCGGACATACCACGCAGCGCATGGGCTCGATGGCCATGCCGAGGCCTGGACGCCTGAGCTAAGGATCGGGCGCCCGGGCGTTAAATCGCGCTCCGGACATACGCGAGCGCAGCAGTGGTCGTCTAGGCACGGAAACGGATTCCCCCATGATCGAGATACAGCACGTCTCAAAGACCTTCGAGGCCGCGCACGGCCGCGTCGAGGCCCTGTCGGACGTCTCGCTCTCCATCGGCACCGGCGAGGTCTTCGGCATCATCGGCGAGTCGGGCGCGGGCAAGTCGACGCTCGTGCGCTGCATCAACCTCCTCGAGCGCCCGACCTCGGGCTCCGTGGTCGTCGACGGCCGCGACGTCACCAAGCTCGCCGGCGCCGAGCTGCGCTCCTACCGCGCGAGCGTCGGGATGATCTTCCAGAGCTTCTCGCTGTTCCAGCAGCGCAACGTCCTCGAGAACGTCCGCTTCCCGGCCACGCTCAACAACAGCGAGGTCTCCCGCCTGGACGTGGCCGCCCAGCGCGAGCGCGCCATGCACCTGCTCGAGGTCGTCGACCTCGCCGACCGCGCCAAGGCCTACCCGCACCAGCTCTCCGGCGGCCAGCAGCAGCGCGTGGCCATCGCCCGCGCGCTCATGACGAACCCGTCCATCCTGCTGTGCGACGAGGCAACGAGCGCGCTCGACACGCTCACCACCGCGACCGTCCTCGAGACGCTCGCCCGCATCAACCGGGAGATGGGCGTCACGATCGTGCTGATCACCCACTCGCTCTACGTCGCCCGCAACGTCTGCCGGCGCATCGCCGTCATGGAGCACGGCCGCGTCGTGGAGGAGGGGACGACCGGCGAGGTGTTCGAGCACCCCAAGGCGCCGATCACCCGCGCGCTGCTGGGCATCGAGCTCGGCGAGGAGGTGGCGTAGATGGACTTCGGGGCCTTCTTCGCCGAGTACTCCGGCCTGCTGCTCGAGGGCATCGGCGACACCTGCCTCATGATGTTCGGCTCCACCCTGTTCGCCTACGCGATCGGCGTGCCCCTGGGCGTGCTGCTGTGCCTGTGGGCCCCCGAGGGCCTCAGGCCCCACAAGGTGGCCTACGCCGTGCTCGGCTGGGTCATCAACATGGGCCGCTCGCTGCCCTTCATCATCCTGATGCTGTTCCTGACGCCGGCCACCCGCGCCGTCATGGGGACGACGCTCGGCGTGCGCGCGGCGATGCTGCCGCTCGTCGTGAGCGCGGCGCCCTTCGTGGCCCGCATGGTCGAGTCGTCGATCTCCGAGGTGGACGCCGGCCTCGTCGAGGCGGCCCGCTCCATGGGCGCGAGCACCTGGCAGATCGTGCGCAAGGTGTACCTGCGCGAGGGCCTGCCGAGCCTGCTGCGCGGCCTGCCGATCACCGTCATCACCGTGCTCGGCTACACCGCGATGGCCGGCTGCGTCGGCGCCGGCGGCCTGGGCGACATCGCCATCCGCTACGGCTACCAGCGCTACCAGGACGACGTGATGAACGTGACCGTCATCATCCTCATCGTCCTCGTCCAGCTGGTCCAGTCCGTGGGCGACCTGCTCGTGCGCAGGCTCGACCGGCGAATGCGCGCCTAGGCGCGCATAGGTCGAACCCGCCGCGCGACGGACGCGCGGCCCGGCTCGCGCCGCGAGGCGCGACGACGCACCCATTCCCAGCTCGCAGGCATTGGCGGGCACACCGCCCCACATAGAAGGAGGAGCACCATGCACACCCTCACCCGCAGGAACTTCGTCAAGGCCGCGTCCGGCGCCGCGCTCTCGGGCGCCGCGATCGCCCTCGCCGGCTGCGGCTCGTCCGAGGCCGAGGACGCCGGCAGCGCCGCCGAGACCGCCGCGTCCGGCGCGACCACCATCACCGTCGGCGCCTCGCCCTCCCCGCACGCGGAGATCCTCGGCGCCGTCACGGACCTGCTCGCCGACGAGGGCTACGAGCTCGAGATCGTCGAGTACTCCGACTACGTCCAGCCCAACGTGGCCGTCGACGACGGATCGCTGGACGCCAACTACTTCCAGCACTACCCCTACCTCGAGCAGTACAACGAGGAGAACGGGACCGACCTCGCCAACGCCGGCGCCATCCACTTCGAGCCGATGTCGGTGTACTCCGACAAGCACGACTCGATCGAGGACGTGCCCGACGGCGCCCGCATCGCCGTGCCCTCCGACGCCACCAACGAGGCCCGCGCGCTGATGCTGCTCGAGGCCCACGGCATCATCGGCCTCGCCGAGGGCGCCGGCCTCGCCGCCACCGGCAACGACATCGTCGACAACCCGCACAACATCGAGCTCTACGAGACCGAGGCCGCGAGCGTGCCCCGCTCGCTCGCCGACGTCGACTTCGCCGTCGTGAACGGCAACTACGCCCTGTCCTCCGGCATCGTGGACGACCACGAGGCGCTCGCCGCCGAGGACGCCGACAGCGAGGCCGCCCAGACGTACGCGAACATCGTGTGCTGCCGTGCCGGCGAGGAGGAGTCCGACAAGGTCGCGGCCCTCGTCGCCGCCCTGCAGTCCGACACCGTGCGCGACTTCATCGAGGAGACCTACCAGGGCACCGTCATCACCGTGTTCTAGCGACGCTGCGGCACCGCGGCTCGAGCCCGCGACGCCCGCACGACGAGGGGTCGCTCCCTGCGGGGCGGCCCCTCTCTTCTTCCTTCGCGGCCCTTGCGTGGCAACTGGGCATTTGCGACCCGAATCCGTGCGTACGCGCAAGTCCGCGGCGGGCCGTCACTCCCCGCAAGTCAACCCGGCCACGCCGGCCCGCGCGAAGCGGGCCACCTCCGAGCGGAAGTCGGGCTCTTCCGGGGACATCCCGATCGAGTCCAGGGCGGCGCGCTCCACCGGGTTCGAGCGGCACCGGCCCGCGACCCCGATCGCGTGGTAGGTCACGGCGCGGACGAGCCGGAGGGCCTGGTCGCGCGTCACGCCGGCCGCCGCGGCCACGCGCGGGACGACCCGCTCGAGATGGTCGTGGTAGACGAGCTTGTACGCCGCGAGCCGCTCGGTCGTGACGTTCGCCTCGACGACGGCGGACAGCAGGTCGCTCACGCGGAACCAGTCGCGGTGCGCGTCGGCGACGTCGGCCCAGACCTCGGCGAGGGCCTCTGCCGACTCGGCGGGCCCGTCCGGCAGCGCGGCGAGCAGGGCGTCGAAGTAGCCCGCGCACTCGTCGCCCGCGATCAGGAGGAAGATCTCCTCCTTCGTGCTCACGTAGCGGTACAGGCTCGCCCGCGACCAGCCGAGCTCCTCGGCGAGGGTCGTGAGCGTGATCTCGTAGTAGGGACGGCGGGAGAACTGCCTCCGGGCGACGGCCTTGATCTGCTCGAACCGCTGCGCCTTCTGCTCGGCGCTGCGCGCCCTGATGAAGTCGGCCATGCGCCGTCCCTCCTCCCACGCGTCGAAAGGTCGGGGCGCGGCATGACGGTACCCCGACGACTCCTATAGGGTACGCCTTAATCCACTTCAAGCGCGTGACGCCGCGTCGGCTGCCACCGTTCGGACATGACGGGGGATGGGGACGACAGGGTCCGCGCGCGACCCCGGCCCGCAGCTCAGCGCCCGTCGTCCGCCTCGCCTGCGAGGCGCTCCCGTACGAACGCGAGGAAGCGACGCGCGGCCTCGCCGAGCGGCTCGTCGCGCTTCCAGGCGAGATGCGCCTCCGAGACAAGCCTCGGGGCGAGGGGGAGGAACGCGAGCCCCGTGCCCCTTCCCGTCGCGACAAGCCCGCCGTACGCAAGCATCCTCCCCGCGCCCGCGCGCACGAGCATCGCGCCGTTGAAGGCGAGGTTGACGGTCGCCGCGATCGGCGGCACGAGCTCCGCGGCCCCGAACCACGAGGCGAGCTCGCCCGTTACGCCGCCTGCGGAGGCGTGGCGCTCGGGGACGATCAGCGGGACCTGCGCCAGGTCCTCGGCGGCGACGGCCTCCCGCCCGGCGAGCGGGTCGTCCTCGCGCACGACCGCGCCCCACACGTCGGCGGCGGGCAGGCGGAGGCTCGCGTGGCGCGCCGTGTCGGGCGGGCCCATGATCACCGCGAAGTCGTCGACCCCCCCTCCCGAGGCGCTCGGCGAGGTCGGGCGCGTTGCCGCTGTGCACGTGGAAGCGCACCCCGGGATGGAGGTCGCGGAAGGCCGCCATGTGCCGCGCGAAGCCGCGCATCGCCTCGCTCTCTCCCGCGCCGACGCGCACGTCGCCCTCGACGATGGCCCCGTCGCGGGAGAGGTCCTCCGCCGTGCGGTCGGCGAGCCCCACGATCTCCCGCGCGCGCCGCATGAGGTAGAGCCCCTCGCTCGTGGGCGTGACGCTGCGGCTGTGGCGCTCGAGCAGGGCGCATCCCAGCTCTCGCTCGAGGGAGGCGACCTGTCGGGAGAGCGCGGGCTGCGTCAGGTGGAGCGCCTCGGCTGCCCGCGACATCGTCCCGTGCTCGCAGACCGCCAGGAAGTAGCGCAGGGTGCGCAGCTCCATCTCGACCTCCCCGCTCGCGACCAACCATGCGTCTGGCGCATATCACAGTATGCGTCATAAGCAGGTATGAGCGTTCGTGGGAGCGGCAAGACTATGGGCAAGGGCGCGGACGAGCGCCGCCGCGCGCCCCGGCCGCACCGCGAGGAAGGGAGCCACCCATGTCCGAGAGAGTCCTCGTCGCCTACTTCTCCGCCACCGGGACCACGCGCCGGGCCGCCGAGGCCGCCGCGGCGGCGCTCGGGGCGGACCTCCACGAGATCGTGCCTGAGGTCCCCTACACCTCGGCCGACCTCGACTGGCATGACGGGTCGAGCCGCAGCTCGGTCGAGATGGGAGACGACGCCTGTCGTCCGGCGCTGGCGGGCGCCGCGCCCGACCTCTCCCCCTACGACCTCTTGCTCGTGGGGTTCCCCGTCTGGTGGGGCGTCGAGCCGCGCGCGGTCGACACCTTCCTCGACGCCGTCGACCTCGCCGGCAGGCGCGCGGTCGCCTTCGCAACCTCGGGCGGCTCCGGCATCGGCGGGGCCGACCGTCGCCTCCGCGAGCTCTACCCCGCCGCCTCCTGGGGACGCGGCACGCTCGTGACCGCGGCGTCCGCCGCCGACTGGGCCCGCTCGGTCGCGAGGTAGGCCGCGGCCTGACGTTCCTGCACGACGACGGAGGGAGACCCATGGCGATCGTGATGAACCTCTACTACACCGGCGCGGACGGCGCGGCGCGCGCGTTCGCGGAGGAGATGGAGTCCTCGGGGACCGCCGACGCGATCCGCGCCGAGGAGGGCAACCTCCTCTACCGCTACTTCCAACCACTCGACGACCCCGAGACCGTCCTGCTCGTCGACGCCTGGACCGACCAGGCCGCCCTCGACGCCCACCACGCCTCGCCGATGATGGCGCGGATCGCGGAGCTGCGCGAGAGGCACGACCTGCACATGCGCGCCGAGCGCTACGTGAGCGACGAGGAGGGCCTGTCCGACAGGGACCGGGCGTTCCTCCGCGCGTAGGCGGACGGGACGACGAGAGGGGCGACGAGGGAAGGAGACCTCCCATGACCGAGGACATGACCGAGTTCGAGAGCACCGACCCCGAGTACGCCGCGCGGCTCTCCCACTTCCTGGGGACCGAGGTCCCCGAGGAGCCCGCCGCCGAGCTTCCCGCGCGCGAGCGCCACCTCGTCGTGCTCGCCGCGCTGCTCGGATGCCAGGGCGTCGACGAGTTCCGCGTGCGCCTCGCCGAGGCGCTCGACGACGGCGTGACGCCCGTCGAGGCGAAGGAGGTCGTCTACCAGGCGACGGCGTACCTGGGCGTCGGACGCGTCCGCCCGTTCCTCGCGGCGACCAACGAGGTGCTGCGCGCACGCGGCACGGAGCTGCCGCTGCCCGGGCAGGAGACGACGACGCCCGAGACGCGCCTCGCCGCCGGCAACCAGAAGCAGGTGGACTACTTCGGCGAGGGCATGCGCGAGAGCTGGGAGTGCGGGCCCGCGGAGCGCGCGCACGTCAACCGCTGGCTCGCGGCGAACTGCTTCGGCGACTACTACACGCGCGGAGGGCTCTCGGACCTGGACCGCGAGATGGTCACGTTCTGCTACCTCGCCGCGCAGGGCGGCTGCGATCCGCAGGCGACGGCGCACGCGGGCGCCAACCTGAACCTCGGGCGCACCAGGGACTTCCTGTACCGCGTGGTCTCGCAGATGCTGCCCTACGTGGGCTACCCGCGCAGCCTGAACGCGCTCTCGTGCGTCGACGCCGCCGCGGCGGCGCGCGCGTAGGCGTCCCGCCCGGACCGGACGCAGCCGACGAGACGAGGGGGACGCATGCGATACGCGACGCTCGGGCGCTCGGGCATCGAGGTGAGCCGCATCTGCCTGGGCGGCATGAGCTTCGGGGCGCAGGTGCCCGGAGGACACCGCTGGACGATCGGGGCGGACGAGACGCGCGCGGTGATCGCACGGGCGCTCGAGCTCGGCGTGAACTTCATCGACACCGCCAACTGCTACGCGCGGGGAACGAGCGAGGAGTTCATCGGCCACGCCCTGCGCGACCTGGGCGTGCGGCGCGAGGACGTGGTCCTCGCCAGCAAGGTCTACTTCAACGAGGGCAGGCTGTCCGCCTCCGCCATCGCGCGCGAGATCGACGGCACGCTGCGCCGCCTGGGAACCGACTACCTGGACCTCTACGTCATGCACCGGTTCGACTACGGCACGCCCGTCGAGGAGACGCTGGCGGCGCTCGACGCCCTGGTGCGCGCCGGGAAGGTGCGCGCGCTCGGCGCGAGCGAGATGTACGCCTACCAGCTGCACGACATGCAGGTCGTCGCCGAGCGCGAGGGCCTCTCCCCCATCTCGTCCATGCAGTGCCACTACAACCTGCTCTACCGCGAGGACGAGCGGGAGATGATTCCCGTGTGCCGGAGCTACGGGATGGCGCTCACCCCGTACAGCCCGATGGCCTCGGGCCACCTCGCCCGTCCGACGTGGGAGTCGGGCAGCGTCCGCGGAGCGACCGACGACACCGTGCGCGACAAGTACGACGCCGCCCGCGACAAGGACATGCCGATCGTCGCGCGCGTGGCCGAGGTGGCAGCCGCGCATGGCATCCCGATGGGCCGCGTCGCGCTCGCCTGGCACTGGGCCCGCGGCGTCGAGTCCCCGATCGTGGGCTGCTCGAGGCCCGAGCGGGTCGACGACGCCGTCGCGGCGCTCGAGCTCGAGCTCGCCGACGAGGAGGTCGCCTACCTCGAGGAGCCCTACATGGCCCATGATCTCGTCGGACCCGTCGGGAGGCCCGGGGAGCGCGCGCTCGCGGGCACCGTTGACCCGAACGCGAGGTAGCGCGTCGGAGCCCGCGCGCCCATGCACCCGGACGAGGCGATGAGGTTGCCCCCCCCCCGGAGACTCGAGCCTATACTCTCGCGTGACGCGACGCGTCAGCGGCGAGCGCGAGGAGGGGCCATGGTGTCGAACGGGCGTGACAGGGTCGTATGGGGAACGGGCGTCGTCCTCTGCCTGGCGAGCGCCGCGGCCTACCTCCTCTGGGCGTACCCGCGCATGCCCGAGCAGGTTCCCGTGCACTGGGGTCCCAGCGGCGCCGTCGACGCCTGGGGACCGAAGTCCTCGACGATCTGGCTCGCCTTCCTCCCGCTCGGGATCGTGCTGCTCTTCCTCGCCCTGCCGCACCTGGACCCCAAGGGACGCAGCTTCGAGGACTTCAAGGGCGTCTACCAGGGGCTCGGGCTCGGCACCGCCGCCTTCATGGCCCTCGCGGGCTTGATGACGCCGCTGACCGTCTTCGGCGTGCTGCCCGACGGCGGAGGCAACCTCGTCACCACCCTGGTCTTCGCCGGCGTGGGCGTCCTGATGATCGCGCTCGGCGCCTGCATGCCGCGCGTCGCCCCGAACTACACGTTCGGGATCCGCCTTCCCTGGACGCTCGCGGACGAGGGGAACTGGCGCCGCACCCACCGCTTCGCCGGACCCGTCTACATGGCCTGCGGGTTCGCCGCCCTGGCGTGCGCGCTGCTCGCCGGCATCGCGCCCGACGTCGCCGTCTGGGTCGTGACGGCGCTCGTCCTCGGCGCGACGGCGGTCGTGGCGGCCTACAGCTGGCTGCTCTGGCGCGGGACGATCCGCTAACCCGGGACGCCCTGCCCGTCCGCATCGTCCGCATCGTCCGCATCGTCCGCATCGTCTGCATCGTCCGCATCGTCCGCATCGTCCGCCCCGTCCGCGTCGACCGCGAGCTCGTTCGTCCCCTCCGAGCCCTCCGGCCCGATCCACGGGACAGTTCCGCGCGAGGCGAAGAGGCGGCAGCCCAGGAACCACAGCAGGCGCACGACCTTGCCCACCTCCGCTGTCGTGCGCCCGTTCTCGATGTGGGAGATGCAGGTGACGCTCACTCCGGAAAGCTCGGAGAGGTCGACCTGGGTGAGGCCCGCGCGCCTCCGCTCGGTCCTGACGAACCACCCCAGCTCTTCCGAGGTGCGGAGCTCCTCGATGCTCTGTTGCGGCCTGCGCTTGAGCCGCCTCCTGAACGGGACGTCCGTGAACTCGTCCGTCGCAGCCGTCCCCTTCGCCCGCATCCGCATGGCCCCACCCCTTCCCGGCACCGTCGGTGCCTCCGCGCGTCCGTCTGTCCGCGTCCGTCCCGACAGCCCTCCCTGGTCCCGCCTCTTCCGGCCCCATTGTGTTTCCTTCGGATTCCTTGTATGCGACCTGCGGTTTTAGAGGGCGTATCCGTGCGTGCGCACAAGTTCTCGGCCGTCCGCCGATTCTCCTCCGCACGCCGAAATCCCGCGAACTTATGCGCTCGAACAAAATGCACCTACGAAACCGCAGGTCGCAGACAAGGGTTCCGAAACGAAGCACATCCCCGCGCAGCAGCGCGCCCGCGCCCGCAGGCGCCGCGCAGCGCCTAGAAGTCGAACGCCTTCGCGATGTCGCAGGCGCACACGAGGTCGGCGGACTCGTCCTGGGGCGTCGGCTCCATGTTGCAGATCACGAGACGGTCGCCCCGGAAGTACTGCACGAGGCCTGCCGCCGGGTACACCACGAGCGACGTCCCGCCGATGACCAGGGTGTCGCACTCTGAGATCGCCCGCATCGAGCCCACCAGCGTCGCCTCGTCGAGTGCCTCGCCGTACAGGACGACGTCGGGCTTCACCTGGCCACCGCACTCCTCGCAGGCGGGCACGCCCTCGCGCTCCATCACCCACTCGGCGGAATACGTCGCCCCGCAGCGCCGGCACACGTTGCGATGCACGGAGCCGTGCAGCTCGAGCACGTTCCTGGAGCCCGCGGCCTGGTGCAGCCCGTCGATATTCTGCGTGACGACGGCCGTCACCTTCCCCTCCCCCTCGAGCTCGGCGAGCTTGAGGTGGGCCTGGTTGGGCCTCGCCCAGAGCGCGATCATCTTCTCGCGGTAGAAGTCGTAGAACTCGGCGGTGTGCGTCTCGTAGAACTCGTGGGAGAGCATCACCTCGGGCGGGTAGGCGAAGCGCTGGCTGTAGAGCCCGTCCGGGGAGCGGAAGTCCGGGATGCCGCTGGCCGTGGACACGCCCGCCCCGCCGAAGAACACGACCTTGCGAGAGGCCGCGACGACCTCCGAGAGCCTCGCCGCCGCCTCGCCCGCGTCCCGGATGACCTCAGCCATGGAAAGCCCCCTTCTCGACGACCCCGCGCGGACGACCCGGCCGCGCGGCGGCGCGCCGCCCGCGCGACGCGCTCGGATACCATGGTAGGCGACCGAACGGGCACCCCGACGAAGGACGCGAGCCATGACGGACACCCCCTACGGGCGGCAGACGGCCGCCGCGCACGAAGCCGACACCCGCGAGCTCAAGCTCGTCAGCTGGAACGTCAACGGGCTGCGCGCCCTGGTGAAGAAGGACCCCGGCTTCCTCCCCGTGTTCGACATGCTCGGCGCCGACGTGTTCGCCCTGCAGGAGACGAAGCTGCAGGAGGGACAGATCGAGCTCGACCTGCCCGGCTACCACCAGACGTGGAGCTCGGCCGAGCGCAAGGGCTACTCGGGCACCGCGGTGTTCTCCCGCGAGGAGCCGCGCCAGGTGGTCCGGCAGATCGGCTCCAAGGTCGCCGACGACGAGGGGCGCGTCTGCGCCCTCGAGTTCGACCGCTACTGGTTCGTGGACGTCTACACCCCCAACGCCCAGGCGGGGCTCAAGCGGATCGACACCCGGCTCTCATGGGACGAGCGCTACCGCGACTTCCTGGTCGACCTCGCGCTCGACAAGCCCGTCGTCACCTGCGGCGACTTCAACGTAGCGCACCAGGAGATCGACCTGAAGAACCCCGGTCCGAACCGCGGCAACGCGGGCTTCTCGGACGAGGAGCGCGCGAGCTTCACCAAGCTGCTGGAGGCCGGCTTCACCGACACCTTCCGCGCGCGCCATCCCACGGTCGAGGGCGCCTACACCTGGTGGAGCTACCGCATGAGGGCGCGCCAGAACAACGCCGGGTGGCGCATCGACTACTTCCTCGTGTCGGACTCTATCGCGGACCGCGTCACGAGCGCCTCGATCCTCGACGAGGTGTACGGGTCGGACCACTGCCCGGTGGCCCTCACGATCGAGCTGTAGCGCGCTGGCCCGGGCGCAAGCCCGAGGGCGAACGCGCGGCGACCGCAGGCGCGGCCGCTACATCAGCGACGGCAGCGAGCCGCCCGTCCAGTCCATGACGCCGATGCCGCTCTCCTCGTAGGCGAACTCGAAGGCGGAGGCATTGCGCGAGGCGATGAGTGTCTCCGGGAAGTCGATGTCGTTGAGCATCGCGACGGAGTTGGCGAAGCGGCCGATGCTCGTGCAGATGTGCGCGTCGGTGGACACGATGATCTTGCAGCCCAGCTCGGCGCAGCGCTCCGCGATGCTGCGGCACAGGCGCCCGTTGGAGGAGTCGAAGGTGTGCTCGTTGATCTCGATCAGCTTGCCGAGGTCGCGGGCGGCCGTCACCACGGCGTCGATGTCGAAGTCGATCGGCGTGCGCCCGATGTGGCCCAGCACCAGGACCTTGGGCTCCTGGAGGGCGTTGATGTACATCTGGGTGTTCTGCGCCTTGGTGGTGTCCTTCACGAAGCCGATGGTGTGGAGGCTCGCGATGGCGTAGTCCATCTTGTCGAGGACGTCGTCCTTCACCGAGCGGGGGTTCTCGATGGGCACGCCGCTCTGGGTGTGGGTGACGAGGCGGTCGTAGCCGTTGAGGTGGCCCTCGATGTCGACGATGTCGACCTCGCAGCCGCGCATGATGCGCACGCCGTTCCACACGCGCGGCCACACGGCCTGGTTGTGCCAGAACTGCAGGAGACGACCGACCTCCTCGGGCGCGGGGGTGGGGAAGAACTGGGCGCCGAAGTGGTCGGTGGAGCCCAGCAGCTCGAGGCCGAGGGCGGCTGCCTGCTGCACGTTCTCCCAGATGGTGGAGTAGGCGTGTTGCGAGTAGAGGGTGT
Source organism: uncultured Coriobacteriaceae bacterium (assembly GCA_948439405.1). Classification (GTDB taxonomy): domain Bacteria; phylum Actinomycetota; class Coriobacteriia; order Coriobacteriales; family Atopobiaceae; genus CADBMC01. Next base: position 23,108 of record CAOJNB010000012.1, on the reverse strand, counting down.
GGGTGTGGACATCGCATTTGAGCTGGGTGATGGCCATGGTCCTGCTTCTTCCTCCCTGCGGGCGGTCCAGCTACGCGTACATGCGGGCGAGCGCGCCCCACGCGGGCATCGAGCCCACGATCGTGTCGTGTCCTACACAGTATCCCACGCGGACCCATCCCGTGCAGCCGAAGCTGTCCGAGGGGACGGGCAGCACCTCGAGGGCGCGGGCGCGCTCGCAGAACGACGCGGCGTCGGGTTCGAGCGCACGAACCCACAGGTAGAAGGCCCCATCCGGCTCGACGAACTCGTAGCCGAGCTCGCGCAGGCCGCCCGCGAGGGCCTCGCGGTTCGCGGCATAGGCGGCGACGTCGCTCGGCACGTCCACACAATCGGCAATCACGCGCTGAAACAGGGCGGGGGCGCACACGTAGCCGAGGGCCCTCCCCGCGCCCGCGACGCAGGCGACGAGCTCGTCGCGCTCGGGATGCGCGGGCGGGACGAGCACCCAGCCGATGCGCTCGCCGGGCAGCGACAGCGACTTGGAGTAGGAGTAGCACACGACCGTGCGCTCGTAGACGTCCGGCACCCAGGGCACCTCGGCGCCGTAGGTGATCTCGCGGTACGGCTCGTCGGAGACGAGCTGCACCCGGCAGCCGAGCGCCTCCCCGCGCTCGCGCAGGCAGGCGGCGAGGTCCTCGAGCGTGCGCCTCGTGTAGACGACGCCCGTCGGGTTGTTGGGGGAGTTGATGACGACCGCCTTGGTGCGCGGCGTGACGGCGGCCGCGACGGCGTCGATGTCGACCTGGAAGGTCTCGGGGTCCGCGGGCACCTCGACGCAGCGGGCACCGGCGGACTCGATCAGCACCTTGTACTCGGGGAAATAGGGGGCGACCACGATCACCTCGTCGCCCGCGCCGGGCTCGCACAGCGCGCGGAACGTGATGGCGAGCGAGGCGGCGGCCCCGCAGGTGAGGTAGAGGCCGTCGGCCTCGGCGGCGCGCTCCCCGAAGCGGCGGCGCAGCGAGGCGGCGATCGCCTCGCGGGCCGCGGGCAGCCCGCTCGCCGGGGTGTAGCCGTGCAGCTCGCAGGGAGGAAGCGCGAGCGCGCGCTCGATGGCGGCGCGGACCTCGTCGGGGGCGGGGACGGAGGGGTTGCCGAGCGAGAAGTCGAAGACGCGGTCGGCGCCGAGCTCGGCCCTGCGGCGCGCGCCGTAGGCGGCGATCTCGCGGATGGCCGACTTGGCGCTGCCGTAGGAGAACATCTCCCTGTTGAACCCCATCACTACTCCTCCCGGTCCTCCCCGTCGCCCGGGGCGTCCGCCCTCGGGGCCTCGCCGGCGCCCGCGGCGGGCGCGTCGGCAGCCTCCTGCGCGAGCGCCTCGGCCGTGGCCTCGGCCAGCGCCGCCTCGTCGACGCCGGAGCCCTCGGCGCGCTCGGCCTCGGGCGCGGGGCGCTCCTCGGGGTGCTCGGCCACGTACTCGTCCCACGCGCCGTCGAGCAGCGCCGTCACGGCGTCGCCCTCGACCGTCTCCCGCTCGAGCAGGACGCCCGCCATCTGGTCGAGGCGGTCGCGGTGCTCCTCGAGGATGGAGCGGGCGCGGGAGTGGGCCTCCGCCATGATGCGAGACACCTCGTCGTCGATGCGCTTCGCCGTCTCGGCGGAGTAGTCCTGGTGGTTGGCGTAGTCGCGGCCCAGGAACACCTGGTGCTGGGCCTCGCCGAACACCTGGGCGCCCAGCTCCTCGCTCATGCCGTAGCGGGTGACCATCACGCGGGCGAGCTTCGTGGCGCGCTCGAGGTCGTTCGAGGCGCCGGTGGTGACGTCGTCGCAGGCGAGCTCCTCGGCCGTGCGGCCGGCGAGCAGGACGGCGATCTGGTCGAGCAGGGCGTCGCGCGTCTGCAGGAAGCGGTCCTCGTCGGGCATCTGCAGCGTGTAGCCGAGCGCCTGCCCGCGGCTCACGATCGAGATCTTGTGGACCGGGTCGGAGTGCTCGAGCAGGTGGCCGACGAGGGCGTGGCCCGACTCGTGGAACGCGATCACGCGGCGCTCGGGCTCGGTGATGATGCGGCCCTTGCGCTCCGGGCCGGCGATGACGCGCTCGATGGCCTCCTCGATCTCCGGGTGGCCGATCGCGTCGAGGCGGCGGCGCGCGGCGAGCAGCGCGGCCTCGTTCATGAGGTTCGCGAGGTCGGCGCCGGTGAAGCCCGGAGTGAGGCGGGCGAGCTCGTCGAACTCGATGTCGTCCGCGAGCGGCTTGCCCTTCGCGTGGACCTCGAGGATCTTCTCGCGCCCTCCCACGTCCGGGCGGTCCACCGTGATCTGGCGGTCGAAGCGGCCCGGGCGCAGCAGCGCCGGGTCGAGGATGTCGGGACGGTTCGTCGCGGCGAGCAGGATCACCGTCTCGCCCTCGTCGAAGCCGTCCATCTCGACGAGGAGCTGGTTGAGGGTCTGCTCGCGCTCGTCGTGCCCGCCTCCCAGGCCGGCGCCGCGCTGGCGGCCGACGGCGTCGATCTCGTCGATGAAGACGATCGAGGGTGCGGCCGCCTTGGCCTGCTTGAACAGGTCGCGCACGCGGCTCGCGCCGACGCCGACGAACATCTCGACGAAGTCGGAGCCGGAGATCGAGAAGAACGGGACGCCCGCCTCGCCGGCCACGGCGCGGGCGAGCAGCGTCTTGCCGGTGCCCGGGGGGCCCACCAGCAGCACGCCGCGCGGGATCTTGGCGCCCATGCGCTGGTAGCGCTCGGGCTCGGTGAGGAAGTCCTTGACCTCCTGCAGCTCCTCGACGGCCTCGTCGATGCCGGCGACGTCGGAGAACTTCGTGGTGGGACGGTCCTCCTCGCTCGTGCGGGCCTTCGTCTTGCCGAAGTTCATCGCCTGGCCGTTCTGCCCCTGCATGCGCGAGAGGAAGAAGATGACCACGCCCGCCATGATCACGGTGGGCACGATCGCCATCAGCATGGACTCCAGCAGGTCGTTGGAGCTGGTGTCCACGTCGAAGGTGGTGTCGGGGTGCTCGGCCATGAGCTCCTGGAGGGAGTCGCTGCCCACGTAGCTGCTGGCGAACTCCTCCGGCTCGCGGTCCGCCCGCTTGTCGGCGGAGTCCTCCCAGTAGGTGCCGGCGACCTGCCCGTCGGCGACGCGGTAGGTGGCCTCGTCGACGCGGTTCTGCTCGACGGCCTCGACGAACTGGCTCGTCGTGAGGCGCGCCGCGTCCGAGCTCGCCGCGGAGCGGCCCGACGTCGCCAGGTAGACGATGAGCAGGAGGCCGAGGATGAGGTAGATCGTGCTCGTCCTGCTGCGCCGGGGCCCGCCCGGGACGGGTCCGTTGCTGTTGTGGGGCACGCGTGACTCCTAGCGGTAGATCTCTTCCTTGAGGACGCCCACGTAGGGCAGGTTGCGGTAGCGCTCGGCGTAGTCGAGCCCGTAGCCGACGACGAAGGCGTCGGGCACGTGCGCGCCCACGTAGCGCGGGGAGACGTCGGACGGGCGTCCGGGGACGTCCTTGATCGTGAAGGCGACGATCTCCACGGAGGCGGGGCCGCGGGCCTCGAGGTTGCGCTTGAGGTAGCTCAGCGTGAGGCCGGAGTCCAGGATGTCCTCCACGATGATGACGTGGCGTCCTTCGATCGGGGTGACGAGGTCCTTGTCGATGCGGACCACGCCCGAGCTCTTCGCGCCGTTGCCGTAGCTCGACACGTCCATGAAGTCGATGGCGAGCGGGCACTTGATGGCGCGGATGAGGTCCGCCATGAACACCGAGGCGCCCCTCAGCACGCTCACGACGAGCGGGTTCTTGTCGCGGTAGTCCTCCGTGATCTGCGAGCCGATCCTGTCGACGATCGCGGCGATGTCCTCCTCGGTGAGCAGGATCTCCTCGACGTCGGGGTGCAGCGTGTCCATCCGTCCTCCTTCTGGTCAGATGCTCAATTCTACTAGCTTCCGGGACGAGGGGAGGCACTTCGCCCGCTCGTCGACCCGGATTCCGGCCACCCACACGATGCGGCCCGAGGGACCCGTGCGCACGACGCACGCGCCGGGGCGCTCCGCCGCCGGGACCTTCGCCTCGTTGAGGAGGTCCGAGAGCTTCTTCGACTGCCCGTGCATGCCGAGCGGGCAGATGACGTCGCCGGGCTGGGGCGTGTCGACGAACAGCCGCTCCGAGCCGGCCCCGAGCCCGCAGGCCTCGGCGTCGAGCAGGGCGTGGCCCGCGCCGCGCTCCGCAGCCCATGCGCGCGCGTAGGCGGCGCCGTCGGCTCCGGGGGGCAGGGCCAGCGTGCGGGCGCGCAGCACCCGGCCGTCGGCGAGCGCGACCTCGCCGGGGACCTCGAGCCACCCCGTGACGGGCTCGGAGGCGGCGTCGCGGGAGCGGATGAAGAGCAGTCCGTACTCCACGCGCGCGTCCACCCCCATCGGCACGGTGGCGGAGCCCTCTCCCGCGGCGACGATGCGGAGCACGGCAGCGATGTGGCGCGCCTCGAGCCGGCAGCCCGGCGCCACCTCGGCGACGGCCCGGCGCACGACGCGCCGCGCCAGGGCGACCTCGGTCGCCGCGAGGCGGCCCGCGTCGAGGGCGAGCGAGGCGTCCGAGCGGCGCCGCTCGAGCGTGCGCAGCGTGCCCGCCGCGAGGCGCTCCATGAAGGAGTCCTCGTCCGAGAGGATGTCGCAGCCGCTCGCGATCGCGGAGACGACGCGCGCGTTGCGGCGGCGCGCCACGGGGAGGATCTCGTGGCGGACGAAGGAGCGCAGCTGGCGGGTGTCGGCGTTCGTGGCGTCCTCGCGCCACACGATCCCCGCCATCCTCAGCTGCTGGCAGAGCTCCTCGTGGGTGCAGTCGAGCAGCGGGCGCACGACGCGGCCGCGGCGGCGCGGGATCGAGGACAGCCCCGAGGCGCCGGCGCCCCGGATCGCGTTCATCAGGAAGGTCTCCGCGCGGTCGTCCGCGGTGTGGGCCGTGAGGATGCGCGCGGCCGAGCGCGGCGTCCCCAGCTCGCGGGAGAGCTCGTCGGCGAGGCGGTTCGCCGCGGCGTAGCGCAGCTCGCGGCCGGCGTTCTCCACGTTGCTCCCGAAGCGCTCGCGGGCGAGGCGGGCGACGTCGAAGGACTCGACCGTGCACGGCACGCCGAAGCGCTCCGCGAGCCCGCGGACGAACTCCTCGTCCTCCTCGGCGTCGATGCCGCGCAGGCGGTGGTTGACGTGCAGGACGTGCAGGCGCTCGCGGGCGACGCGCGCCTCGCCGCGGCCGTCGAGGACGTCGAGCTCGGAGGTGGCGGCGCGCAGCAGCAGCGCCGTCGAGTCCGCGCCGCCCGACACCATGAGCACCACGGGCGCCCTCAGCGCCGCCTCCTGCCGCGCCGACGGACGGCGGAACGGGGCGCCCTCGGCGGCGTAGCGGCTCGAGACGGTTGGCATGCGCTCTCCCATCCGGGCTGCGGCGCGGCGGCGTCCGGCCCTGCAGGCATCATTGCTGTTCAGATACAGTTTATGCCACTGTCAGGACACGAGGACCGAGGGAGGTCCCATGGTCGTCGCGCGCTCCCACTCGCTCCGGCTGCACGTGCTGGCGAGCGGGTCGAAGGGCAACGCCGTCGTCGTCGAGGGCCCCGAGGGGGCGATCCTCGTCGACTGCGGCGTCTCGTGCCGCTCCCTTACGCAGCGCGCCGACGCGCTCGGCCTCGACATGGGACGCGTCCGCGCCCTCGTGCTCACCCACGAGCACTCGGACCACGTCGCGGGCGTCACCGTGTTCCGCAACCGCTTCGACGTCCCCGTCTACGCGACGGAGGGCACGATGTCGGCCCGCAGCTACCTCGAGCGGCTGGACTACGAGGCCGTCGGGCACCTCGACGAGTGGCGCGTCGCGGGCATCCGCGTGCGCTCCTTCCCCACCTCGCACGACGTGGCCGACCCGATCGGGCTGCGCTTCGACTGCGACGGGGACTCCGTGGGGCTGTGCACGGACACGGGGCTGCTGGGCGACGCCGCCCGCGAGGCGCTGCGCGACGCGCGCGTGCTCGCCCTCGAGTCCAACCACGACGAGCGCATGCTCGCGAACGGCCCCTACCCCGCCTTCCTGAAGCGTCGCGTGGGCGGTCCCGGCGGGCACCTCTCGAACGCCCGGGCGGCGGACGCGCTCGCCGACCTCGTGGGAGGGCGGACCGAGGAGGTCGTGGCGATGCACGTCTCGCAGAAGAACAACCGCCCGAGCACCGCCGTGCGCACGCTCGCGGAGGCGCTCGGCGCCGAGGCGGCGAACGCGACCTTCACCGAGGCCGCCACCCCGGACGGACGGGTGACGATCCGCGTGGCCGGCCAGGACCGCCCGATGACGGTGGGCTGAGAGACGCCTCGCAGGCGGGCGTGGGCGGGACGTGGCGTCGCAGGCGGAATGTTGTTGCATTTCAGGGAACTCGAACGGGGGTAGCGCGCACCTCACACGGGAGTCCTAACACCATGCCTGTGCCGCAGGCGCCCTCGCACGCCATATCCCGCCGCGCACTCTCCGAAATCTGCAACACTCCGGCCTCCGTACCACCGCTGCGCGGAGAGCCGAGCGTTGCAGGCAGCAAGCCCGCGACGGAAGGGGCGTCCCTACGCCTCGCGCCCCGCGATCACGTCGCAGGCGATGCGCACGACGTCCTCTACGCAGCCGGCGCAGCTGCGCACGCAGCCGGCGTCGTCGCCGGGCGCCTTGAGCTCCTGGCACACGGTGGTGCCGTTCGCCTCGCGGAAGCGCTCGACCGCGGTGCGCACCATCGCTGACGACGCCCGCTTGGCCGCCCTCGGATCGTCCGGGTGGTCGGCCTCGGCGAGCCAACCGAGCATCATCACGGCGCCGGAGACGGCTCCGCAGGTCTCGGTGCGCGTCGCCATCCCGCCGCCGAAGCCGGCGGTGCACCGGCGCGCGACCTCGGCGTCCATGCCCAGCTCGGGCGCGAGCGCGCACGCGACCGCCTGGGCGCAGTTGCGCCCCTGGGCCCGCAGGTCGAGCGCCCGCTCGACGAGCGCGTCGGCATCGGGGGTGGCGAGAGCCCTGTCGTCGGCCATGGGTCCTCCTCGGGTCAGGCGCCACGAAGGGACCCGCCCGACGGACGCTGCCGCCGGACGGGCCCTCGCAGCCGCTGCTCAGTCGATGCGAGCGCTCGGGGCTAGCCCTCGAACGGGACGCAGTGGGCGACGGCCTCGGCGGGGTCGATCTCCACGCCGCCGTTGTCCAGGTCGATCAGCTTGTAGCGCATGGTGCCCATGCCGAGCTCCTGCATGTAGGTGAGCTGGCGCAGGCCGCGCAGGCTCTCGATGCGCTCCTTGAGGTCGTGGTTGTCCTCCGGCTTCATCGCCCAGACGAGGTCGATGCAGGCGGAGTCCACGGCGCAGATGTCGGTGGAGGACAGGATGCCCACGTTCGGGGTCACGACCGGGGCGGCGTCCACGCCGGCGCAGTCGCAGTCCACGGACATGTTGCGCATGACGTTGACGTAGGTGACGTGCTCGCCGAAGAAGTCGATGGTGCCCTTGGTGGACTCGGTGATGCGCTCCATCAGCTCCTCTTCGAGGATGTCGAAGTTCTTGCCGTTGGAGCTGTGGATGTCCACCTTGCCGATGCGGCCGTCGGCGCAGCCGATGCCCAGGTTCTTGTCGGAGCCGCCGAAGCCGGCCATGCCGTGGCCCTTGAAGTGGGTGAGCACGATCAGGTTCTCGTAGTCGAGCATGCTCTTGCCGACCGTGATCTCCGGGATCCACTTGGCGCCGGCGACAGGCAGCTTCGCGGTGCCCTCGGCGTCGGTGATGTCGACCGGGCAGAAGTCCCAGCCGTTGACCTTCAGGGTCTCGCGGTGGTTCTCGGTGGTGTAGCGGCCGCCGTCGTAGGCGGTGTTGGTCTCGATGATGGTGGCGTTCGGGGACTCGTCGGCGATGAACTCCTTGACCCACGCCGGTGGGATGATGTTCGGACCCTTGGGCTCGCCGGTGTGGAGCTTCACGGCGACCTTCTCGGAGCCGATCTTCTGGTTGACCTTCTCGTACACCTTCTCCATGCCCTTGGCGGACAGGTCGCGGGTGAAGTAGACGGTCGCCACCTCGCCCTCGCGCTGGTCCATCGGGATGTAGACGTTGCCGTCGGTAGCTGCGGTCGGCATGCGTGCCCCCTTCGTTAGGCGTGATTTGTCCGGCTTTGTCATATTACCCTCTCGCGCCCTGGTTCGCACCCACATCGGCCACCGAATCGAGGAGGGGCCCATGAGTACCGCTTGCGGACTGAGGAGGGCAATCATGCGGAGGAGAGAATCTGATGACGACGGGCGTCACGCCCTACCGCCTGCGCATCCTCCTGGCAGCCAGACGATAGACCTCGTTGTCGGAGCGAAGCCCAACGACAACGACGACCATCTTCCCCTCCCGCTCCTCCAGGCCATAGATGACACGTATGCCGTCACCCCAGAGCTTCACCTCGCAGAGCCCGACGAGGTCGAGGCCTCCCTTGTTGCCGAGAGGTTTGCCGTACCCTCCCTGGCTGCGCGGACGCGGGTTGAGGGCGACGCGACGCACCTGTGCAAGGACCCGACGTGCCTTCGAAGCATCCAGGCGCTCGAGGTCCCTGAGCGCCTCCGACTTCCAGCACACCTCCCAGACGCTCATTCGATGTCCTCGTCGGCGACCTCGATGGCGTCGAGCTCCTCCCGGGTGACGCCGAGCTTCTCCATGACCTGTTCCATGGTGAGCCACTCCGAAGGGTCGCCCAGGCTCATCCTGCTCGCCGCGATCGAGAGCAGCTCGAAGTCCTCCTCGAGGTCCTGGAGGCGCTCGTACTCCTCCGGAGAGATCATCACCGCCACGGGCGCGTTGTTGCGCACGACTACCACCGCCTCCCCCTGCTCCACGCGTCCGATGACCTGGCTCGCCTTGCCTCGGTTGAGGTCGCTGATGGGAACCATGTTCCTGAGAATCCTACCCGCGTTTCCCATTGCTTCTCCTTACGACTTTCATGCATTTCTAACAATGTATATGACGTCAATTTTACTGCCTTTCGGCAAGACAGAGCAGCGCGCGGCGCGGGCGCGGATGAACGGCCCAGCGTCGGGAAACGTCAGGGCAGACCCTCTCGAAAGGCCGGTCCAGCCCTCGAGGGCAACGCAGGTTTTCATGAGAAGGGCGGCGCGCCCGCGCCGCGTGCCAGGCGCTACCCGAAGGGCCACTCCCCGGCGGCGAGCCGCTCGAGCGCCTTGGCGACGGCGTCGTCCGCGCAGGAGCCGATCTCGTAGCGGGCGGCGGCCTTGGCCTCGGGCGTCGCGTTGGCGACGGCGACGGAGTTGGGCACCGTCTCGAGCATCTCGATGTCGTTGCCGGCGTCGCCGAAGGCGACCGCCTGGTCGAGCCCGATGCCCATCAGCTCGCAGAGGGCCTCGATCGCAGGTCCCTTGCCCCAGCCGCGCAGCGACGTGTTGACGACGTCGGGCGACGGCATCATGAAGTGGAGCTCGGGGACGGCCTCCTCGGCCTCCGCGCAGAAGCGGGCCAGGTCCTCCGGGGCACCCGGGCAGAACATGTTGAGCTTGATGACGGGGAAGTCGGGCACCGGGTCCTCCTCGGCCGTCACCGTGCCGAGCAGCGGGGCGGACTCCTCGAAGTTGTGCCCGTAGGTCCCGCGCAGCACGTGGACGTCGAGGCCGTCGTCGATGGCGTACATGCCGCACCCCGGCCGCTCGTCCACGAACGCCGCGAGGCGGCGCAGGACGTCGGGTGCCACGGCGCGCTCGTCGGCGACCGAACCGTCGAGGTAGGTCCTCATGCCATTGGCGAGGACGGCGGTCGCGGCGAGGTCGGCACGACCCCCGAGCACCGGGAGCAACATGCCCATCGTCCGCCCGGTGGCGGCTGCCACCCTGATGCCGGCCTCGCGGCAGGCGCGCATCGCGGCGACCATGCGTTCGGAGATCTCCTCGCATCCCCGCGGCAGGATCGTGCTATCGATGTCGGTGAGCACCAGCTTGATATCATGCGACGCCATGGGCCTCCCCCGTTCTCGTCCGCGGGCGCCACGCGTGCGCCCGGCCCGCCTCCCGCACGTTACCCGAAGGGCCACACGCCGGCGGCGAGCAGCTCCAGCGCCTCGGCGACCGCCCCGTCCTCGCAGCTGCCGATCACGTAGCGCGCGGCGGCCTTGGCCTCCGGCGTCGCGTTGGCGACGGCGACCGAATTGGGCACGTGCTCGAGCATCTCCACGTCGTTGCCGGCGTCACCGAAGGCGACCACCTGGTCGAGCCCGATGCCGAGCCGCTCGCACAGAACGTCGATGGCCTGCGCCTTGCCCCAGCCCTTGGGAGCGGTCACGATCACGTCGTAGGACGGCATCATGAAGCTGAGTCCCGGCACGGCCGTCTCGAGCTCGTCCCGAAGCCCCCGCATTGCCTCCGGCCCGTCAGGACAGTAGATGTTGAGCTTGACGACCGGGAAGTCGGGCACGGAGTCGGCTTCGAAGATGATCTCGCGGTTGAGGTAGCCCGGCATGGTGTCCTCCATGCCCTTGCACGAGCCGCACAGCACATGGACGTCGAGCCTGCAGTCCCACCCCTACCTGGAGGACTCGAAGCGCGTGCTCATCGTCTCGCCGGAGCGCAAGAGCAACACGATCCTCATCCAGCAGAAGCTCAAGCAGTGGTTCCCCGACCAGATCCAGACCATCGACATCGTCGGCCCGCAGGCGGTCGAGACCTGCGACCTGGACTCCTACGACGCGGTGCTCACCACGGACCGGGCCGTCGCCCGCCAGACGGGCGCCATCCCCATCGGGCTGTTCCTCTCCGACGACGAGTACAACAAGATCAACCTCGCCCTGAGCGGGTTCTCGCGCCCCGAGGACCTCGTGGACGTGTTCGACCGCGACATGTTCTACGTCGGGCCCATCGCCACGAAGGACGAGGCAATCCGGATCGTCTGCAAGCAGGCCGAGGAGTGCACCCCCCCCCGGCGCATGTCTCGCTGCACCGAGAGGCGCTTGCCCACGAGGAGTTCACCAACACCTACATGGGCCACATGGTCGCGATGCCGCATCCGGACGCGCCCGTCACCGACCGCACGTTCGTGAGCGTCGCCATCGTCGAGCGCGAGGTCGACTGGGGCGCCGGCAGGGGCTCCGGCGTCCGCCTCGTCATGCTCGTGTGCATCGAGCGCGACAACCCCGTGGCCTACTCGCTGTGGCACAGCCTCTCCGGCCTCGTCTCGAACAGGCGCTACGTGGAGCGCATCGTCGCCGAGCCCACCTACGAGAACTTCCTCGAGGTCATCGCCGACTCCTACCGCGACGCCTAGGCGCGGGGCGGGGGCACCGGCGACGCCCCTCGGAGGTGCGGGGTTCCTTGTCTCCTTCGCCGTCCTTGCATGCGACCTGCGGAAACGGAGCCCGAATCCGTGCGTACGCACAAGCGGGGCACGCTCGCCGACCGCGCATGCCGCTCGCGGAACCCTCCCGGACTTATGCGTACGAACGGAATCGCCCCACGTTTGCCCAGTTGGCAGACAAGGGTCCGAAAGGAAGACCCATCCCCCTGTCCGAGATCCCAAGCGCCTCGAACCGGCCAGGGCGGACCGGGGCGAGCCGGACCGGCGGGCCGCGGCAGCGCTATAGTGACCCCCATGAAGGCATGCAACGCACAGACCGCGGCCGACATGGCCGTCAACGTCGAGGGCTGCGCCCTGGTCCTCGAGGGTGGCGGCATGCGCGCCAGCTACACCGCCGGCGCGGTCGCCACGCTGCTCGAGCGCAACATCAACTTCCCCGTCGTCTACGGCATCTCCGCCGGCTCCACGCACGCGGCAAACTACCTGTCGCGCGACGTCGCGCGCACGAGGGCGTCCTTCGTCGACATCGTCGAGGACCCCCGCCTCGGCGGCATCGGCACCTTCCTGCGCGGGAGGGGCTACTTCGACGCGCAGTACCTCTACATGGACCTCAGCCGGGGGCTGGTCGGCACGGGCGCGACGATGGAGTACGACTGGGACGCCTACCTCGCCAACCCGGCGGACTTCCGCATCGACGGCTTCGACCGCGCCACCGGCGAGACGATCACCTGGTCGCGTAGGGACGTGGACTGCCTGGAGGACCTGCTCTGCCGCGTGCGCGCGAGCTCGACGATGCCCTTCATCATGCCGCCGCCCACCTTCGACGGCCGCACCTACATGGACGGCGGCCTCGGCACCTCGTGGGGCATCCCGCTGCGCGCGGCGCTCGACGAGGGGTGGGCGCGCGTCTTCGTCGTCCGCACGCAGCCGCGCGGCTACCGCAAGCGGCCGGCGGACCCCGTCATGCGCGCCCTCTACCGCATCGTGTACCGCCGCTGGCCCAAGGTCGTCGAGGCGGCCCTCGCCCGCTGGGCGCACTACAACCGGATCTGCGACGAGCTGGAGCACCTGGAGCGGACCGGCCGCGCCTACGTGTTCTACCCGGAGGACATGCCCGTCGCCAACACCAGCACCGACCACGACGCCCTGCGCGCCGCCTACGAGTTGGGCTACGCCCAGGCGCAGCGCGACGCCGACGGATGGGAGCGCTGGCTGGGCCTGCGCTAGCGCGGACGCGGGCGTGCGGAAGGCGCGGGCTCTCGCGGCCCTAGCGCGATGCCTTGAGCGTGGTGAACAGGCGGGTGTCGTGCCTGCGCACGAACGAGATCAGACGCCCCTCCATGAAGGTCAGCCGCGCGTCGCGACGGCGGATCGGGGAGAGCATCACCTTCATCATCCGCGAGCGCGGACGGGCGGCCCGGCACGCCTCCTGGGCGCGCTCGGTGGAGATCATCCGCTCGATGACCAGACGCTTCTCCGCGTCGGTGAGCTCGCAGGCCGGGTCGCACACGTTCTCGATGCAGCCCACGAGCCGCTCGATGTAGCGGCGCTGCACCATCTCCATGCTCGCCTCGTCGTCGAGCAGCCCCCAGTGCCCGTAGAGGGAGAGCATCCAGTCGTGCTCCTCCTCGCGCTTCTCGTAGAGGTTGGGGCGCCAGCGGCTCGTCTCGGACTCGCCGCGCGCGCGGGTGAAGTGGTAGTAGGCCTCCTCCATGACGCCGACGCGCTCGACGTCGCGGACGTAGTCGAGCACGAAGGGGAAGTCGTCCATGAAGGTGGCGCGGAAGCGGATGCCCAGCTCCTCGATGCGCGAGCGCAGGAAGAGCTTGTTCCAGGGGGTGTAGAGAAGGTTGCGGTCGAACAGCTCGTAGGCCCTCTGCCGGAACTCCGCCTGCGTGGGGAACACGGTCGAGGGGTACGACTTGACCTCGGTGAGGTGCTCCTCGTCGTCGGAGACGTAGGTGTCGATGAAGAAGCCGCACACGAGCAGCTCGAGCTCGAAGCGCTGCATGACGCCGACCATGTCCTCGAGCATGTAGGGGTCGCACCAGTCGTCGGCGTCCATGAAGTAGACGTAGGTGCCGTGCGCGCGGTCGAGCGCGAGGTTGCGGGCCGCGGGGGCGCCGCCGTTCTCGGTGTGGACGACCTCGAGGCGGATGTCGCGCTCGGCGAGTCGGTCGAGGATCTGGCCCGAGCGGTCGGTGGAGCCGTCGTCGACGGCGATGAGCTCGAAGTCGGAGAAGGTCTGGCCCTGGAGGCTCTCGACGGCTCGCGTCACGAACCCCTCCACGTTGTAGACCGGCATGATCACCGACACCATGGGGGCCTTCGCAGACGCCACCTCGACTCACCTCCCGGAACGGACGCCCATCGGACCGTGGGCTGGCGCCCGGCGGACGGCTGCTTGGTCCGGGCGCGACACCGCATAGGGTACCAGTGGGCGCCCGACGCCGGGCATGCCTGCCGTTCGCAGGGCGACGGCTACACCACACCTTCAACATTGCCGCAACGTCCGACGGGGGTGGTCCGTCTTCCTATGGATTCCTTGCCTGCCAACTGGACAAACGGAGGCCGTTTCCGTTCGTGCGCATAAGTTCGGGACGGTTCCGCGAGCGGCATGCGCGGTCGGCGAGCGCGCTCCGCTTGCGCGTACGCACGGATTCGGGTCACGTTCGCCCAGTTGGCGCGTACGCGACGCAAAGGAAGAAAGTAACCCCCCCCCGCGCGACGGTGCGGGAGGGGGGGCGACGGAGGGCAAGCGCCGGGGCGCGCGGCGGCCTCAGGCCCCGAAGTGCGCGGCGATCTCGCGCATGCGTGCGGACTGCGTGACCTTGAACGGGCATCGCTCGTCGCAGTGACCGCACCCCACGCAGTCGCCCGCCTTGGGCTCGAGCTTCGCGTAGTGCCCGGCCGCGAGCGGGTCGCCGGCGAGGTCGAGGTCGTAGTACTTGTTGATGAGGGCCACGTTGAGGCCCGCGGGGCACGGCTGGCAGTGGTTGCAGTACACGCACGCGCCCTCCGCCTCGACCGGCGCGAACTCGGAGAGCACGGCGTAGTCGCGCTCCTCCGGCGACGCCTCGAGGAAGGCGAGCGCCTCCCGCAGCTCGCGGCGGCTGCGGACGCCGGGCAGCGCCGTGAGCACCGCCGGCTTGTCGAGGGCGTACTGCAGGCACTGGAACGGCGTGAGCGCCGCGCCGAAGGGCGAGGTCCCGGCGTCGAGGAGCTGGCCGCCGGCGAAGGGCTTCATCACCGCGATCCCGACGCCCTCCGCCTCGCAGCGGCGGTAGAGGGCCTGGCGCTCGGGGACCTCGCCGATGCCGTAGTCGCCCTTGCCGTAGTCGTACACGGGATTGACGCTGAACATGAGCATGTCGATGACGCCGAGGTCCAGCCCGCGGTGGGCGAGCGAGGGCGTGTGGCTCGAGAGGCCGAGGTGGCGCACGACCCCCTCGTCGCGCAGGCGGATGACGTGGTCGAGCGCTCCGCCATGCACGAAGCTCTCGAGGTCCGCCTCGGCGTCCACGCAGTGGATGAACGCGAAGTCGATGTAGTCCGTGCCGAGCTCCGAGAGCTGCCAGTCCACCGAGCGCCGCATCGTCTCCAGGTCGCCCGTCCAGGCGTACGCGCCGGTCTCGCGGTCGAAGTCGTTGCCGAAGTGGACCTGGAGCATCAGGTCGCCGCGTCTCCCGGCCGCGCCCGCGCGCAGCGCCGCCCCCAGCGCGGGGAAGGCGCCGCCGTGGCCCGCGGCGAGGTCGACGTAGTTGATGCCGGAGGCGAGGGCCTCCTCGAAGGTCGCCTGGGCCTCGGCGGGCTCAGACTCGCCGATGACGCTCGTCCCGACCCCGATGACGCTGATCCTCTCGCCACCGCGCGGCAGCTCGCGATACTCCATGTCCCCTCCCTCTCCGGACGGCTCCGTCGCCCTATGGCACCAGATAGCCCACGGCCACGCCGAGGGCGTCGGCGTCGACGGTCGCACCGTCTCCGGCGAGCGGCGCGTCCACGGCGGAGAGGTTGGACGTCCCGATGCCCTGGAGCGTCTCGGCGAGCGAGACCAGGTCGCCCGGGCCCATGTCGGTCCTCATCGAGGAGAGCAGCTCCGACGCGGCACCGACGAGGTCCTGCGTCCCGGACGCCGCGACCTCGAAGATCGCGTCGTAGCCCGCCTGGTCGACCACGACGACGTGCGACACGGGCAGCCCGCAGGCCTCGGCCACGGCTCCCACCGCCGCGGCCTCCCCCTGCGAGGCGACGAGCTCGGCCAGGGTCCCCTCGCCCGAGGCGAGGCGCATCCCCTGCGGCAGCGTCACGAGGAACCCGCGACCCGCGGTGACGTCGAGGCAGGCGAGCCGGGCGGAGGCGAGCTCGGGCGCGGACGCGGAGGCGTCGGATACGATCAGGAACAGCACGTTCTCGAACTCGTCGCCGGAGCGGGCGAGGTCCGTCTCGCGCGCGGGGTCCGCCGCCTCGTCGAGCGCCGACGCGAGCTCCACGTCCCCCATGGTCGAGTCCTCCTGGGCGCGTGCCCACAGGAAGCGGACGAGGAGGAACCCGAGGAGCGCGACGAGGACGAGGGCGACGACGGCCCCCACGGTGCGGCCGCGGCTCGCCTCCGGGACATCGCTGCGCTCGAACCGCCGCCTCGCATGCCTGCCTGCCGCCATGTCCGACTCCTCTCCCCGCGCCCGTCCGGCACGGGACCCATGCTAGAACGTGACCCCGGCCGCGACGACGGCGATGCCGCACGCCACGCCGACCCCGTAGAGGACGGCCGTGACGGCCAGGTTCTGCCGCACGCTCGCGTTCGTGCGCCACAGCACGATCAGGCCGGCCCCCGCGGACGAGAGCAGGCCCGCCGCGAGCGCGCCGGCGCCGAGCGCGCCGTCGAGGTAGAGCTGGGAGAGCGCCACCGAGGCGGCGCAGTTCGGGATCAGGCCCACGAGGCCCGCGAGCAGCACGGAGGGCCAGGACTCCCGCCCCAGCAGCTCGCCCAGGGCCTCCGTCCCCACGCCCCCGACGACGGCGCCCAGCACGAGCGACACCGCGAGGATGAAGAGGGCCACCTGGGCCGTGTGCACCAGGGCGCTGCGTGCGATCGGCAGGAGGCCGCCGCGCCCCCCGTCCTCCGCATGCCCGTGGGCGTGACCGTGGCCGTGCCCGTGCGCATGGGCGTGCGAGTGCGTGTGGCCCGCCACGTGGCAGCAGTCGCGCTCGGGGCAGTCGAAGTCGTCGCAGCCGCAGTGCGCCCGCTCGCAGAGGTCGTGGATGTGGCGGACGGGGGCGCCCGCCCCCAGCAGGCGGCGCGCGGCGTCGACCGTCACGCCCGCGACGCAGCCGACCGCGACCTTCAGCGCGAGGATCGAGGCGATCGTCGCCGGGGGAGCCGCGTTCGCGAGGAAGACGGGCACCATCTCGTCGGAGGTCGACAGCATGACGGCGACGAGCGTCCCCATGCTCACCACCCCGCCCGCGAACAGCGTCGCGCCCATCGCGGAGAACCCGCACTGCGGGACCGCGCCGAGCACGGCGCCGATGACGGGGCCCAGGCGCCCCGCGCGCGCGACGGCGGCCTCGGCGCGCTCGGAGGCGCAGTGCTCGAGCGCCTCCATGGCGAGGTAGGTGGCGAACAGGAACGGCAGGAGCTTCGCCGTGTCGACCACGGCCTCGACGACGACCTCCCTGACGAGCTCGGACATGAGCTACTCCCCCCACGGGGCGAGCGCCCCGTCCGGATACTCGACGGACTGGAAGACGAGGCCGCGGGCGGGCGCGCAGGGCCCCGCCGCCGTCCGGTCGCGCGCCTCGAGCACGCGGCGGACCCACGTGCCGGGACGGTGACCGCGGCCGACCTCGACGAGCGTCCCGACGATCGTGCGGACCATCGAGTGCAGGAACGCGTTGGCCCGCACGTCGACGGCGACGAGCCCCTCGCCGCACTCCTCAACGCGTCCCACGCGGACCCAGTCCACGTGGCGGCAGGTGGGACGCCCGACGGCCGAGGACGCCTTGCAGAAGCTCGCGAAGTCGTGCTCGCCGACGAGGACCTGCGCCGCGTCGTGCATCGCGCGCTCGTCGAGCGCGGCGCGCAGCCACCACGCGTGGTCCCACGCGAGCACCGGGCGCGCGGACGAGTCGCAGACCCGGTAGCGGTAGGTGCGCGAGAGGGCGTCGAAGCGCGCGGAGAAGCCGGGCGCCGCGCGCCAGGCGTCCGAGACGGACACGTCGTCGGGCGTGAGCGCGGAGAGTCCCGCGAGCAGGCGGTGCCTGCCGACCCCGAGCTCCTCGGTGGAGACGGGGACGCTCACGTGCTGGGCGAGCGCGTGCACGCCGGCGTCCGTGCGCCCGGCGCAGGTCAGCTCGACCGGACGCCTGAGGAACGTCTCGAGCGCGCGGACGAGCTCGCCGGCGACCGTCCGCCTCCCCGGCTGCGCCGCGAACCCCGAGAAGCCCGCGCCGCGATACCCCACGCGCAGGACGAGCGTGCCCGCGGCGGGCGCGCCGCAGACGAGGGGAACCTCGCGGACGACGGGCCGCGGGCCGCGGCGCCCGTCGGACGGCAGGCCGCCCTCCCCACGTTCGCACCCATGAACCGGCATGGCGGTACGCCCCAATCCGTCGTCGATCATCCGAGAAGAAGCGCCCCCAGGCACGCGACGCAGCCGAGGAGCAGCACGCAGACGTCGGCCGTCCGCAGCGGCCGCGCGAGGCGCGTGCAGCACGGACCCCCGTAGCAGCGGTCCCGCATCGCGTCGGCGAGGCGGTCGGCGTGGGAGAAGAGTACCACGACGAGCGGCACGAGCACGGACCCCCACCTCCGCACCCTGGTGACGGCGCCGCCCTCGTCGAAGCGCGTCCCGCGGGCGCGCTGGGCGGCGACGATGCGGTCGAGCTCGGCCACGCACACCGGGATGAAGCGCAGAGACACGGAGAGGACCGTCGCGACGTCGGCGACGGGCAGCCCGAGGCGTCCCAGCGGGGAGAGGGCCCACGCGACGGCGTCGGAGAGCTCCGTCTCGGTGGTCGTGGCCGAGACGACGAGCGCGAGGACGACGAGGAGGACGACCCGCACGACCGCGCAGGCGCCCCGGACGAGCCTGTCCGGGCTGAGGCCGACCGGGCCCGCGAGGTCGACCTCGCCCGACCCGTCCAGGACGAGCGCGTTCGCGGCGAGGGCGAACGCGAGCACGACGGCGCACGGACGGAGCGCCCGCGCCGCCGTCGCCGCGCCCATGCCCGACGCGGCGACGAGCGCGACGGCAAGCAGGGACGCGAGCCCCAGGACCGGCACGGTCCCGCGGGCGAACGCCGTCGCGGAGACGGCGAGCAGGAGCGCGAGCTTCACGCGTGCGTCGAGACGATGGAGGGGCGTCTCGCGCTCGACGTAGGCCCCCGGCGCGGCCGCCCGCATCATGCCGCGCCCCCGTCCCGCGGGCCGCGCCCGTCCGCCAGCGCGAGCCGCACGGCGAGGGGGACGCCCATGCCCGCCGCCTCGTAGGGACGTGTCGAGGCCCCGAGCTCCCCGGCGGCGCCCGACCACGCGACGCGCCCCGCGCGCAGCAGGAGGGCGCGGTCCGCGACGGACAGCCAGGAGCAGACGTCGTGGCTCACCACGACGACGGTCGCCCCGCCGTCCGCGAGGGCGCGCGCGACGCCCATGAGCTCCTCCGAGCCCGCGCCGTCGAGCCCCGCGGTCGGCTCGTCGAGGACGTAGGCGGCGGGCCCCATCGCGACCACCGAGGCGAGCGCGACGCGACGCGCCTGCCCTCCGGAGAGCTGGAGGGGTGAACGGTCCGCGAGACGGGCGACGCCGAAGGCCTCCATCGCCCGTTCAACCCGCTCGTCGACCTCCTCGCGGCCGAGCCCGAGGTTCTCGGGCCCGAAGGCGACCTCCTCCGCCACCGTCGGGCAGAACAGCTGCGACTGCGCCCTCTGGAACGAGAGCCCGACGTCGCCCGGACGCACCGGCCTCCCGGCAAGCGTCGCCGAGCCGGCGTCCGCCTCGAGCACGCCCGCCAGGACGAGCAGCGCCGTGGACTTCCCGGCGCCCGACGGGCCGCACACGAGCGTGACCTCGCCGGGACGCGCGCGGAGCGAGACGTCGGCGAGGGCCGTCGCGTCCCCGAAGCGCACCGTGACGTCGCGGAGCTCGAGGGAGGCGTCCGGCATGTCCGGGTCAGTGCTCTCCTCTGGGTCCCTTGTCCGGCAACTGGGATTTTGCGGGCCCGATTCGTTCGTGCGCATAAGTTCGCAGGTCTTCGGCGACCGTTTGTCAGGCTCGGCGAGCGGCATCCGCTTGTTCGTGCGCACGGATTCGGCGACGTTTGCCCAGGAAGGCGTTCCGGGGCCGAATTCGAAGGCATGGGGGTCCAACTCGAACGCAGCGCCGCGGGCCGCGCGCACGAGGAGGGGCGCCAGCGGGTCGCGGTTGAGCCCGGAGCGGCGCAGGACCCCGTCGTCGCGCAGGAGCGCCACCACGTCACCCTCCCACGTGACGGAGCCGTCCTCGACGAGGACGACGCGGTCGGCGGCGAGCACGTCCTCGAGCTCGTGGGAGACGCTCAGCAGGCCGCGCCCGTCCGCGACGAGCACGGCGGCGAGGCGGCGCAGCTCGTCGCGACCCGCCGGATCGAGGTAGGATGTCGCCTCGTCGAGCACGAGGTAGGCGGGGTCCGTCGCGAGCGCGCCGGCGACGGCGAGGCGCTGCCGCTGCCCGCCCGAGAGGCCGTCGACCGAGCGCGCCTCCATGCCGGCGAGGCCGCAGGCCTCGAGGGCGCCCGTCACGCGGCGGCGCACCTCCTCGGCGGGAAGGCCCAGGTTGCAGGGCCCGAAGGCGACCTCGTCGAACACGCGCGAGGCGACGAGCTGGTCGTCGGGGTCCTGTCGCACGAATCCCACCGCACGCGCGACCTCGCGCCGCTCCGCGACGCCGTCCGAGGGGTCCGTGCCGTCCACGACGACGCGGCCGCCCCGGGCCAGCAGGCCCCCGTTCGCGAGCCGTGCGATCGTCGACTTGCCCGATCCGTTGGGACCCACGAGGGCCACGTGCTCGCCGGGGGCCAGACGCAGTGAGACGTCGCGCACGGCCTCCGCGGACGTCCCGGGGTATGCGTAGGAGACCCCGTCCAGCTCGATCACGACGACTCGCCTCCCTCCTCCGACGGGACGGGCCCGGCGCCCGTCCGACGCCGGCCCGCCGCCCCGATACGCGAAGCGGGAGGCCGGATGCCCCGACCTCCCGCGTCAGACCGTTCGTGTCACGCGCCTACTCGGCGTCCTTCTCCTCGGACTCCTCCGCGGCGGCCTCGGCCTCGGGCTCCTCGAAGTCGGTCTCCTCCTCGGCGGGGGCGTCCGCCTCCTCGGCGACCTCCTCGACCTCGGTGACCTCGGCCTCGGGCTCGGACTCCTCCTCGACGGGGGCCACGACGGTCTCGGTCGCGGCCGCGGCGCCCTTCACGCGCTCGTTGACGAGCTCGATGATGGCCATCTCGGCGTTGTCGCCCTTGCGGTAGCCGATGCGCATGATGCGGGTGTAGCCGCCGTTGCGGTCGGCCCACATGCCCTGCGCGGCCTTGTCGAAGACCTCGCCCACCAGGTCGGCGTCGGCGAGCTGGGCGATGGCGAGGCGACGGGAGTGCAGGTCGCCCTTCTTGGCCCAGGTGATGATGCGGTCGACGTCCGGGCGGATGGCCTTGGCGCGCTGGACGTTCGTCTTGATGCGGTCGTTCTCGAACAGGGCGCGGACCAGGCTGCGGCGCATCGCCTTGGTGTGGCTGGCGTCCGTGCCCAGCTTCATCCCGTGCTTCTTGTTGTGCCTCATGGCTTGTGACTCCTATGCGAATCGCGCGCCGAGCGCCTAGGCCTTCAGGCCCAGGCCCATCGACTCGAGCTTATCCTTGACTTCCTCGATGGACTTCACACCGAAGTTCCTGATGTTGAGCAGGTCGTTCTCCGAGAACTCCACGAGCTGGCGCACGGAGTGGATGCCGGCGCGCTTGAGGCAGTTGTAGGAGCGGACCGACAGGTCGAGGTGCTCGATTGACTTGTCGAGGTCGGTGTTGTCGTCATCGGGGCTGGCGGCGAAGATCGAGACCTCCTCGGACTCCTCGTCGGTCTCGGCAAGGGCCATGAAGGCGCTCATGTGCTGCGAGATGATGTTCGCGGCCTCGATCACGGCGTCGCGCGGGGCGACGGCGCCGTTGGTCTCGACCTCGAGCACGAGGCGGTCGTAGTCGGTGTGCTGGCCGACGCGGCACGGCTCGACGAACTTCGCGCAGCGCCTCACGGGCGAGTAGAGCGAGTCGACGCGGATCAGCCCGATCGGGTCGCCCTCGCGCTCGTTGTCCTCGCCGGAGACGTAGCCGCGGCCGCAGCCGATGCGCACCTGCATCGCCAGGTGGCCGCCCTCGCCGATCGTGCAGATCGGGTGGTCGCCGTTGATGAGCTTGAACTCGGCGGGGACCGAGAGGTCGGCGCCGGTCACGGTCATCGGGCCGGACACGTTGATCGAGGCGACGCCCTCGTCGCCGGTGCCCATGCTCTGGAACACGAGGCCCTTCACGTTGAGGACGATGTCGGTGACGTCCTCGTAGACGCCGTCGATCGTCGTGAACTCATGCTGGACCCCGTCGATCTGGATCGCCTCGGCGGCCGCGCCCTCGAGGCTCGAGAGCAGGACGCGCCTCAGCGAGTTGCCGAGCGTGTCACCATACCCGCGCTCGAGCGGCTCGACGGTCACACGCGCGAGGTTCTCGTTGACCTCTTCTACCGACACCTCGGGTCGGATGAATTCGGACATGTATGACCTCCCTGCGTGTGGGGTTACTTGGAGTAGAGCTCGACGATGAGCTGCGGCTCGATCGTGCCGTCAGAGAGGACGTCGATCTGGTCGCGGCTCGGCAGGGACAGGACGGAACCCTGCAGCTTCTCGATGTCGACCTCGAGCCAGGGGGAGACGGCCACGTGCCCGGAGGCGAGCAGGGACTCCTGGATGGGGAGCAGCTCGCGGTACTTCGGGGCGATGGCGACGACGTCGCCGACCTTCACCTGGTAGGAGGGGATGTCCACGCGGTGGCCGTTCACGGTCACGTGGCCGTGGGAGACGGTCTGGCGGGCCTCCTTGCGGGTGCGCGCGAAGCCGAGGCGGAACACGACGTTGTCGAGGCGCGTCTCGAGCTGGACCATCAGGTTGTCGCCGGTGATGCCCTCGATGCGCAGCGCGCGGTCGTAGTAGGAGCGGAACTGCTTCTCGAGCACGCCGTAGATGAACTTGGCCTTTTGCTTCTCGCGGAGCTGGCGGCCGTACTCGCTCTCCTGGCGGCGGCGACGGCGCTGCTGGCGGTTGGACTTCTTGTTGACGCCCATCACGACGGGGTCGATGTCAAGCGCCCGGCACCTCTTGAGGACGGGCGTCCTATCAATAGCCATGGTTTAACCGATCCTTTCGAACTACACGCGACGGCGCTTGCAGAGGCGGCAGCCGTTGTGCGCGACGGGGGTCTTGTCCTGGATGCTCGAGACCTCGAGGCCGGCGGCCTGGAGGGAGCGGATCGCGGTCTCGCGGCCGGAGCCGGGCCCCTTCACGAAGACGGCGACCTTGCGCACGCCGTGCTCCATGGCGGCCTTGGCGCAGGCCTCGGCAGCGACCTGGGCGGCGAAGGGCGTCGACTTGCGGGAGCCCTTGAAGCCCGCGGTGCCGCCGGACTGCCAGGCGATGACGTTGCCCTGCGGGTCGGTGATCGAGATGATCGTGTTGTTGAACGTGCTCTTGATGTGGGCCTGGCCCACGGCGATGT